>JAADJC010000062.1 GCA_013151025.1 Acidobacteriota bacterium
GGGATTATCCATTTGAAAATACTGCTTTGCCCGGGTGTAGTGACGGGTCAATGAAAACCGCAGAAGATTTCGTGTATAATCCTCGGCCTTCAGATTCTGTTCTCCCAAACTCTCCTCATTCACCGCAGAAATCATCTTCAATGCTTCCTGGGGTTCTCCAATTCTGTAATAACAATAGGCTGCCTGGTAAAGAGAGTCCAGAAACACCGGGCTTTCCGAAAAACGAGTATAAATCTGGGACAGGAAATAAAGCGCTTTTTTAAACTGTCCGCGCCCGCTTGAAATAATCGCAAGATAAAAATAATCCTGGTCCAGCACATCGGATTCAGGAAAGGCCCCCTTCAAATGAAAGAAAGTGTTGTATGCATCCTCTATGTTTCCGTCTTTCAGCTGGATCCGCCCAATCAGAAGATTGGCATTATCCGAGCTGTCGCTCTGTCCATATTCCGACACAACCCGGTTGAGAAATCCTTCCGCTTTTTCCGAATCCCCCTGCTTAAAATAGTAGTGGCCCATTTCCAGCAATGCGTCGTCCGCAAAATCGGATTTCGGGTATTGTTCCAATAACAGCTTGAATTCCCGCATGGCCTGGTCATAGTTCTGGTTTGCTTCAAACGCCAGACCGCTTTCATACAATCTCTGATCATTGGGACTGACCAGGTTTCCCATTAGAAGGAACAAAAGGAGAGTTTTCATCGCAGACGCTCCTCAATTTTCAATGGAACCATGACTGTTACATCCCGGCCCAATGCTTTTGTTTTGCCACCCGGACCCACCAGTTTGAAGTGGTGTTTTCCCGTTACAATTTTCAGATCCCTTATCGGGGTCGGCCCTGCATCAATTCCATCAATCAAGCAGTTTGCCCAACCGCCTTTGATTGTAATTTTCTTTATCAAACCAAGTGGGGGAACCTGCAGAACAGTCGTTTGGCCCGCCAGCACATTTTCTCGCATAGAATCCTGATAAAACACCTGTTTGGCAGAAACGTTCAAGGTGTAGCTCCCTGCATCAAGTTTCAATCGTTCGCCAGGCCGAACTGTCTTTCTCAAAATCGGCTTCCCCTTACGAAGGACGGTTATTGAAACAGGGAATTCACCTTTCAGCTTCAAAAATCCAGGCTTGGGAATCGGCGTCAACACAATTTTTTCCGTAATGACCTCTCCCGCTGCCAGATCAATGTTTTTGGACTGATATCCATGGGCAGAAATTACCAGCTTATGGGGGGATGTCTTTTCCAGCCGTACCGGACCTTCACTGGTTTTGACCGGCGGTTTTCCATCCACCGACACATCACAGACGGCAGGCTCCGTCAATAATTGCATTTTCTGCAAATTTGATTTCAAAGTATAGGGCTTCAGAATGGTTGAAGAAGACACATAAAAAGTATCGGTCAGTATTTCAAACCCATCTTTTTTCAGTTGAAGGCTGTGCTGCTCTCCATCTTCTCCGGTAACCGCCAGCTTAAGGGGTGTCAGCCCTTTGGGCTGATTGTCCAGGTATACTTCAGCCCCTTCAGGTGTAGATTCCACAGACAGGTTGGCCGTTACCTTAAATGCAATCAGCTTCCGAATGCCCGTTGCATTCAGTTTGTTCAGAATCTCTCCATTGGTAAAGAAATAGGCGGCAAAAGCCCCCCCTATAAGAAGCAGAAAAACAAACAGGAAAACCAGCATTTTGGAGCGTTTCTTCCTGGGGATGTCCTCCCGTGCACGGGCCAGTTCATACTCGTTTCTGAATAATTGTTTGTCAATAGCGGTATCCGTATCGGTAGAATTGTCCACCAGAAGCTGGCGAATCCGACTTTTCTGGGAGCTTGTCAACGACACGGAACGAGTCAGTTCACTGGAAAAATCTTTTGCTGTTTGAAACCGTTCATCCGGTTTTTTGGCAAAAGCACGATTAAACAGACGATTCCACGAAGGCCCATCCAGACCGAACTGTGCCGGGTTCTCCACCGCTTCCGGTGCCTCATGGGCAATCTTATACAGAATGGATGAAAGAGTCTTCCCACGGAACGGAAGTTGGCCACAGATCAATTCATAGGTCACCGTTGCCAGAGAAAAGAGATCGGAACAATGATTGATATTGCCTTCCATTATCTGTTCCGGTGACGCATAACTGGGTGTGCCAAGAAAAGTGCCGGTCTGAGTCAGTGACGAATTCTGGAGCTTCGCAATTCCAAAATCCATAATTTTACACCGAAACTCCTCGTCCACCATGATGTTCCCCGGTTTGATGTCCCGGTGCACAATTTCTTTCCGGTGCGCGTAATCCAGGGCAGAAGAAACCTGGGAAACAACCTTGACCACATTCTCTATTGCCATCGGCCCATGCTCTGCCATCACTTCCGAAAGCGTCCAGCCCTCAACGTATTCCATAGCAATATAGGGCATTCCCTGCTCTTCACCAATATCATATACACCGACGATATTCGGATGGTTCAGGGTTCCGGAAACCTGGGCTTCACGGTAGAACCGCTCATAAAATTCTGATTTTTCAGACTCTGAAATACTGGCATCCACTTTGATAAGCTTGATAGCCACAGTCCGCTTAATAATGGGATCATGGGCACGATAGACGATCCCCATAGCACCTTCACCCAGAACCGATTCAATCTTATAACGCCCGACTGTATCCAGCTTCTTCATTACCCCTCACTTCTTTTGTTAAGGATATGAAAAAAGAGCGAATCTGTCAATTTATTTAACTGGGAGAAATGGAAAGGAAAGTGATGGGTGATGGATGAAGAGTGATGAGTGATGGGTGATGGGTTTAGAAAGAAAGGGATAGCTGACTCTCCGGTTTTTTATCCCCCTGCTTCAACATTTGAAAGGGCACAAATGAAAGAGAATGGGCTCAGAAAAACAAGAAACAAGCTATTCTCAGCCCTGTCTTTTGTCCCCCTTCACTCTTCACCCATCACTTCTTATCTTCTTCTTTCCCCTGAAGTTCTTTCAGCTTTTCCTTCGCGAATTCGCCCTGGACCTGGCCTTTGTAGGCACTGGCAATCTTCCGGTACAGTTTGGCTGCATCATCGTAGTATTCCAGTTGTTCACAGATCTTTGCAGCTTTGAACCTGGCGGTGGTAGACCACATCAGTTCGTCGGAATGAAGATAAGTGACGGAAAGAAACTGCTGGAGTGCTTCTTTCAGTTTTCCTTGTGCCTCCAGACATTCGGCAATGTAATAGGTAATCTCCGCTTTCCGGGTTTTTACCTCCGGCATCTGTAGAAGCCGATTGAACTCCGCTACCGCCTCATCCAAAAGCCCCTGCTTCTGAAACAGGAGGCCAATCCGGGTTCGTTCTCCAACCTGGTGAACATCTTCTGGAATCTCCTTGAGATATTCCCGGTATTGGACAATTGCACCGTCCACGTCCCCTGTCTTTTCCAGTGATACCCCCAGATAGTACCGGAGGGCCCAGGCAAGCTTTGCCATGGACGGATCATTGAGGCTCAATGCCTGCTGAAACAATGGGCCGGCTTTTTTATAGTCCTTCCCCTTGAAAGTAATGACCCCCAGGTTGTAAGCGGCAAGGGCTGCATATTGACCATCCGGGTAATCCTTCACAATTTTTTCAAGGTAAGCAAGCTTCCGTGGCCTTGCGTACTGGTAGAGAAAATAATAGGATTCATCATTGCCCGGTGCGTCAGGGAAAGCCCGAACAGCCATCTGATACAGAGCAACAGCTTTACTCAATTTCCCCTTTTCCCGGTATTTCCGCGCCTTTTTCAAAATAGCCTGCGAGCCATGAAAACTTTCCGGATCATTCTGAATAAACTCGGGTTCCAATTCCATCAATGTCAGATAATCACCGGCTGCCACCGCTTCCGGTTCCAGTTCGTGGAATGCAAGGAGATGAATGGTCGTATCGGGGTCGGATAATTCCACAGCCTTTTCCAGCAGTTGACGTTTCAAAGCAGCGTCTTCCGTGAGGTCGGCTGCTTCATACAGATGGGATGGCAGCATCGGGTTCTCCGACAGCGCGGTGTGAATTGAATTCTCTGCATCTCTCAATCTCAAATACAGGGAAAATATAAGTGACTTGTTCTTACCGGCAACAGCCACTGCCTCCTGCACCTTGTCGGAAAGAGCCAGGGAAAAAGCCTGGAGTTCACTGGTAACTGCTTTTGTTTTGGCTTCATCTTTGTCCAATTCATCAAAATAGGCCGCCGCCTGATCGTAGCGGCCATCCAGATAAGCAGATAGTGCTGCCAGATTCAGCGTTTTTCCCCGATCTGAAAGACCGAATAAGGTGGCTGCCGCCTTTCCGGAATCCTTGTACATGCCATTTCGAAAGTAGGCATCTGCAAGAAAGTAAGCAGATTTGGCACGGAGCTTGGAATCTGGATAATTGACCAGAATGTTTTCAAAACTTTTGATCGCTTCCGGGTAATTTCCCCTGTTCAGCATCAGCTTCCCCAATACAAAATAGGCTTCGTCTGTGATAGGCGAAGTGACCCCGTATTCTTTCAGAAAGCTCGTCGTCAGTTTCAGGGCCTGTTCGGGATTTCCCATATAGAGAGAACACCTGATGCGGTTCATCAACGCCAGGGACGCATAAGGGCCCTCCGGGGCCTTTTCCAAAACTTTGCCATAGAAACGGAACGCACCCTCAGCATCGTTCAGTTTCGTCAACCGGTACTCTGCCAGGCGGTAAAAATCATGGCCGGGTTGATTCCCGATCAGTGCCATCGTGTGAAGCACATCGGCCGCCCGGTTAAACCGGCGAAACCGATCATACACCGAAAACGACAACTCCAGCGCGGCTCTGGAATCCGGCAACGTGGATTTGTCCAGCATTTCTTTCGCATCTCTCCATCTGCCCTGATTCAAGAGGGACTGAATCCTGTACACCGCCAGCGACTCAGGAGAAATCGCTTTCAGTGGCACCACTTTACGAAATAATGTGTAGGCATCCGCCGCCTTCCCCTGTTTTAATAGCGTATGAACTTCAAACAGACGGTCCTGCATTTTACCTGCTTTCTCAAAATACCGCGCAGCTTCTTCATACTTTTCGTCGGAAAACTTCAATAAACCAAGGTAACGAAAAAGTTCAGCGGACTGAAAGTTTTCCCCTTCAAGGCGTAAAAGCACCCGCTTTGCCTTACGATATTTTTTCAGGTGATAGTATGCAATCCCCAACTTCAAGCGCACCTGGTTATCCATACCCAGTTTTAGAAATGAATTATACAGGCCCACCGCATCCTGAAAACGATTCCGGGCATAGGCCACATCTCCAGCAAGCTGATAATATGCCCTCAGCGTGTCCGGAGACTGGCCCTTCAAACTGCCTGAAATTGTATCCAGCTTCTCTTCAGCTTCCGGGAGGCGCTGCTCCAGATAAAAAGCAGTGGCGTCGTACAGCACCACCGCCATACAAGCTCCCGGAGCCTGAGGACAGTAGTCTTTCACAAATGAGTCGGCATAGCGGTGTTCTTTATCATACATCCGGCCGGAAAGACAGGCTGAAATCAGAAGCTCCCGTACTTCTTTCCGATGGGAACTTTCGGGATAGCTTTCAAGAAAAGCGTTCATCCGATCCACCGCAATGGTATAAGTACCGTCCCGCATGAGTCCCCGGATCACTCTGTAATCATCATTTTCCCCGGCAAATACAGATACCGCTATTGATAAAAACAGAATGAACAGCAGAAATTTTTTCATTCTTTCAGTTTCCCATAGATCTCCATCCGGAACTTGTCGATTTCTTTGCGGAATTCATCGGTAATTTTCTTGGCATCCTTGTGATTATAAATCACATGGGGCGTAATGATGATAATCAGTTCACTCTTGGACCGGCTCTGGCTCTTGTTGGCAAACAGGTATTTGATCAAGGGAATTTTGCTCAAAAGCGGCACACTGTTATCACTGTTGGTCTGACTCTGCTGAATCATGCCCCCGATAATCAGGGACTGCCCGTCCGGCACATTGACGACAGTCTGGGCACTGCGATTCTTGATAGGCGGGTTACCTGAACCGGTGGCGGTGCCCGGGACGGAATAAGACTGGGTGATTTCCATCCGTACGTTTCCGTTACTGCTGATGGACGGTTTAACCTGGAGTTTGACCCCGGTGGAAAGGTACTGATAGGACGTACTGTTATACACGCCTCCACTTGTGCCTCCAGTTACCCCCGGTACGGCGATGTTCCCACTCTGAATTGAAATCTGTTCTCCCACGTCAATGCTTGCGCTTTCGTTGTCCAAAACCATAATGTGAGGAGTCGAAAGGACATTAGTTCTGGATCTTACTTCATTCATGTTGAGCACAGCGTCAATCTGAAATTGTCTGGATAGAAAAGTATATGCTCCGGTAAAGGCCCCGGCGTCCGCTCCGGGAGAAAAGGTAAACTGGCCCGCGTGATTGGCATCTGCCTGTAAATGCTGAAGGAAAAAGTTAAATCCATAGCTCAAACTGCCGCTCAACGATACGTCCAGAATCATGGCTTCAATCAACACCTGCCGCTTGGGTGCGTCCAGTTGCTTCAGGGTTTTTTCAATAATGTCGTAATCCCGGCGTGTGGTCTTGAAAATCAACGAGTTGTTGTTTTCATCGGTAATGACCTTGAAATCCCCCTTCAAAACAGGGCGAAGTTCCATCTTGCCCTTACTGTCCTTGGTGGCGGTATGCTCTTCCGCGTACAGCTCTTTGATAATGTTCACCAAGTCGACAGCCTTGGAGTTCTCCGCGTGGTAGATGAAAATTTGCGCCTCTCCCACCTCGGATTCCTTTTCAAACTTGTCAGACCAGAATTTTACCTCGTCCACCACTTCCTGCAACGATGTCACACACAACAACGCATTCAATTCTTTGATAGAGGCGATGTAATACTTGTCTTCGGAAAGGGCCCCGTATCCTTTGAAAATCTCGGTAATGTTCTTGGTTACTTTTTCCGCGTCTGCGTTCTGAAACCGAATCAACACCATTTTCTTGTTCTTGAATATATTCACATCAAAGAGTGAGATGATATTCATAATTTTCCTGACGTAGGGTAAGCGATCTACAATAACCACTGTTGAAGTAACAGGGTCCTCAACAATCTTCCCCCCGGTGGAAATAAATTCCTTCAGTATGGGGGACAGGTCCTTGGGGGAAACAAAATGCAGTGGAATGACCTGGGTCACCCATCCCTCTCCGGTCTGATCCAGACCCACCTTGTTCCCCACGTAAATCGGCGCGCCCAATTTGTAGTCGGCACCCTTTGTGGGAACAAAGTAAACCATTCCACCCCGATTGACCATTGCCACATCGTAGATGGACAAAAGAAGGTGGAGGATGTTTTCCACACCCATTCCCTGAACCATGGTATTCAACCGGATATTGATGCCCTTGTCCGGCACAGCGGGATCAATAACATAGTTCCAATGTCGATAATCAGCCACAATTTTAATCACTTCCCACAGGCTGGCATCTTCAAGGTTCAGAAGCGGGAATGCCTCCTTCACCTTTTTGGCAGCGTGAGTTGGGCCTTTTTTTTCTCCAACCAGGGATTTCGATGCAATCTGGCTTGCCCGTGTGGACCTGCCCCGCTCAATTACCTGATAATGAGATTTTTCCGGTTTCGGCGTTTCAATCTCTGTTTGCAGGATCGGCCGTTTCCCCGACAGTGCCCGTTCAATCTCATTTTTGGGCACTTGTTTTGGCGGTACGGTACAGGCTGTCATCAAAATCATCAGGAAGATGGGCGTCAGTTTCCTCATTTCATATCCTCACTTATTAAAATGGTGTTTTTTTCCGTGATTTCGGTCTTTTCTTTGTCCGGGAAGCGCCTCGGCTGCTGCCAAAGGGCGTGCTTGCACCGCCACTTCTGACAGCAGTCCCGGATCGACGGGGCGGCGTCCGCACAGCCGGGCTTCGTCGGGGAGCTGGTGTTTTCCGTTCCACCACCTGGGATGATGTCCGAGTCCGGGACGCTGCGGTTCGGGTCATGCTGCCCCCGTGGGAACCACTGGTCTTCGGTACATTCTTCATTTTATTTTTGGAATCCACCGTCATTTTGTATTTCTTCCCGGCAAATACTATGGTCACTTCGTTTGGAAGAATCTGGAGGATTCTCGCGGTGGTGCACTTGTCTCCTTTTTTGAACACACCGCTGACCACCTTGTGGCTCTTGCCGTCTTTGTACCGGAAGATGACACGCTGATAATTCCCAATGGTGACAATTCCATCCAGAATGGGAATGTCCTTCGGCAAAACCTCATCTACAGGCCCGGAAGCCTCATCTACAGGCTCTTCCTGCCCCCGTTGGGGATCAAACAGGTTCTTTTTGATGATACTGTCCGCAGTCTGGGTAACCGCCGGCATCGAAATCAGTAGAAGCAATACGAAAAAATTTATGATCTTCACGATTTCTCCTTCTTTGAAAGTCCGAATACAGTCACTGTCGCCTCGTATCCCCGGTAGTGTTTCAGGGAAATTTCACTGGTCGCAACCAATTCAGGGGCTTTTTGAATCGCTTCGAGAAACCGGATAATAGCATCATAGTCTCCCTTGACCGTAATCCGTGCTCCAATTCGCAGATATCCGAATTTCTCATCTTTAGACCGTTCCTTGTAAGTATTGGTAACAGTCAAGCCCTGGGCTTTGGCCAATTTGTTCGCCAGTTCTTCCAGTGCAACCTGGGCAAGCTCAGCAGAGCCTCCCTCCAGAGCGCGCTGACTGTATTGACCGATTTCCTTTTTATATCTGTTGATTTCCGACGCCAGTCCCTTTGCTTCCTGAAGCTTTTTTGTAAACTTTACAAGACTGGCAGTCAGTGTGCTCTTCCGTTTCGTTAATTCCTCATGGCTGTCTCTCAGAGGGAATACCACAAGATTCAGAAAAATCACCAGTACTACAACGGAAATACCCAGCTTGATCGCTCGTTTTTCAGACCGCTTCAGTTTTAATTTAGTAAGCAATTTTCCCCCTGATCAGGAAGGCGGTGTAGCCGTCCGACATTTCCTTGCTGGAACCGCTTTTCTGCACACCAGTAAAAAATTTAGACTCATCCAGTTTGCGAATCAAGGTATACATATCCCTGGATTTCCCGTTAAAATCAAAAGAGTTGCTCCTCCTGATGCTAATGGATGTCGCGTATGAATCCAATGGCGTCATGTTTGTCAGCTCCTGAAGTACCTTGCAAATTTTCTCTTTCTGTTTCTTTATTTTTCTATAAAACTGAACTTGTTCTTTCAAATTGTCCCGTTCATCCACTTTTTTCACAAGTTTCATCGCCTGTTTTTTCTTCACATCATAGTTTTGCTGCAGTGCATTCACTTCGCTGCGGAGGCCAAGGTAGTCCCGGACCAGCGACGTACCGTAAAGCCCCATCGCCACAACCAGAATAGCAATACCGATATAGCGCCACAATTTCCGGTGAACCTTGCGCTCCTTAACCGGCAGAAGATTGACAATGGGAAGCGTTTTCCCCTTCAAAAGCGCCAACAGCATGGACGCGGGGGATGCGGGGATGTCTCTTTTATCGGCATCGGGAAATGTATCCTCCATGCCGGGAATATCACCAAAGAGGGTAACTGTCGTATCCTCCGGGGCGCGAATCCCGGACAGAAACCGTGAAACCGTCTGGGAAAGGGGACAACCGGAACGACATTTCAAAAAGGAAATCGGGAACCCATCTTCCAGATATGCGCCCAATGTGGTCTCTTCATCCTGAAAAAGAACAAGACCGGCGCTGATTCCCTCTCGCAGGGCATAGGCAAGAAGTAAAATCTGCATGGGAAGAATCCCACTGAGTTCATCCGCTTTCCCTGCAGCCTGCTTCCTGATTTCCTGATAGCGGGACTCCCGGATTACACTGGCCAGGATCTTCAACTGCCCTTTTTCTTTTGTGTAGGCAATATCAATTTTTATACCTTCCCGAACCGGCTCCTTTTCCAGGACAAAAGAGTGCACCACATCGTTGAGATTTTCTTCCACCTGTGCCGGCAGTTTCAGGGAATAGAGAATCACATCTTCCGATGGAACAAGGAAAAAGGTATCAAACTGGTTTTCCCCTTCGTCTTCAACCGGGATTGGTTGAATTTCTCCTTTTTTAACGATGAAATAATCATCCAGCTTTTCCGAAATCAACCGGAATGCTTTAGAGAAAAAATCCGTCAATATGTCCATTCGTGTCTCTCCAGCCATTTGATAGTGCGCCCCTGAACCTGGAATGTCTCTTCCACTGCCAGTGTCTGCTTTCCCCGCAAAATCGTGGCGCGTAGCGTCATTATATCGGCATTCTTTGTTGTTGTAAAATACCGTGTCGCATTACTGAAGGAATTGGGACTTACGAGGTTTGCCAGATCCTGCATGGTCTCGAAGGGTTTTTCCTCCCGTGCGGCAATGATCGCGTCTGTTTCCTCGTCCGTTGTTTCCATCATGGTTTGGATCAAAGCCTTGGAAACAGTATTGATATCTAACTTGTTCCCGGTTTCCCGAACTGTGAAAAAATCTGTCAGTGCCGGATACTTGTCACTTCCATAGAACATTTCTTCGTCAATACCCTTGATAAGGAGAAGTTCCCGTATATCTTCGATTTTATTATTGTGGGGATAATATGGAAAAGAAAGCCCCTGGTAGTAATCATCTTCCGCCCCACCTGGATGCAGCAGATTGTCTTTATCCACCCAATCCTGAATAGATGCGATGATTTCGTTGGCTTCGTCTTCTGTCTTATCATACTTCATGAATATCTCCCTCCACACATCCTGACGAACCTTTTGAATTGATAGTTTGGATGTGACCGGAATGCGGGTTACTTTTACTTTTTCTCCACCGATTTCATAGTTGAAAACGGATTGGTTTCGCTGGCCGGGATCCAGGTCTTTCCGGGTGGGTAATTGCAGAATATCGTAAAATGCCCGTTGAATTCCTCCCTCCAGCTCCAGGAATCCGGAAGTCCGCGCGTTCAGGTAAGCCTGGCTCCTCAAAAACACCCGTGCCCGAAGCGAAAGCATGGCGGACAGCACCGCAAGTGCCGCCACAATCCAGAGAACCAGTAACAGGATGGACCCCCGTTCAGAACCGATGTTTCGCATTTCGGGTGTCCTCCTTCTGGGGTAAGGGGTGAGTTACTACCATGGTATCGCCCTCTTCCCAGCTGATTTCAAAGCGGATATCACGCATAACCTTTCCCCGCTCCGTGTCCGGTTCCCAGTGATCCTCCCACTGGCCCAGGTCATTCCTCTTGGCCTTGTCCCGCATCAGATACCCCATCTCCAGTTTCTTTACATGGTCGGTCAGTTCCATCTCCCGGGCCTCGGGGAGGTCGGTATTGAGACGATCCCAGAAAAATGGTGTTTCCTTCATCATCAATTTCCCGTTTTCCACATAAATCTCTGTAAGTACCGGGAAATAGTGAAAAAGTATTGACTGGTAGCTGAGAAAGAGAATCCGGTCCGATTCTGCTGAAAAATATTTCCCGGGCTCCACCTTGGAATCGTATTGCAGAATGCTTTCCAGCTTGGTGGAAAGAAGAATGTACAGATTTCCCCGGTGGAATGAGCTGTTCATGTGGGCCTCAGCCTTCTTCCAGTTGCTGATGCTGCCGCCGAGAAGACTGAACAACACCACCGCAATGATGGCACTCATGGCCACCGCCACCAGAAGCTCGATAAGTGTAAAACCCCGCTCAGTTTCTTGTCGTCGGCAGTACATAATAGGTTACCTGTTTGTAGATTTCCCGGCCATCCGGCTTTAAAAGCACCCGGGCTGTAATTTCCTTCAGGACAATACCGGGAATCAAATTGTAATCGTCCGCCTCCGGAAAAGTCGGATCACCGAAGTCGAATGTAAACTCATACTCATCATTCTCGTAATGGATTTTATCTTCAGGGTTGGCGGCATAGGCGCGCACCGCCTCGGTGAAATAATACTTCAGTGTATCCCCATAGCGGGTAGGTGTGGACGCCCGGCCGACCATATACAGGGACTGGGAAAAATGGCGAAGAATCGCAACTGACGCAATTCCCAGAATCGCCACCGCCACCACAACTTCAATAAGACTGAATCCCCGCTGCCTACTCATCATACTTATCATCCACCTTTCCATCATAAAGATTGACTGTCAATGTCCTGTCCTTAAACCGGATACCCACCTCAAAAAAGGAAAATGGGGCAATGGGTATTGTGTCCACCTCATCTCCATTAATCAACAAACTTGTAAGTTTTTCATCGCCATGAAAGGGATTGAGACGGAGATTTCCACAGGTTAATTCGTTGGTCTTGGGGTCAATTTCAATCAGCCGTGACTTCCCATCCATTCTTGCCGCCAGTAGCGCCCGTTTGACAAACAGCACTACTTTCTGTTTGTCCTGCGCGTCTTTGAAGGCGCGGATTCCACGGGAAACAGAAGGGTAGGCAATAGCGCTCATAATGCCGATTATAATCAGCACCACAAGAAGCTCTACCAGCGTAAAACCCTTATTCCCAGGAATTGATGTCCGCGTTGTCGCCTTCTCCGCCTTCCTGGCCGTCGGCCCCATAACAGATGATGTCATAATCACGGCCTTCTCCTCCGGGACTCTTGTACACATATTCGTTTCCCCATGGATCTTTCGGAACTCTCTTCTTCAGATACGGACCCTTCCAGTGATTAATGTCTTCAGGCTTGGTGTTCAGTACAGCCATACCTTGTTCAGAACTGGGATACCGACCGGTGTCCACATAAAACATGTCCAGCGCATCTTCCAGTGCCGCCATCTGGTTTCTTGCCGCCGTGATCCGGCTCTCTCCCACCCGGTGAAAAATTTTCGGCGCCACAAAAGCAGCGAGAAGACCGATAATGATGACCACCACCATCAATTCAATCAGTGTAAAACCACCTTGTCTGCCTTTTTCCATTCCTAACCCTCCTTCCGGAAAAACAAAATCCTGCTTATCCTTATTGTACACCCGCTCCACCCGTCAGAACGGGGCATCGTTCATTGAAAAAATCGCCAGGAGCATGGATGCCACAATCACTCCGACAATCACACCCATTACCAGAATCAGTGCCGGTTCAAACAGTGCCAGGAATGATTTAACCGATTTACGAATACTTTCCTGGTAAATGTCCCCCACCTTCACAAACATGGGGCCCAGATTACCAGTTTCCTCTCCCACCCGAACGAGATGCACCGCAAGGGGAGGAAACACCCCGGTGTTCATCATGGGACCGGCCACCCCGTCTCCCTTCTTGGCACCGGACACCACCGGTACCATCGCTTCCCGGAACACCGTATTGGAAAGCAGTTCCTGAACAATCTTCAAAGTTTGAATCAACGGAACCGCGCTGGTCAGCAGAATACCAGCCGTGGCAGCCAGACGCCCGGTTTCCCCCTCAGTAACCAGACGTTTAATCAACGGCAATTTCAAAAGAATTCTGTCCTTTTTTGACCGGCCTTCCGGTGTGGAAACCCAATGGCGGTACCCATATACAATCGCCACAATCGCAATAAGAATGAGCCATTTGTAGTTCATAACAAAATCGCTGATACCCATGAGGATTCGGGTCGGCGCCGGCAATTGTTGATTCATGCTGTCAAAAATTTCCTTAAACTTGGGAATTACATATGTCATCAAAACGACAATGGTCCCCAGCCCAACCAGCAACAGAAGGGCAGGATAAATAAGAGATGAGATAATGTACCCTCGAAGCTCTTCCTTCTGGCGAAGGTAGGAAAGCAACTGCTCCATTATCCGGTCAATCACACCTGCGGCTTCCCCCGCCCGAACCATACTGATGTAAAGTCTCGGGAAAAACTCGGAGTGTTGTTCCATGCTGTCCGCAAGGGATTTCCCCGCGTTCACGTCCTTGAGCAAACTCTCCGCCACCACGCGGATTCCCTCTTTTTCGGAAAGTTCAACAAGAAGTGATAGAGAACGATCCAGTGGGAGACCGGACTTTAACAGAACCGCAAATTTTTCAGTAAAAACCAGTACGTCTGAAATTTTGACCTTTCGGCCTCTGTGGAAAATGGAACGGATATCCAGGTTTCTGAGCCCCCTGCGGGTCGCCTCGCTGGCGTCCACAACCTCAAAGGGGATCATTCCACCGGCTTTCAGCTTGCCACGAACATCATCTGCTGAACTTCCTTCCATTTCCCCGGAATGAATTTCTCCGGTGCGAGTTGTGGCTTTGTAGAGAAAACGGCCCATGCTAATCTTCCTGTGTCACCCGGAGTACTTCCTCCGGTGTCGTCATCCCGTCCAGGACCTTTAAATACCCGTCTTCCCTTAAGAATCGCATCCCTTTCTTCTTTGCCGCAGCCCGCAGTTTCGGGCTGTCGGGTTTTCCGAGAACCAGACTTCGGATTTCGTCGTCCACCGGAAGAAATTCGAAAATTCCCTTCCGGCCCACATACCCTGTAAATCCGCATTCCTTGCATCCTTCAGTGGAATAGGCCGTGGGAAGCGGTTTTCCCTTCTCCACCGGCATTCCGAAGTCTCTCACCATCTCTGCAGTCATCTGGATCGGCTTTCTGCACTGCGGACAAGACACCCGAACAAGACGCTGGGCCAATACACCGATAATCGTAGACGCAATTAAATAATCCTCCACCCCCATGTCTAAAAGACGGGTAATGGCCCCGCAGGCATCGTTTGTGTGCAAAGTGGACAACACCAGATGACCGGTCAAAGAGGCCTGGATTGCGATATCCGCAGTTTCCTTATCCCGGATCTCACCAACGAGGATAATATCCGGATCCTGACGGAGAATGGTCCGAAGCCCCGACGCAAACGTGAGCCCCACCTGGGAGTTCACATGAATCTGGTTCACACCTTCCAGCTGGTATTCCACCGGGTCTTCCACCGTGATAATCTTTTTATCCGGACTGTTCAGTCCATTGAGAACTGCGTACAATGTCGTAGTTTTCCCGCTTCCCGTAGGGCCTGTTACCAGGATGATGCCGTGGGGCCGATGAATCAGCCGCTGAAACTGAGCGTATGTGTCTTTAGGAAATCCCAGCTTTCCAATGTCAAACAACTGAATGCTTCCCTTGTCCAGGATTCGCATAACCACTGATTCCCCATGTAGGGTGGGCACAGTGGAAACACGGAGATCAATCTCCTTTCCCAGCACCCTGAGATTGATTCGCCCGTCCTGGGGCACCCGTTTTTCCGCAATGTCCAGCCGGGACATAATCTTGATGCGGGAAATCACTGCCGGGGCAATGTTACGGGGCGGTGTCTCCACTTCATGGAGCACGCCGTCAATCCGGTAACGGATTATCAATGTTTTTTCAAAAGGTTCCACATGAATATCACTGGCCTTCATCTCCACAGCCCGGGAAATCATCTGATTCACCAGACGAATCACCGGCGCTTCGGAAGCCAGATCCTTCAACTGCTCAATATTGTCTTCATCAATCTCACCGAATCTATCATCCATTCCCGCCACTATCGCATCGCCATTGTCCCCCTCATACACCCGGGACAACGCATCCAGTATCTCTGCCTCAATGCCGAGAATGGGACGTATACGATAATGGGTCAGGGTTTCCAGTGCTTCCACTGCCTCAAAATCAAAGGGATCATCCATCAGAACCATCAACTCTCCCTTGTCTTCTTCCAGTGGAATCATCCGATGGCTCTTCAGAAATGGTAGTGAGATATCCTCTCTCTTTTCTATCTCTTCCGGGACCTGCTCGCCAATAAGAACCGGAATATCCGTCTGGGTCACCAACGCGTTCACCAGATCCTTTTCCGTAATATAGCCCAGGGACAGCAGAATCTTTCCCAACTTCTGGCCGTTCTCCTGCTGAAGGCGCAGCGACCGCTCCACATCCCGTTCATCCACCTTGTTCATTTCAACCAGAATTTCGCCTAGTTTTTTCATTTCACCTACCCTGACGACTCACCCGTCCTGAAAGTTTGCATCAGCCAATCTATCTTATCAGGAAACCTCCCGAAAGCAAGATCCGGGGACGGAAGGGAAGGTTGAATAAAAGGCAAGGCTAAGGTTAAGTTTAATCCGGAAAAAGAGAAACAGCGGGTCACACGCACTGTCTCACCCCAACCAGTCATGCAGACCTTGCCCCTTAACTTTCCCGGAATTTTTCCGTACAATAAGGGTCATATGGAAAAGTGAAGGAATGGAGGGTTCATGAAGAAATTAGTTTTGTTTTTTGTTTTTTCGGCTATGTTGCCGTATATGGCACAATCGGCTGTTGCCGGAAACGCGCCGCTCTGGATGCGGTACCCGGCAATCTCACCGGATGGTACGGCAATTGCGTTCAGTTTTCAGGGAAACCTGTATCAAGTCAACGCAACGGGCGGCACAGCGGTTCCGTTGACATTGGACGCCAGCCACGATTTCATGCCGGTGTGGTCCCATGACGGCAAAAAGATTGCCTTCGCGTCAGACCGCCACGGCAACTACGATGTATTTGTGATGCCGTCAGATGGCGGCCAGGCCATTCGACTGACCTATCATTCTGCCGGAGATTACCCATCCGATTTCACGCCGGACGGGAAAGCTGTTTTCTTCAACTCTTCCCGAGTGGACGCGCCCGATTGCCGTCTGTTCCCCACAGGCGGGCTGCCGGAGCTGTACCGGGTTTCCATAACTGGCGGTGCCCCGAAGCAGATTCTGACAATACCCGCAGAAAAGGCCCGTACATTCCGGGATGGAAACCGCATCATTTACCAGGACAAGACCGGAATTGAGGGCCAGTGGCGAAAGCATCATGTTTCCTCTGTTGCCCATGACCTGTGGATAGCCGACCCTGGGAAGAACGCGTTCAAACGCCTTACCACTTTTCCGGGAGAAGACCGGAACCCGATGCTGTCCGGAGATGAAAAGACCGTGTATTTTCTCAGTGAAAGAAGCGGTTCATTCAATGTGTACAAAATGCCCCTTGACGAAACAGCCAAACCACAGCAACTGACAAAATTCACGGGGGACCCGGTTCGGTTTCTGACCAGGACGGATGCCGGCATACTCTGTTTCGGGTTTAAGGGCGAAATATATACAATGAATACCGGGGAAAAAGCAAAAAAGGTGGCAATAAAGATTCAGGAAGACCCTGCCGGAACCGGTGATGACCTGCTGGATGTAGGCAAGGCCTCTGATTTTGCCGTTTCCTCAAACGGCAAGGAGATTGCCATTGTGTTTCGAGGTGACGTGTTTGCCGTGTCGGTGGAAAGCGGCGCTACCCGCCAGGTTACCCGGACCGCAGGGGCGGAACGGGATATCAGCTTCAGTCCGGACGGCAAAGCCATTCTCTATGCGTCGGAGCGAAAAGGCAGTCTCAATATTTATCAGAGCAGGCTTCGCCAGCCGGGCGAAAAGTATTTCTTCAATGCCACTTTATTTGATGAATCCCCGGTTCTGGAAACGCCAAAAGACACTTGCATGGCCCGGTTTTCTCCCGACGGGAAAGAAGTGGCATTTATTCAGGAGAAAACAACGCTGAAAGTGCTGAATCTGAAAACCGGTAAAGTCCGAACAGTGCTTCCCGGGAAATTTAATTTCTCCTACACCGATGGTGATCAGTGGTACGACTGGTCTCCGGATGGCAAGTGGTTCCTGGTCCAGTTTCAAAACAACACCTATTTCAGCACAGAGATGGGATTGATTCCCGCCGATGGGGAAAAGACCCCGATAAACCTCACCAACAGTGGTTTTGATGATGTGGCGCCGTCATGGATGGCAAAGGGCGACATGATGCTCTGGTTTTCCAACCGGGATGGTCTTCATTCCCTGGCCAGCACCGGCAGGAGTCAGATGGATGTGTATGCATTATTTGCTACAAAAAAAGCCTATGACCGATTCAAACTTACAAAAGAAGAGTTCGAATTAATAAAAGAAACAGAAAAAGAGGCAAAAAAGACAGAAAAAAAGCAAAAAGACGAAAAAAAAGAGAGAAAAGAAGAGAAAAAGAAGGAAATTAAGCCGATTTTGATCAATTTTGAAGGTTTAGCAGACCGAAAAGTCCGGTTAACTGAGCAATCTACCTTTCTCTCCGGTGCTGTTGTCACGTCTGATGCCGAAAAGCTGATCTTTATGGCAAAATACGAGAAAAAATATGATCTCTGGGTGACAGACCTCCGGGAACACAAGACCAAGGTTCTGGCCAAGCTGGGAAGCCGCTCCGGCGGGGACCTGAGGCTGGGACCCAAGGGGAAATATGTGTTTGTACTGGCTTCAGGCAAAATCACCCGTGTGGATATCAAATCCGGAAAAACCAAGGGAATCTCACCCAAGGGAGAAATGGTTCTGGACAGACGGGCGGAACGTAGCGCCATGTTCGAGCACGTGTGGCGGCAAATCCAGAAGCGGCTCTACCGCGATGCGCCCTTAAAAAACAACCGATGGAAAGTACTGGGGAAAGAGTATCGGACCTATCTCCCATACATCAACAACAACCACGATTTTGCTGAAATGCTCAGCGAACTGCTGGGAGAACTCAATGCGTCTCACACTGGTTGCCGGTTTTACGCAATGGATCCCAAGGGCGACCGGACTGCGGCGCTGGGCCTCCTGTTTGACAGCTCCTGGTCCGGAAATGGGCTGAAAATAAAAGAAATCCTCGAAAAAAGCCCGCTGGATCGGTCAGATACCCGGATTGCCCCGGGCGTGGTGATTGAGAAGATCAATGGTGTACTGCTCTCTCCCGCCATCAATGTCAACTATCTTTTAAACCGGAAGGCGGGACAGAAAGTGCTGTTGTCCCTGTTTAACCCGGTGGAGAAGAAACGCTGGAATGAAACAATAAAACCGGAATCAAGAGAAAGAACGGCGCAGCAGTTGTACCGGCGCTGGGTAAAACGAAACCGGGATGAGGTGGACCGCCTCTCCAAAGGTCGCCTTGGTTATGTACATATCCGCAGTATGAGCGACAAAAGCTACCGGAAGCTTTACAGCGAAGCACTTGGGCGTATGGCAGACAAAGAAGCCCTCGTGGTGGACACCCGTTTCAACGGCGGCGGCGACCTTGTGGATGATCTTGTCACCTTCCTCAACGGGAAAAAGTACATGAGTTTCAAGCCACCCCGCCAGGGAGTTGTCGGTCAAGAATCCCATGACAAGTGGACGAGACCATCCATTGTCATTGCCTCTGAAGGAAACTATTCCGATGCTCATTGCTTCCCCTGGGCCTATCACACGTTGAAGCTAGGGAAAATCGTCGGTATGCCGGTGGCAGGCACCTGCACTTTCGTATGGTGGGAAAGACTTCAGGACTCATCCCTTGTGTACGGAATCCCCAACATGGCGGTGGAGTCCAACAACGGCACAGCACTTGAAGGTACCCAACTGGAACCGGACATCCGGGTAATGAATGAACCGGCAAAGGTCAGCACCGGCATTGACCAGCAACTGGAAACCGCCGTGGAAGTCATGCTGTCGGAAATAGACAAGTAAAAGGCAAGGTTGAGATTTAGTTTCAGTTCAGATAAGAAATAGAAAAGAAAGTGAATTAACCTTCGGCGCGGGGCACTGTGGGGATCCGAACGCGCTGTCCCCGGACCGGAAGAGGATATGTGATATTGCAACAACTTAGCACTTGCCTCAAGAACCCGCATTTCAGAAGACACAGTTTTATGAAATAGGATTCTTCACCCGAACAAGGCATTGAGCTTGCTCAAAATGAATTTTTTGGGTGAAAGTTTCGTACGGCCGCCACCGGCGGCGGTGCGGGTTTGTAAACCGCCCAATCACCAAGAACTATCTGACCTTTGTGCCTCCATATCTTTGTGTTAAATTCTCCTCTTCCTCAGCAGCCTGGTGAAACTCCCGCTCTTTCCGGTTCCGGTGTTCTGTCACTCAACATTCAAAACTCATCACTCAGCATTCGGCGTCTGCACCACTGCCACCTGCCGGGACAACGTCCGGGACCTTTTTTCCCACAAAGCGAATAATCAGCCACATGGCAACGCCCCCGATGGGATAAATCAGCCAGGCCGGAATGTGTAAATCAAGTAGAAGATAGCCCAGAAAAAGGGCCGTCCCGGCCGTGGTCAGGGCATAGGGAATCTGGGTGCGCACATGATCCACATGGTCACAGGCAGAGGCCATGGACGACATGATGGTGGTATCGGAGATCGGAGAACAGTGATCGCCGAACACCGCACCGGACAACACCGCCGCAATGGTCGGATAGAGGTAAGGCGTACCAATTACCACTGGAACCAGAAGCGGGTAGGTGATTGCCATGGTGCCCCAGGACGTTCCTGTCGCAAAACTCATGGCTGCCGCCACGAGAAAAGTGAGAAGAGGGATGGCCCACATGGGCATCCGGGCGGAAACAATGGAGAGGATAAAATCCGCAGTTTTCAGATCTGCGCACACCCGGCTCAAGCTCCAGGCCAATGTCAGGATCAGTACGGCCATCATCATAGATTTGATACCGTCAAGCCAGCTCTCCAGTACCTTCGAAACCGTCAAGCGCTTTGCGATGAGGGAAAGCACTGCAGCAGTGAAACAACCGGCTGCCGAGCCCCATATCAATGCGGCGAAACTATCGGACTTTGCAAAAATCAAACGCAACGACCATTGGCCGGAAAAACCGGTGTAAATAATGCCCCAGAGTGTTACCAGAATGACAGCGAGAATCGGAATAAAAGCCAGGGCCGGCCGACTGGGTTCCCCCATTTTTGTTTCCATGGCAACCGGGGCGGCCTTTTCAGACAACAGCAGATTGTAACGAACCGCCCGGCGCTCCGCCTTCAGCATGGGGCCGAAATCACGGCCACTCAATGACAGCAGAAATCCGAATATCACCGTAAATATGGGGTAAAAAAGATAAGGAATGGAGAAGAGGAAGGCGGAATAGCCATCCATGGCAATGCCCCTGGAATGGAAAACGTCGGTGAGTACCCCCACTTCGAACCCGATCCAGGTGGAAATCACGGCCATACTGGCCACCGGCGCCGCTGTAGCATCCACAAAGAAAGAAAGTTTTTCCCGGCTGACCCGGTAGCGGTCGGTAATGGGGCGCATGGTATTGCCCACAATCAGGGTATTGGCGTAATCATCAAAAAAGATGGCGCAGCCCAGGAACCAGCAGGCGAGCTGGGCACCTCTCCGACTTCGGATACGCGGGAGAACCAGATCAACAATAGCCGGCGTTCCGCCGTTGGCCGAGATAATTCCCACCATACCTCCAAGAAGCATACTGAAAATAATAATGGAAATGTGGTCGTGGCTGGCAAGGGAATCCGGAATTACCTGAGACAACGTGTTCAGAACTGCGGGAAGCACCTTGTAGCTCGCCGTAACCCAGACCCCCAGCAGGATTCCCATCAAAAGGGACAAAATCACCTGCCGAAACAACAGGGCAAACAGAATTGCTACCAGAGGTGGGATAATGGACAAAATTGGGTGAATAACAAGAAAACTCTTTTCCTTACCCTCTTTTACTTTTGCAATACCATGGCCGGTTTCCAGAAATACCGTACCGTCTTCCCGCACTTCCCGTTTTGGCCCGGAAACCACGCTTTCAATTTTTACCTGCGTCGGAATGCCTTTGAGATAGACTTCATCCGCTCCCTGCACCGATGTTGGAAACACGGTCAAGAACAAAATGCAGAAAAACAATACGACAAGGCGACGACCAGCCATTCTTCTGTTAGTCCGTCTTTTCCAGTGTTGCCTCTTTTGAAATCATCCCCAGCTTTTCCCGGATCTTGTGTTCAACCTCAGCACGGATATCCGGATTGTCTTTGAAAAACTGCTTTGCATTTTCCCTGCCCTGTCCCAGCCTCGTCTTACCGTAGGAAAACCAGGACCCGCTCTTTTCCACAATGTCCAGATCTACTCCGTAGTCAATCAGTTCCCCTTCCTGAGAAATCCCGGAGCCAAACATGATGTCGAACTGGGTCGTCTTGAAGGGCGGTGCCACCTTGTTTTTGACAATCTTGGCCCGGACCCGGTTTCCGATGGAGTTGTCACCTTCCCGAAGTGTCGTAATCCGCCGAACTTCGAGGCGGATGGAAGAATAGAATTTCAGCGCGTTTCCACCCGATGTTGTTTCATTGCTGCCGTACATTACGCCAATTTTCTGGCGAATCTGGTTGATAAAAATCAGCACCGCTTTGGACTTGGAAATAACACCGGCCAACTTTCTCAGAGCATGGGACATGAGCCGGGCCTGGAGCCCTACCTGTGTTTCTCCCATTTCTCCATCCAGTTCCGCCTTGGGAACCAGCGCCGCCACAGAATCCACCACCAGAACGTCAATGGCGCCGGATCGAATCAGCATCTCGGCAATATCCAAAGCCTGTTCGCCGTAATCCGGCTGAGAAATCAGGAGATTGTCCACATCCACGCCCAGTTTCGCGGCATATTCCGGGTCCAGGGCGTGTTCCGCGTCAATAAAGGCGGCCATACCGCCCTGTTTCTGGGCTTCCGCAATCATGTGCAGGGAAACTGTTGTTTTCCCCGACGATTCCGGGCCGAAAACTTCGACAATCCGTCCCCGTGGAATACCCCCCACGCCCAAGGCTAAATCAATACCGATGGACCCGGTGGGAATGGAAGCGACATTAATTCCACTCTTGGAACCAAGCCGCATAATTGAGCCTTTTCCGAAGTTTTTTTCAATCTGGCTCAGTGCCAGGTCCAATGCTTTTTCCCGGGGCATGTTCTTGTTATCAGGTTGTTTCATTCCAACTCCTCGAATGGGTTTTTGATGCTTCCATTCTACGATGTGAACATCCCTCTGTCACCTTCTATTTTGAAATTAAATAAGGCCTATCATTCTTATTTCTTATCCGATATGATTTTAATATCATGCTACAGTTTCCGTAGTGATACAGATAGAAGAAAACAAAAGGAGAAATTGCATGGGTGAACACGTAATTGCAAAGGGGTTAGAAGTCTGGACACTTCAAACGCTGGTGAACGTTTCCATTATGGTGGGGTTCTTTGCGTTGGGTCTTGCCATAGCCCAGGGGTACTTTGCGTCTCTCCGGGAGCGGCTCACACTCCGGGTTTCCATTGAGCTCTGGGATGTGATTCTCGTTCTCTTGACAGACATGTTCCTGGTTATTGTAGTATTGCTGGGTTTTCTTGTTTTGAACCCGGATATCATGGCAGATATCAAAATTGCCCTCCCCTTCGTTCCCCTGGGGACGGTACTCTTTGCCGTGGCACTGGTGATCCGCCTGTTTTACGGAGGGCACCGGGCCGGCAGTCCCCACTTCCGGCTGGCACTGTGGCTGATGTTTCTGGCAAGTTTTGTTCAGGCCGTGGGTTTTTCCCTCATCATGGAGGCGCCCAGCACCGAATATCTCGCCCTTCATCCGAGTTCGTTCTGGGATTTTGTCAAAACTCATCTGCGGTCCAATGCCAGTCCCCATGGGCTGGAACTGGCCCAGTGGACCTTTTGGATTCTCTTCCCCATCCTGATGGCGGTTTTTGTCTGGGGCTTTGCCCGGGCACTGAAGCAGATTACTCCCGCGCCTTCCGCTGAGGAATAGGCCATGGCCTGGCACTGGGAGCTCAAGGAAAACGCCTGCACCGGGTGCCTGCAATGTGAAACAGAATGCCCCTTTGACACGATCAAAGTTGAAGAAAAACAGCATCGGCTTTCCGGCTGGAGATCCGGACTAAGCCGGGATACGGGGAAAACGGTATTTTGTTTCTCAGGGTTTGTCCAAAACTTGTCTTATTTTCTGCGCCAGTTCATTCAGGGAAAAGGGTTTCTGGATAAAAGCAACGCCTTTGTCCAATACCCCATGGTGGGCAATGGCATTGGCGGTATAGCCTGACATAAAAAGTATTTTCACACTTTCACATAATGTTTTGACTTCTTTTGCCAACTCTTTCCCGCTCATTCCCGGCATGACCACGTCAGTAATCAGCAGATCCGGCGAACAATCCCCTCCCTGAAAAAATGACAATGCTTCGGCAGGCAGGGACGCTGTATGTACCTGGTAACCCAGTTCTTCCAGCATGGTTCTCGCCATCTCCAATAACACGGCCTCATCTTCCACCAGAAGCACCCGCTCTCCTTTCCCGTTGGGAATGTCTTTCACAGCCTTTCTCGTTTCTTTGCTCAATTCTTCCCCATGTTTGGGGATGTAAATGCGGAAAGTGCTTCCCTCGCCCGGCTCGCTGTAAACATTGATGAAGCCCTTGTTCTGTTTCACGATGCCGTACACAGTGGAAAGGCCCAGCCCGGTTCCTTTTCCAACCTCTTTGGTGGTGAAGAATGGGTCAAAGATATGATTGCGGGTTTCTTCATCCATACCGCAGCCATTATCACTGACCGCAAGCATTACGTAGTTGCCGGGGATTGCTTCCGGGTGGACCGCACAATACAGCTGGTCAAATTCCCTGTTTTCCGTTTCAATGGTAATATCTCCCGTTTCCGGAATGGCGTCTTTCGCGTTGATACAGAGGTTGGCCAGAATCTGGTCCACCTGTACCGGATCCATTTCAACGGTCCACAATGCTGCGGCAGGCTGCCAGATCAGGTCAATGTTCTCCCCGATGAGGCGCCGGAGCATCTTTAGCATCCCCTCAATTTCATCATTCAGGTTCATTACCCTGGGCTGTATCGTCTGTTTCCTTGCAAATGCCAGAAGCTGGCGGGTCAGCCCCGCGGACCGGTTTCCGGCACGCATAATAGCTTCCACACTGGAACGGTTAGGGTCGTCCGGCACCATTTTTGCCAGTATCATTTCCGCCCGTCCCAGAATGACCCCCAGCATGTTGTTAAAATCATGGGCTACACCTCCGGCGAGCTGTCCCACCGATTCGATTTTCTGGGCATGGAAAAGCTGTTCCCGCAGTTTTTCCCGTTCCGCTTCCGCCTGTTTCCGTTCCGTAATGTCTTCGCAGATTCCGATACCGCCTCCCGCTTCACCGGTATCGGAAATTACTGGTTCGAAAAACACGCGAATCGATGTTATTTTTTCTGCGGTGACAGATTGATATTCCCCCTCATAAAACCCCGCTTCTCCGCCGAGGGAATTTTTAACCGCCTGTACAACCCGTTTATCCGGAAGATTCAGTATATTGAGTCCGATGAACTGTTTTCTGGATGAGCCGATGATTTCCACAAATTTATCATTGCATGAAGTGATGGTTCCCTCCGTATCATAGTGGAAAATGCCCAGCGGGGCGTTGTCGAATATTAAACGGTATTTTTCTTCACTTTCCCGCAATTTTTCTTCTGCCAGTTTCTGTTCGGTAATGTCTTCGACCGTGCCCTCGTAATAGAGGATTTCCCCGGCACCATTCCGGACGATTCTGGTATTTTCCCGAACCCACAACGGGGCTCCGTCTTTTCTTTTCCACGCAGACACGTATCCCTTGGCCACGCCTAGTTGTTCCAGCTGTTTCTTGAATCGTTCTCTTTCTATATCGAATTTATAAACAGGATTGGTCTCAAGGTTCCGGTTTTCCAGTTCTTCAAAGGATGAATAGCCCAGCATCTGAACAAACACCGGATTGGCCATCAGAATCCGGCCGTCAGGGGTGGTCCGATACAGGCCGATGCTGAGGTTATCATAAA
This sequence comes from Acidobacteriota bacterium, assembly GCA_013151025.1. GTDB lineage: Bacteria > Acidobacteriota > Holophagae > Thermotomaculales > Thermotomaculaceae > UM-FILTER-49-7. Next base: position 25,434 of record JAADJC010000062.1, read on the forward strand.
TGTTCCGGTATCGTTTTTCACTCTCCCGAATCATGTGTTCAGCCAATTTCTCCTCGGTAACATCCCGGACAATCCCCTGAAACCCGATGGGAGTGCCGGAAGAATCCTTTCTCAAGGATACAGATGCTTCAATTGTACACCTGGCCCCATCTTTTCTGATGATTTCCCAGTCAACTCTCGTCGTCGGTTCACCGGTTCGGTACACTTTATTGGAAACCTGGAATAGTTTTTTTGCACCCTCTTCGTCCATGTAGCTCCGGTCATTCATGTTCATCAATTCTTCCCTCGGGTAGCCCAGCAAGCGGCAAAGGGAATCGTTAAAAAAGGTCAGATTGCCGGCTAAGTCCGATTCGTAGTAGCTTTCCTGCATGTTTTCAAGGATATTCCGGTATTTTTCTTCGCTTAAAGCAAGTTGACGATCGGTTGCAATGTGGCGTTTCTCGGCACCGAAAAGATATCCGATCAGTACGGTTGCGGCCGGGAAAATCAATATAACCGGCAGCCAGATTTGATGGATAACGGCAAGGCCCACGGACCATGGCTGAATCAGTAACTGACAGCCCAGCATGATGATATGGACTGTGAAGCCCAAAGTAAAGAGCGGAAGAATGGTGAGCCTTTCGGGGGCGTTGCCGTACGCCCGGCGGAAGGCCAGTCCGGTCAGGGCGGAACCCGCGATGGTTGCAACCCCCGCCCAAACCCCCGCGCCGCCCAGATTTGCCCGGTAAAGGCCCGCCATGGCCACGGATATGACAGTACTGGTCCCTCCACCGAATAAGCCGACCATTGCTAAGACAATAGACCTTCCGTCATAAATAATGCCGGGGGCGTAATGAATCGGGATCATCATTGCGGCTATGGCGATGCTGCCGAAAAGAATCCCCGACAGAATTTTGCCCCGTAGTGTTTCATGCATGCTGACCCGGGTCAGCATGCCGTAAAGCATGCTCAAGGCCAACACCAGCGCGATATTCTGGATTAAACTAATAAACATACGCATTTCCCCTTTCGTTCCATCGGATTTCCTGCCCTCGGTTATTCATGAGTTTTCCAAATATGGATGAGAAGTGGCTTTCCACTTTCTTTCTATTTTCTTGCTGTTGCACTTTCAAACACCATCTGCCTCCGACCAGCAGGATAATAATGAACAACGTAAAGAAAGTCCTTGTCCGGAAGGAAAAAATAATATCTTTCTTCTGTTTCCCATGGACACTCCAGATAGTCGCAGTCAAACATTGGAAATATTTCGTAGCGTTCTCAAGCTACTGAGAAAGTACTTTTAGTATATACTCGCAAAAAGTATTCTGTCCAGAAGAAAAACAGCTCAGTATCCTTGTCCGGCAATTTGATTCCATTCACATTTCCGGTCTGATGGGCAGGTGGGAACGGATGTCCAGTACCCGGCCCGAGAGGCGGGCGATGCCATATTCACCGGCAGTATCCTGGAAGACCAGGGCGGTGTCGTTCTTCTCAATTACCTTCAGATAGGGGTCCAGATTTTCAACCAGCGATTTGAAGGCGGTTCGGCTGTCTTTTGAATCTCCATAGTTTACCCGGATCAATGTTTCGGTCCGGTTCTGGACCCGGTAATCCGCCACCACCGCCCAGGCCTTTCCGCAGAGGTGAAGGATATCCCCCTCTCCCAGCGTAACGACCGACTGCAATGCTACTGGCCCGTGGACAAGCCGGATTGACCCCTTCACCAGCCCTTTTTGTGGAAGGGAACATGGCCACGCCGCAGGTTTATCCGGGATCTGCCGGGCGAGGGCATTTGCAATCTGCCGCATCAGGGGTACGCAGGAGTTGCCCCCGTCGAAATTATTGATGAAAATGAACCAGCCTCCCCGGACCATGGCAAGCTGGTAGCGATCACCGGAATTGCGGGGAAGAACGCCCTTCACCGGTGTTTCCGGCGCACATTTGGCCAGGTAGATACCCAGTGCCGACAGCACACCGGCCATCCGGTACATGTCTACGGAAAGCTGTACCTTTCCCCGTGAAAGGTGAACTACCCGGAGTTCCCGGAACCCGAATTCCAGAAAGAGCTCAGCACCCCCATCGATGTAGCCGTAGAGGTTTTCTGTCGAAAACATTTTTCGGCTTTCCACCTGCCATCCGGGAGGGGGCGTTACTGTTGGAATAGTTGCGGCTGAATCCGACGAAACGATAAGAAAAAACAGGAGAAAGAAGCTATATTTGTACATATTGAATGGATTCTTTCTTCGTGATACCCAGTCCAAGTTTTTGAGCATATCTCAGGTACTCCGTATAAACAGGGTGTTCATTAACCCGAACGCCCTGTTTTTTCCGCTCCGCCACCAGTTCCCGGTGGCATACGGCATCCACGGCGAAAGGGTCTGTGGACATGTGCAGTGTATTGTATTCTCGGACAAACTTTGCCACCGGCATGGGGCCGCCGTCAAACTGACCCCTGAGCCCGTCCGTGATATTCAGTACCAGCTTGTTCCGGATGCAGGGAAAGGCCAGCACTTCTGTGCAGACATTAAAAAACAGGGGTTTGTGAAGGCGGCCGGTGTTGCAGATGGAACCATAGCCCAGATTCTTTGTCGCCATGGAAATACCGTTACCGGTATTCTTGAACACTGGAATGTTGATGATTTTGGTCAGTTCCTTTGTCAGCAGCTTTCCGAAATATGAATACTTCCCGTTGAAAACATGCTGGTTCAGGTAGGGTTTTGTCTTCGGCCCGTCCACATCGGCAAAGTAGAAAATGTTCTTATCGAAGTTTTCTTCACTTACGTGGTGTCCCTTCGGGGTCAGCCAGCGGCTGTTATCCCGTTTCCCCTCTGCCGCAGCTTCGTCCATAGTCTGCAACCCCTCTATTCGGACACCGGCAAACCGTTTCTCGGTGAACCCGGCATCCTTCAGCATATAATCGAATCGGTCCCAGATCACAATCTGCTTCCGGGGAATACCGTTTTCTTCCAGCCAGCGGACTACCCCGTCCACCACTTCCAGACGGGTGGAAATTAGCCCGGCGCCCACCGGATTCACCTTAATTCCCACCACATCCGTTTTTTCAAAAAATAGCGGGAATGCTTCGCCAGGGTTCTTCCCGGTCAGGCCGGTCAATCCTCTGCGAAACATCGCATCCACAACTTTGCCGTTCACTTTCCCGTCTTTCATGGCCCTTTCATCCTTCACCCGAACCACTTTTCCCGGGAAGGGGCCCGGAATGGACCATTTTATTTTCTTTGCTTTCATCGCCTCGTCAATGTTGGTCTTTGGTTTGGCTGGTACTTTGCGTCCGGTCTGTTCCTTCGCCCAGACCCATGGTGCACCCAGCAACAGCCCTGTTGCGGCAGCCAGTCCAATGAATTCACGGCGGTTGACTCCCAGGTCTTTATCCAGTGACTTGTATCCGGCTTTCTTCATAAAGCCCTCCGTCGCCGCCGGTTCAGGCCGACAGCCGTTATGACATTCTGTGATCAATTTTACCATACCCTACGGCGCTTTGCGCCGGGTGTTAGATGATAGATGTTGGATTTTAGATGACAGTTCCAAAGCTACCATTTTGAGTATGGCAGGAATACCGGTAATCATTCCCATAACAAATTCCGGAGGAGCATCAAACAGCATTCCTTTCTGAATTTCCAGGTCGTCATGGATAAATTGATCCCGCTGTTCATCGGTCATTGACATAAGCAGTTTTCGGTTGGCCTGCGATTCCATTCCAGGCGACATATTCCCTTCAGGATCCACATTCACCAACGGGTTGGCGAAGGCGTACTGGTAGAGGTTCCAGGTGAAGGGAATTGCAGGATCAACGTACTGATATTGGTCGGGGCTTAAGAATCGGGCGGTGTCGGCGTTGTAGTAGCGGTTAATCAGATAGTTGTTGCCGGTTTCTTTGTCGAACTGACGGCTGAGCCAGCCGAGGCCGGGGGTGATGTCTGAGTTGCTCTGATATCTGACTTTTCCGAACGGATCATAGGCAAACAGCGTGAGCGCACCATCACTCGCACTTACACTCGCACATACACTATTCTGGTAATCGGTGACAACCGGCTCGGAACTACCGGTGGCGTTGGTTTGGGAGATGAGGGCGTTTCCGTAGCTGTATTTGGCGATGCGGCCTGCGGTGTCGGCATAGGTTTCCAGGAGGTTGCTTCCGGTGTAGGTGTAATCATACAATGTTCCGTCGATGTATTTGCTGATGCGCTTGCCGTCGTAAGAGTAGGTGTAGGTGGCTTCGCTTGTGGTTTGCGGGGTCTGCGTCCGGGCAGATACCATGTACCCGAATCCATTGTAGCCGTATTCTACGGCTGTGACTTGTGATTCGTGATTTGTGATTTGTGAAGAGGTGAGCCTGCCGCCTTGGTCGTATTGGTAGGTTGTGACGGTTTCGGTACCGTCCGGGTGTTTGGTTGTGGATGCGGTGAGTTGGTTGAAGTCGTTGTAGGTGTAGGTTACCACCGTGATTTGTGATTCGTGATCTGTGATTCGTGAAGAGGTGCGGTTTCCGGCAGAGTCGTAGTCGTATTCTACGACCGTGACTTGTGATTCGTGATTTGTGACTTGTGAATCCGTGATGGTGTAGCCTTTCAGTCTGTTGTCGGTGGTGTAGGTGTAGTCGATGTCCCAGGTTTTGTCACTACGGGTTTCGGTTTTGTGGGTAATGTTGCCGGCGTCATCGTAGATGAAGCTGTCCTGCACGATGACGGCGTTGTTTGTATCTTTTGCGGTTTCGGTGAGGATGCGCCCGGCATTGTCGTAGCTGAAGGTAGTCGTGGCACCGGGCTGGGTGATGGTGTCGATTTGGCCTTCATCGGTGTAGGTGTAGGCGGCAAGGGTGTGGTTGTTTCCGTCTTTTACGCTGTCGAGGAGCCCGCTTTTGTTGTATTGGTAGCCGATGGTGGAGCCGAGGTTGTCGGTGATGGTGTGAAGCTGTCCGTTGGGGTAGTAGCTGTAGCTGACGGTTTTGCCGGTTTCGAAGGTGCGAGAGCTGAGGCGGCCGAAGGCGTCGTAGCTCATGGCGGAGGTAGATCCGTCGGTGACGGTTTGGGTGAGGTTGCCATCCGGATCGTAAGTGAACGCCTGCGTTTCACTTGCGCTTGCACTGTCCACGGAGGTGGATGCCGGGCGGTTCAGGGGGTCGTAGGTCTGGCCCTGCGGGCCGTGATGAGTGATGTCGTGCATCCGGCACTGTGATGAGTGATGGGTGGGGATGTAAATCAAGGTAATTTCATAGTGAAAGGTGACGTAAATCTGCTGATGGCTTTTTGTAATTGAGGCCGTTTGGGAGATGGTGTCCAAACTTCTTGAGCCGAAAGTGGGGCAAGTGTCTCGGTTGGCTGCAGGAAGGGTGAAGCTGGTCAGGAGGAGAAAGATGGCTGTGAGGATGAAGAATTTGAATTTTTGATCAGATCGCGTCTTCATTGGTACTTCCAGCCTTGATCCTCCATTTCCACCACTCAACATCTACCATCTAAAACTTTTCATCCCGCCGAAGGCAGTGGGTCTTGAGATGGGTGTCTTGGAATTATTTCGGAATTATTCATTTATAGCCATCCCAGTCAGTAGGAACATCCTCCCACGAGTTTCCAACTACTATGGATTTCAAAGGTCCCAGAAAAAGTGCTTCCAAAAACTCAAGCAAAGGCTGAACC
>JAADJC010000106.1 GCA_013151025.1 Acidobacteriota bacterium
TGAAGGGTTTTGAGATAAAGTCATATGCCCCTACTCTGAGAGATTCAACCGCTGCCTGAGTGTCGGCATAACCTGTCACAATAACCGGAATTACGAAAGGATACTTGACCGCTACCTGTCTGATCAGCTCAATTCCACCCATTTCCGGCATATTAATGTCCGCAATCAGTACAGAGTATATGTTCGCAGGGTGTTTCTCCATCATCTTCAGGGCTTCTTTTCCGTTACTTGCCGTATCGACAGTGAACCCTCTGGCCTCAAGAATATCCTGAAGAACTTCGCAGAATTCAGCCTCGTCATCCACAACGAGAAGACGCTTGTTCTCTGTCATGAATTTATACCTTTCATTGATTAATCCATCTCATCCGTCATACTCTCAATATATTCGATCAATGCACGATGATCATTTTCATAAATATTTACGAAATGGACGCCGACTTCAAATCCTTTCTCTTCCATTGCCTCAACCCTTACGACTTCAGCGACTGTGACAAGGGCATGTTTTTCGTTATCTTCAGTTCGTTTGAAATTGCGAATATAGCCACCCCACCCAGGCACCATCGCCTGTATTTTCAAAAGAATCCCTTTCTGATATGGAACCTTGCTTTCGAAAAGCATTCCTCCACCACCCAAATCCTTGTACAGTGTCACATCCTGAGCATCCTGCTCTTTATAAGCAAGTACCTGAACCTTCAGAGAAGCGCTTTTGGGAAGCCGTTTGAATTTTCTTCTTTCGCTGCCTTTCACCATTTTTACACTCCTGTCTTATATTTTCAGATTAGCAAATGGCTATAGTTGTGTCAAGAATCCGAATCGTTCCATTCGTTAGGGTTAAATCCTGTTTTTTCTCTTTCGATTCAATCTTGTTCCTTGTCAGATTCACTTGTCAGAGTATAATGTCCCTCTGGGAGGCAACATGCAGTCGCTTTATGGATATCTGAAACGCTTCAAAATTGGAAACACGACTTTCTTCCTGGTAGTGGCAGCCATGGTCGGTTTACTGAGCGGAATTGGCAACATTATATTTGTGGAAGCTGTAGAACATTCCCAATGGTTCTTTTTTGACATACTCGGCCGGGATATACTGCATCTTCAGCAGGGTGGCTGGCATCGGTTCCTGATCATTCTTCTTCCGGTTTCCGGCGCATTGCTGCTCATTCCCCTTGCAAAAATTTTCCCCGGATTAGTGAATGGCTATGGATTTCCAAAATTTCTTGAGGAAGTTCATTTAAAAATGGCGCGTATCAGTCCCCTTCGCCTCATTGCCAATACCCTGGGTGCAGCGATAACCATCGGTTCCGGAGGATCGGCAGGCCGGGAAGGCCCCATTGGCCAGATCGGCGGCACAATCGGTTCGCTTGTGGCCAGATGGCTGAAACTCTCCACAAAACGAACACAGGTCCTGGTCGGGTGTGGTGCGGCGGGCGCCATTGCGGCAACCTTCAATGCCCCTATTGCCGGGGTTCTTTTTGCGGAAGAAATCGTGTTCTTAGGTGAAATGAAGCTGAACACATTTTCGCTCTTTGTTATATCATCCGCAATTGCTACGGCGGTTTCCAGGACTTATTACGGTGCAGAATCAATCTTTCATACCCCCAATTACATAATTGGCGGCCCCATGGAGTTTCCCCTGTATGCCCTGCTTGGCATTTTTATTGGTGTTTTTGGCGCATTTTACAAACGGGGATATTACACAACCTGGGAATTTTTTAACTCACTCAGAATCCCCAAAGCACTGAAACCGGTTCTCGGAGCATTTCTTGTGGGAATTATCGGGATATTCATGCGGGACGTTCTCAGTGACGGGTACGATGTCATTCGCGGGCTTATCAACGGAAACATGATGAATTACAGCCTTCTTTTCCTTGGGCTGCTTGTGGTGGGTAAAATCCTGGCAACTTCCCTCACTCTGGGTTCCGGCGGTGCAGGCGGGATGTTTGCTCCTTCGTTATTCGTGGGCGCTGCTTTGGGGGCATTTTCAGGAAAACTCTTTTCGATTCTTTTTCCTGCCATGCAGATTTCTCCCGGAGCTTACGCAGTGGTTGCCATGGGCGCGTTCCTTTCAGCCGCAACCCATGCACCCTTAATGTCCATTTTTCTCCTGACTGAAATTACAGGTAATTATTCTGTTATGCTTCCTATTATGATTGCTTCAATCATCGGAACAACCGTGTCCCAGAAACTCTTCCATGATTCCATTGACACTCACTACTTTACTTTGAAAAAAATCCCTATCGAACGGGCACGGGAAACAGCCGCACTCCATGGCTACACGGTGCGGGATATCATGGACGATAAACCCGCCAGCATTTACGAAGGTGCCTCTCTCCAATCTTTTGTGGATGGATTAAAAGCCCATCAGTTGGCCCATCTCCCCGTAATAAATAATGAGAAAAAGGTCGTGGGCATTCTGTCTGTCAGTGATGTTCGATCTTTCATGTTCCGGGATGACCTCTGGCGGCTGCTGCTTGTTTCCGACATAATGAAGGAGAACCCAAGCTATCTTGATGAATCAGATGATGTTCTTTCCGCACAGGAGAAGTTCGATTTTCTAGAAATTGAAGACCTTCCTGTTCTGGATGAAGAAAAGAATCTTCGGGGGGCACTTACCCGAAACCGCCTGACTCAATTTATCCGCAAAAAGACACTGGAAGACCGATCCTACGAGGCCTCCATCTCAGAATTGTAGTGTTTTGCGTTTACGCAAAACAGTGCAAGTGGATGTGTGGAGGCGTCAGCAAGATAAGGTTGAGTAAAGACAGGGAATTGATCATGCACTACCCATGGCCAATTCCCTGATTTGGCCTGTCTTGCTTCTACTTCTACTCACCGCCGCTTTGCGGCGGAGCAGGCACCACCAGCTCCTGAAAAATTTCATTGGACACTAACATTCCTTTCCGGGAAAGTGAAATACCTTCCCCGTCACATCGGACAAACCCTGGAAATTTGCTGCAGAGCCATCCGAATTCCATGAGCAAATCAATTCCATAGCGTTCCTTGAAGTCTTCTTGCCGAGCTCCCTTGCGCAGGCGCAAGGCAAGCATCACCATTTCCCTGACGAACGTTTTTTTGTCATATTTCATCCGGCCTTTCCGAAATTGACCCTTCATAAAGCGATCCAAACCACTATGATCCCAGATTCGGAAGGGATAGAGAAGGGAATGTCCCGATGGGCCCAATCCAATATATGGGTCTCCTTTCCAGTAATGAAGATTATGGATGGATTCCATGTTCGGTCGGGCAAAATTTGAAATTTCGTACTGTTTGAGGCCATGATTTTCCAATTGCCTGCAGAGTTCCATGTACAGGTCCGCAGTATGATCACTCTCTGCCGCAAGATGATTGTTTTTCGCCCCATCCAACATATAAAGGGAGAGGTGAGACAATTCCCCAAAGGGAAGCGTCTTCAGTATTCGATTTCCTTCATTTGCTTCTCCCTCTATCCCGATAATTACGTCACAAGAAACATTGGTGAAAATCGACCGCGCAGTGAGAACAGCCGAAACTGCCTGCTTTGCATCATGGGTACGGTTCAGCTTTCGAAGGATGGAATCGTCGGTTGATTGCACACCAATACTGACCCGGTTTATACCAGCCTGTTTCAAACTTCCCAAATAATCCGGGACAACGTCTTCGGGGTTCATCTCAATCGATATTTCCAAATTCTCAGTCAGTGAAACAGATGCTGAAACACCTTCAATCACTTCGCTGAAAAATGAGGCCGGCATTAAACTGGGTGTCCCTCCACCGAAGTAAATTGTGCTGACATCTATTGGTTCCATCATTTCAAACGAGTTGAGATGGCTTATGATTGCCCGAGCGTATTCTCCTGAATCCGGGAAATTCCTGCCGGTGATGCTGTAAAAGGAGCAATACCGGCAACGGGACTGACAGAAAGGAATATGAACATAAATCCCGCCATTCATTTCCGTACCTGGAAGGATCGTTGAAGTTTCTTCAACTCCAGAAGCTGCGCATAAATGTTTATCGGGATCAGTGGTAATTCTTCTGAATGGATTCGATATGTCAGCACCTTGTACCGTATTCCCGCCTCAAGCGGAAGAGAAACTCCCCTGATATGTCGAACAACTCCCGAGAACCTGTAAACTTTCTCCTGAATCTTCGGAACAAAAACAAATAGATGAAAAAGCAGCAGCAGAAACAGAAAACAAATAAATGCGGTCATTCGTGAAAGCGAGTTTTTAAAGAAGAAGGGCAAAAAGAGCATAAGAAAAAAAAGAGAGAACAGAATCAAACTCCATCGATTAATAAAAAGATATCTGTCAAATTTTCTGTTCAGATCGTCGGCATTTCCACCGTTCAGAATCAACCTGGTCAACTCAGCATTCAATTGATCCGCCTTTTTTCCGGAGGGAACAGATTCCACGCGATTACGATACCTTTCCGGGATGTTCGTAGGAGAATCCACGAGTACCAGATGGCCCTGGTCATCTTCATATCTCAGCACATCCTGAGTCAGTGCCGTTTGGCAAATTAACAGAAAACCTACAACAACAAAAAACAGAACGAGAATCGAATGATTTTGCTTCATTTACCGTCAATCTCCATATGTCACTTGTCACTGTCCGACGAGGGCCTGTCCCCACTTGATTCCAGGCCCAACTTACGGAACATATGTACGGCGTCAAATGCCGTTTTGCCATAGCCGTCTGCTCCGATTTCCTTCGCGTATCGCCGCGTAACCACCGCACCGCCCACCAGAACCGGCAGGTCCGGCAGTTCTTTTTTCAACCGCTTGATAGTCTGCTCCATAGAAGAAAGACTGGTGGTCATCAACGCAGACAAGCCCACTGCACCCGCCTTCTTCGTCCGTACCAGTTCCACAATTTCATCGGGGCTTCTGTCTACACCGCCATCTTCTGCAGAAATACCAAAACCTTGCAAAACAGACATCACAATGTTCTTTCCAATGTCATGAATGTCGTTCTGAACAGTAAAAAACAGAACAGGAGGCGTCCCCTCTCCACTTTCCGTGGAGCGCCCTTCTCTCTTCAAAGCATTCAACAGTTTTTTCATTGTTTCCCCTGCAACGATCAACTGGGGGAGAAAAAGCTGTCCTTCTTCAAAGGCCTCGCCGATGACTTCCATTTTGGGAGACACAACTTTTTCGAGAAACACAAAAGGAGATCCATATTGTGAAAGATTCTGCTCCAGAATTTCAATAATCGCGTCTGCATCCGCACCAAGGAGCGCAGTTCCGACTTCTGGAAACGGTTTTGGAAATTCAATTTTTTCAATTTCATCCCGAATTAAGGCTTCTCCGTGGAAGAGCGCATTCCCAAGGCGAATTGTTGCGCAGATGTTCGGGTCACTTGTGTCTGTAATTGCGGCGGAAATCCCGTTTTGCATCAACTGACCCAGAAGAAACGCATTCATTCGAGCCCGGTCTGCCAATCCATGGGAAAAATTTGACAGCCCGACGATTGTTTTATAATCAGTCTCCGCCACAATTGTTCGAACCATTTCAAACTGGTCCACTCCGGTTGCAAGGGACAAAGCAAGGGGATCCACCAGAACATCCATTGCGGGGATTTTGTAAGTTGTGAGCAACCTGTCCAGAATTGTGAGCGCTTCTCTTCGATGAGCCAAGGTTTTCGGCAGTCGATTTCCCGTCATCAGTAATACCACAATCTTCCCCCGATGACGATGATAAAGCTCCGCCATCCGTGAAAATCGTTTTTCAGTCAGGTCTGTGGAATTATAAATCGGTTTTCCTGCTGCCAATAAAGCGGCTTCTTCCATCAGGTTCGGATAAAGGGTATCGATGGACAGAATCGGTGCCCCATCCCCTTCCAGCAGCAACACGGTATCTCGCCATATTGAGGCATTCTTGTTTGCTATCGCATCCAGATTGATGTCCACTGCATCTGTGTAACCGGCTGCTCTTTGACGATTTAGTTCAGCAATCACCGCGGGTTCCGATTCTTTCTGAAACCTCTTGAGAAAAGTGCGATTTCCGGATAAATTCAGGCGCTCACCCACTGCAAAAAAGGAACTTTTTCGAAAGTCATAAAACTGACGGCTGGAACTGACCATGTCGGGCATTTCCCTCCATACTGCAATGAGCTGTTCCGATGGAATCCGATCAATTGCACCTCGAATTGCAGCCGTGTAGTCCGGTGTAGAACCGCAGCAGGTTCCCACAATGCGAACACCCAGCTTCAGTGCCTGGGGTAACAACTCCAGCATTTCATTTCTTACATCCGGGTAACTGGCCTTTCCCTCTATCATATTGGGCAGACCGGCATTGGGAGCCATCGAAATCGGCCCGGAACAAAACCGGCTCAACTCCTGAACATGAGCCAGTATGCCTTGCGGCCCGGTAGAGCAATTTACACCGATCACATCTGCGTAAAGAGAGTCCAGCATGATTGCCCCATTGGCGGCACCGGAACCACTCAATGTCATACTTCCATCTTGAAAAGTGAACTGGCAGATCAAGGGTATATCTGCTGAAATGGAGCGAATGGCATGAATTGCAATACTCATTTCCAACAAATCTGAAAAGGTCTCCAGAAGAAAGGCATGAATGCCGGAAGATAAAGCTTTTTGTGCCGCAAGACGATATACTCTCCGTATCATTTCGACCTCACCGGCAGAGTACCCCCAAATCCCCGCTGTCATGGGCCCAAAGCTGGCAACCCGGATCAGATTTCTCTTTGAGTGAACATCTGCCAATAAGCGCGTTCCACTTTCAATAAGTCTCAACCCCTGTTCAGTCTCCAGTTTCCCCCTGAAAATGGAATGAAATATACCAAAGGTATTCGATTTAATGATATCTGCTCCTGCGTCTGCATACTGCTGGTGGAGATTGCGCACAATGTCCGCCTTGCGTACATTGAGTTCTTCAATAATTTCGGCGTCATTTAGATGGCAGGAAAGGAGTGTGCCGTATGCCCCATCCATTATGAGGACTTTTTCTTTCAGCAGACTTTTGAATGAAGCGTGGTTCCAGGCAGTCATTTATTATCCGGTAATTTGAATCTTGCGATTTCTGTTGACAATGCATTAAGTTCACCGGAAAAGTCATCGACAACCGTGCGTAAAGTATCGGATTTTACTCGAATCTGTTCAGAGTTTTCCTCAATCGTCTGTATTAGATGTAGAATGTCCTGTACGGCTTCCTTCACTTTTTCAGACGCACTTTTTGCGTCCGACGAAAGGTCACGGATTGATTCAGAAGCCCCGGCAATTTGATGTGCCCCTACAGTCTGTTCCTGCGCCGCAGTCATGACCTGTCCCGCCATCTCCTTCATCTCATCTGATGTTTTCATGGATTTTTCCGTCGCTGCCAGCTGCTTGCCCAAGGTTTCTTCTGTCTTCGCCACCATACTTTTAAGCATCCGAACACCATCCAGTACAGTCCCCGTCTGTACACGATCCTGGGCCGCATCATCCAGCATTCCCTGTATGCGGCTGGATTCTTCCTTCAGCTCAGAAACTCGCTTCATCTCAGCCGACAGGATATCTTCCAGCAGTTCCTTTGTCCTTCGAAACTCAACACGGGCACCCTTTGTTCCCTCTTCCAGGCTGGAGAGCTGGTGGGTTGTATTATTGACAATAGTTCTAATCTCCACAGTGGACCCCCCTGTCCTTTCAGCAAGTTCCTTTATTTCATCCGCTATCACGCCGAAGCCTGAATCAAGAGAATCGTTCCTTGCTGCAAGGATGGCCGCGTTCAAAGCCAGTATTCCTGCCTGATCAATGAAATCGTCCATAATTCGGGCAATGCCTTCAATCCGTCCTATTTCCTTACTTAGAATGGTCTTCGATTTCTGATATCCCACATACATACCGGATAATTTATTCAGATGGGATTC
>JAADJC010000053.1 GCA_013151025.1 Acidobacteriota bacterium
TCCTGATCACCGGAAGGACTCCATGTAAACATGGCTTCCCAGGCAATGAGGGTCAATTTCCTGTCAATTGCCACCTGTGTATTCTCTCTTTGTTGCGCACAATGGGGCCAACCCCAGACTGTTGCACCCTCCCTCACCTGGGACAGGTCCTCTGCAAGGGGCTTGGGCAACAGCACACAATCAAAACCACTCAGTATTTCCTCTCTGGACGCAACGCATCCCGACGAAAGCCCGGCCAATGTGTCGTCGGTCATGCCAAACGGCAATCCATATCCGGTTTCAAACGTCATCCGCTTTCTCAGTTCTTCAGGTATTCGTTCAATGTGGTTCGGATGAATTGCCACCCGTTTTTCGTTTTCTTTCCGTGATGTCCCAACCACACCAATATTTATATCTGTTGCCATCCTGGTCTTCCTTCTTCTTTCAATTCTTATTTAACGTCGCAAGAATTGTTTGCCGTTTCTATTTTCTTTTCGCGCATAACATCCAGATTACCGCCGAAGTCCTGACAAAGCCAGTTGGCTAAAGCCCTGCCCCTACCAAGGGAGTGACAACGTGATTTGTCGGCTGTATGTGCATGTTGTTTAGAAACCGGCAGGCAACACCCATAAAACCAAGATAGGTACAGTCATTGTAACACATTATCGGGGAAACCGGACTCCGACATCCACCGGGTTTGTTGAAACAACAACAAACATTTCAATTGACAGAATAATTCCAAGGAGCCGGGGACAAGCAAATGATAAGCTTATACAGCATTGTGTCCCCCGGCAATATTCATTTTTTTGTTTCTCATCCGTATTGTCGCAATCCCGAAGCAACGGGATCAGTTTGAGTCCGAACAGTTGCCATTTGTATCCAGTTTGATTATGAAAATCCCTTTTTTATACTTATTGTTATCATCATAATAATTATGATAGCCGGTTACTACAATATGGCCATCCGTAGTAACAATCAGGTCTGTTGGAAAATCCGGTGCGGGTGGAGTACTCATAACCCCAAAAGTTTTGTTATCAATAAAATTCCCATCGCTTCCGATAAAAGAAATGCTGCAGAAACGCTCCCCCTGGCTGTAGTCAGCGATAAGGTTCAGTATCACGCCGTCACTTCGAACTGCCAGACCCGCAGGTGTTGATTCTTCACTCATATTTTCCCATGACCAGTTTATGTCGCCCTCATTGTCCAGTCTGTTCACATACATATAATGCGTGCCCGCGTCATTATTCCAGAAGGAAATAATGAAGCCACCGTCATCAAGGCCGATAACGCTCTTAGGAGAATACCAGGGTTCATTTCGGGAATCTGGATCCCACCAGCACCGTGACCATTGCAAGCTGCCGCTGCTGGACAGTTTGACCAGGCCCATGCCATGGGTATCTCGGTTTGAATCATGGCGAAGCAATTTCACAAATACGGTGAAGCTGCCGTCAGGATTCAAAATCAAGTCTGTTACCTTCGTTATGGCAATAGTGGACCCTGCAGGCGCATTCGGGTCTATATCAGTTCCAAGTTCAGATTCCCAATCAATAGTCATTTCCGGTTTCAGAAATGCCAGCTTCAACAGCAGATCATCGGCGATACCGGCTACCAGATAGCCATCAGGTGTGGAAACGGAAAGTGAAAGAGACGAGAGATCGTGCCGGGTTACTTCATGAACCACAGTTCCGTCCGCTTGGCACATCATGGCATAGCCGTTAACTGTACCTGACTCAATTTTGGACCCGCAGACAAAAAAACCACCATCATTTAGCACCTGAAAATCTTGTGGAATCACACCGGGAAAAGCCAGTCGTTCATAGGATTTGCTGTCGTATGCGACCCTGTAAACGTATCCGGTTGCGTTGATACTCTTGGTGAACCCGGATTTCCCGGCAATCTCCTGGGTTTCAGCAGCTGTAATTAAATAATGGCCATCGGCAGTTTCCCGAATCCGCTGGGGAGGAACAATGGAAAAGTTATCCGAATCCAGGTCACGGAACTCCATTGCGCAGTCGTCCGTCGAAGCCTGGCCGCCATTGTTATTGTCATCGTTATTTCCCGGATCGGATAATTGAGTAGTCGGGGCACCACCACCGCAAGACAGTGCCATTATCATGACCAGCATGAGGGCCAAAAGAACCGGTTTTTTTTGTTTTATGGTTTTCAAAAGTCTCTCCGTTATGAAAGTTTCTAATTAACTGAATTGTACGCTCATAAAAAACGATAAGCAAATTAAAATCTGCAAAACTCTCAAGGTTTTTCTGAATCCGTCATACTGTTGATGATGTCCTGTATGCAGTTTGTTGTAGCTGACAGGTTTTTGGTGATCAAGTCTTTATGCTTACCATCCAGTTCGTGAATATCCAGGGGAACAGCCAATTGTTTGCCCCACCTGGCAGACTGGTCTGTCAGCAGTATTTTTTTTAAGAATGAATCAGGGTACGTCATGATGTAATGGACTCTTAATGAGGGCGGGCATGGACTTGGATTGATGGGGATCAGGCGAAGTGATTTTCTTACCGATTGCTTCCCCATTGGTGAAATTGGAGACCCTTTCCAGACAAGGTATTTGATGTTTCTGAAGTATAACTGCAGTTCCAGGAGAGTTTCATCCATTAAGAACTGAAGCCGGTCTCTTCCGACCCGGGTTATTGATCCAAGAACCAATGCCACCGGCTTGAAAAGATAGAAAATTGCCCGCAATGAATGGAAAATGCAGTATCTCAATCTCTCACCAATGTCACAATTTGAAATGCCGGGATATTTTGTGTCTATCAGAAGCAATTCAACAGGGATTTTTCTTTTTTCCAGTGCTACCGCCATTTCATAAGCGAGCGCTCCAGACCATGAAAAACCACACAGCAACAAGGGGAATGCGGGGTTTTGTTTCAACAATTGTTCAATATGGAATGCGGCAAGATCCTGCAGCGATTCAATTTTCAGGTTTCTCAAGGTGACTTCATCCACACTGAGAGCATAAATTTCCAGCGAATCGTCAAGCTCCCGTCCAAATATATGCCCATAATTACACTCGCCATTAAACCCGTGAAGCACAACCAGGCTTCCTGCACCGCTTCCGGATGTCTTTACTCTGACTGTTGTTTTCCGTTCCTGCTTTTTTCTGTCCAGCATTGCACCAATGGATTTTATGGTTGGAGACTGCATGAATTGCTGAATCGAAATGTTGACGGAAAAATGCTTTTCAATGACAACACACATTTCCAATGCCATTAACGAGTCGCCTCCTGAATAGAAAAAGTTCTCTGTGATACTGATGTCTTTTACATTGAGAACTTCGCACCAGAGTCGTTTCAATGTACGCTCCGTCTCCGATTGAGCATGCTCCATTTCTCGAACATCCGGGCGGTTCGAAAGATGCTGAAACAGTCCTTTCTCATCAATTTTGCCATGTGTTGTCAGTGGAATCGAATCCACTGCAACCAGGATCTCCGGCACCATGTAGAACGGCAGTTTTTCACTCAGGTAGGTTTTCAGAAAATCAACATCCGGTGGCGTTTCCCCGCCAAAAACAAAGAACGCTGTAAGCTGTTGTCTGCCCCTGGATTTATGAACGAGAACAGCCGCTTCTTTCACCCCGGGATGCTGAAGCATCGTCTCTTTTATCTCATCCGGCTCAATTCGAAAGCCTCTGATTTTACATTGCTTATCCCGTCTTCCAACAAAAACGAGGTTACCGTCATCACGAAAATATACAATGTCCCCGGTACGGTACAGACGGCTTTCCCCGGATAAGTCGAACGGGTTCGGGACAAAACAGCTTTCCGTCAGTTCCGGTTGATTAAGATACCCTCTCGCCACACCCTCTCCGCCAATATACAATTCACCCGCCACCCCTGCCGGCAGGGGCATTCCGTATTTATCCAGCACATAGGCCTGTACATTGGCAATGGGTTTTCCAATGTGGGGTTCTGTTTCCCCCACATCAAGCTGAGAAATGGTGGAGAGAACGGTTGCTTCCGTGGGGCCGTAGGAGTTGAAAAAACGCCGCCCCTCACCCCATTTCCTTACCAGAGCCAGGGAACATTTGTCGGCCCCGGAGCTGAGCACTTTCATAGCCGGGAATTCTTTCTCATCAAGTGTTTCCAGCAGTGAAGCCGGGAAGGCGCAACAAGTGATGTTTTGTGCTTTCAGTAAACTGCGAATATCAACCTCATTGAGATTTTTCTGCACATCTGTCAGGCAAAGCACGGCACCTGAACACAAGACCCTGAACAAATGCTCTTGGGATGCATCAAAAGAAAACGATATGAAATGTAAGAAACGGTCTTTTTCTGTCAATTGATATCGCTGAACCTGGTCTGAAACCATATTCACAAAACCATGATGCTCCACCATCACACCTTTGGGCTTTCCTGTGGATCCGGAGGTATAGATGACATACATCAGGTTATGGGGTTGCGCCTCTCCGGTTGAATGCGGTTTCCTTTCCTCCCAATCACCAATAATAAATCTGTCGTCAACACATACGACACATTTTCCCTGATAGACCTTTCTTACCGGATCAGCAAAACGTTGATGCACAACCAGACAGGCGGAATCAGTGTCCTTGAGGATAAATTGAATACGTTCTACCGGTAAGGCGGGATCTATCGGCACATACGCGCCACCGGCCTTCAACACAGCCAGAAATGCGATCACTGTTTCAATGGACTTATCCATGTAAATGGCCACCAGTTTCTCCGGACCAATTCCAGCATAGCGCAGCTTTTCGGCAAGCAAATCTGACTGTTGATTCAACTTTCCATACGTAATGCTTCGTCCTCCGCATTCAATTGCCGTGTTTGACGGATCTTTCAACGCTGCTTCTTCAAAAAGATGATGCGCGCATTTGTCTTTCGGGAAGGGTTTTGATGTCTGGTTAAATTCATGGACCAGTTTCTGATACTGCTCAGGAGAAATCAATGGAAGTTTGCTAATCTTCGCGGATGGTTCAAGGAAAACACCATGAAGCATGCTACAGATACTGCTGAACAGGTTCCGAATATCGGATTCCAGATAGATCCTGGAATCAAAGAGAAACAGGATTGTCGATTGCAGTTCAGGGTTGTCATACCGTTCGATTGAGATGGACAATTGATTCTGACTCTCCATCCCTTCCACATGACTCAACTCGCAGTGCGGCACGTTTGGATAACACAGATCGATGATGGACAGGTCGATGACGTGGTTTATATCGGTATGCTCTTTTTCACGAATCAGTTTGACCAGCTCATCAAAGGGAAACATCCCATGAACCTTAACGATTTTCTTAATTTTAGTCGACATGTATTTTGCCAGATCCAGAAATGATAAATTGCCCTCAATGTCAATTCGTAACGGGTATGTTCCCGTAAACATACCCGTGGTGGCTTTCATATCCTCTCTTGTTCTGTTGTGACCAAAAAATGAAATCGCAAAAGAATCCAGGCTGGTAATCCGGTGAACAATTACCGCCAGTACCGTAAAAAACTGTGTGAACAGGGACAAGCCAGAGCTTTGATGCAATTGTGTCATGGACTGGTACAAATCCTCAGGAATCTCATATCTCACCGAACCATATCTATTCGGGTTATCACGCACTTTCATAGGTACAATCCTGTATTCGTTCAGCTCCTGCAAATTCTCGGACATCCAAAATTCTCTGTCCCTGACAAATTCCACTGATTTGAGGTAAGCTTGCTCATACGCGATAAACTCCCTGTAGGAAGTTGAAGTACTCTCAGAAAGTGGTCTGTCACAAACCATGTCCTGGTAGAGTTCAGTCACTCGACTCACTGCTGAAATTCGGGTAAATCCGTCGGAACAGAGATGATGCATGAGCATGGAAAAACCCTGTTTGCCATCCGGAAACGTTACAAGACAAAAGTCATAGAGAATATCTTCAAAAATATTGAATCTTCTGTTCTTTTCGCAATTCTTCCACTGACTGAATTTCATTTCATCCGGCCCTGAAAAGTCCAGGATTTCCCACTGTCTATCGACGTGAGGGGGAAAATATTGGTTTACGATCCTGCCCGTGCTGTCTGGAATCAACTTGACTCTGAGTCCATCACTTTCCTTCACATAGATGTTTAGCGCTCTGGACAGTAATTCAAAAACGACTGGTTCCCTATACTTGACTAAATATAAATCCACCGGCCAGGAAGAATCCGGCACCTGCATGGTCTGCAGAAAAATTCGTTTCTGCGGATGCGTCAGCGAAAACACATTGCACTTATTCTCAAAATTCATGCCACCCCCGGACACGGCAGCAATGTAGGGTCCTCGGGAATTCTGCTCATAAAAAAACCGGGAATATACAGGCTATGGCACAGTTGTTCTTTCCAGTCCGCCATGGGATCCCCTTTTTGACAAAGCAACCTGATTTATCCGTAAATTATTATATCAGTTGAGACAAACAAACACCAGAAACAAATAGGGAAGTGATGGGTGAAGCGGTCTGCCGGACGCGTTAAGCCGGAATAGTGGATGACAGAAAACTTCTTCTTTACTTACTTAAACTCAGACTCAGACTTCTCCCTTTCAACCCCTGTTTCGACTCAAGATCATCAGGGACAAGTCATCGAAAGGGGGTGTGTCCTGAACAAATGTATTAAATCCCGCAAGTATGGTCTCCCCGGCGGTTGGGGCATCCATACCATAGAGTTGTGTGAATACAGCCAGAGCCCTCTCGTTACCGAAAAATTCGCCATCCTCATTCTGGGCTTCTGTCAGGCCATCGGAATAGACCACAAGCAGCTCACCCGCGTTCAAACTCAATTCCTGTTGTTTGTATGATGTTCCGGGCTTTAATCCCAGGGCAATACCACCTTTCTCAAGCTCGTGAACACAGTTCTTTCTGACCACAACAGGGGGGAAGTGGCCCGCGTTCACGAACGAAATTTCATTATTCCCCGCGTTCAAAACGGCATAGAGGAGTGAAGCGAATCGCGATTTAATGCCATCGCGACAAAGTATGTCGTTGACACGGCCCACCAACGCCGGGATGTCCGGGAATTCAGGAGCCAGTGCGTGAAGTGTGGATTGGATACGCGCCATCATCAAGGCGGCAGGCAAACCCTTCCCCGCCACATCACCCAATGCGACCATTGCCCGGTCCTTGTCCAGTTGAAGATAATCAATCAGGTCGCCACCCACATCATTGGCCGGGCTGGAGTAAAGCCAGATGCTCCATCCCGGGAAAACGGGACTGGACGGCGGCATCAACATGGCCTGAATGGCTCTCCCTTCTTTCAGTTCATCCTTCGCAATAATCTTGTCCTTCAATTCCAGCATCAATATGAAAAGAATGATCAACCCGCCCGGAACAGAAAAATCACTTTTGTTGCCCACTCCACCAATTTGGAACAGCCCCAGTAACAGGACCAATCCCACCACCAGAAAAAAGCCCCGGACAGGAGACAGCCGCTTGATCATGCTTCCCAGTGTCCACCACGCGAGCAACAACCATCTTTTCACAAAGCCCTTCTTCTTCAGCTTTTCCTGTTCTTCAGGGCTGAGGTAGAATTCCCGCACATCACTCACGGCTCCCCGCCATTGCTTGTGTTCAATCTGCCTGAAACCTTCTTTCAGGGTTTCCCTTGTCTGTCGAAAGTATGTCTTTCTGCCTTTCTTCATCGTTTCTCCAGTGGAATCACCCGAAATGAACCGATCCGTAATTTTAACACGTCATTGATATATGGTACCAAATCTCTGCTTCTCATCTCTTGTTTTCAGTCACTTTTTCGGCAGTTTCCGTGGCCTGGTTCAGTAGTTTCCTTATCTGTTCGTCGTGGGGACGCCATTTTGCAGCCGTTTTCAGATAG
>JAADJC010000012.1 GCA_013151025.1 Acidobacteriota bacterium
AATAATGGAAAAATGGGTATTCATAAAAATCTACTGAACATCCTGTGGTTCGGAGAAGTGCCGAGAAAGTATGCTCGCTATGTGGGCTCCGCTCAGACGGATCTTTCCGCCCTGACACTGTTTTCCCATGATATTGTCATTTTCACTGATGTGTTTTATATTGGTCATCAGTCAGAAATAAAGGGAATTATCCCGGTGGATAATTACTATGTGTATGTTAGACGCAGGAGTGGCCAGGATATAAGCGGTTGTATGACCTTTTCTTCAGAAAAGGAATTTCGGCTGGTGCTTTTTATTGAGAAAAAACTCATGAAACTGAAGGAGTCGGAACGGATTCTTTCCCGTAACTATGAAGTGCTGAACCATGTGACCACATCTGCAATCAACCTTTCTGATCCGGATCTCATCATGCGGGAATTTATGAACAAGGTACAGACTCTTCTGGGCACAAGCTCATGGTCTTTACTCCTTCTGAATCGGGAACGGAACAGCCTCTATTTTCGAATGAGCAATCGGAATATACGGGAAAAACTGAGTAAGATTGAACTTCCAATTGGTCGGGGCGTAGCCGGATGGGTAGCCAGTACCCGTGAGGCTGTTATTATTAATGACGT
This sequence comes from Acidobacteriota bacterium, assembly GCA_013151025.1. Lineage (GTDB taxonomy): Bacteria > Acidobacteriota > Holophagae > Thermotomaculales > Thermotomaculaceae > UM-FILTER-49-7. The sequence continues at coordinate 615 of JAADJC010000012.1, forward strand.
GGCGAAAGATACTCGTTTTCTGGATGAAGTGGATGAAGCTACCGGTTTTGAAACAAAGCGGATTATGGCGGCGCCACTGGTGGGAAAGGGAGAGTTGTTTGGTGTCATTGAGCTTCTCAACAAGGATTCAGAAAAGCCTTTTACGGAGGATGACCTGGATTCCCTGAAAACCATGGTGAAATACGGATCTATTATTCTCCATAATGCCCTTATCTTCAAGGAAATGGAGGAAATGACCAAGCGGGATGATTTGACTTCCCTTTTTAACTCACGGTATCAGAACTGGTTTCTGGAAGAATCCATTAAAAAGGCCACCCAGTATCAGGGGTTTCTGTCCATCATTTTTCTGGACCTGGATAACTTCAAATCAGTAAATGACAACTATGGCCATCTGGCGGGGAGTTCCGTCCTGGTGGATATTGCGCAACTGATAAAGGAAGCGGTTCGGGAAGAGGATGTTGCTTCCAGGTATGGGGGAGATGAGTTTACCGTTGTTCAACCGGGATTGACTGCAAAAGAAAGCCAAAAATATGCAGAAGCGATTTCCAGATCCATCTGTAACTATCACTATCGGGATATTCGGTTGACTGTCAGCATTGGCATTGCTTCATTCCCGGAACATGGATCTACAACTGAAGCGATTTTGTCCAAGGCGGATAAGGCGATGTACAAACGAAAAATGAACCAGAAGAATGGTATTGAAATTGCCGAGTGAGAAAGTTAAGATAATTCTGTCATAATTCATATGCCTGCTCTTTGTCAGGCTCCCGGGGACCGGATGAATCGGATGGCGAAACTGCAACAGGAGTAAATGATGGGTGTGATGAATCCACTCTCGTGGTTATCGATTTTTTCAAGTGACCTTGCTATTGATCTGGGGACAGCCAATACCCTCGTTTTTATTCGCAACAAAGGGATTGTGGTTCGAGAACCGTCTATTGTCGCAATAAATCTCAAGAACAATCGCGTGGAAGCGGTTGGGGCTGAAGCAAAAGAAATGCTGGGAAAGACACCCTCCAACATTGTGGCGATTCAGCCGATGAAAGAGGGGGTCATTGCAGATTTTGAGGTGACAGAGCGAATGCTTGATTACTTCATCAAGAAGGCACACAATCGAAGAGTAGCGGTGCGCCCCCGTATTATTATTTCGGTTCCCTCCGAAATAACACAGGTTGAGCGACGGGCAGTCCGGGACTCAGCCCTGAAAGCGGGCGCTTCCGAGGTTTATCTGGTAGAGCAGGCAATGGTGGCTGCCATTGGTGCCGGCCTTCCTATCACAGAGCCTACCGGAAATATGATTGTGGACATTGGCGGTGGTACCACAGACGTTGCGGTGATTTCACTTGCTGGTATCGTTTTCTGCAAGTCACTTCGGGTGGCCGGAAATGAGATGGATCAATCCATTATCCGGTACATTAAGAAGCAGTATCGCCTGCTCATTGGAGAAAGAACAGCAGAAGACGTGAAAATCAACATCGGCTCTGCCTTTGCACTGGACAAACAGCTGGAAATGGAGATTAAGGGGCGTGACCTGGAAACCGGTCTTCCCAAAGGTCTGACTCTCACAGATGCCGAAATCAGGGAAGCATTGACACCGGCAGTGGACAGCATTGTGGAAACTATCAAAATAACCCTGGAAAAGACGCCACCCGCACTTTCAGCAGATATTGTGGACAGGGGGATTATTCTGGCCGGTGGCGGTTCCCTTCTCCGGAATATGGATAAACGGCTCCGGGAAGAAACAGGGTTACCTGTGTCTTTGGCAGAAGACCCGTTAACCTGCGTTGTACAGGGTACCGGCGCAATGCTTACCAACATAAACCTTCTGAGGAAAATTTCGCTGACAAGCTGAAGGGAAGTGATGGATGATGAGTTGAGAAAAGACGGGAACCACGAATTCCTTGATTTTTCTATACATTCACTCGCACTTCCACTTACACTGTTCCTGTATGAAAATGCAAAGGGAAAAAGAGCCGGGCAATTCTGCCCGGCTCTTTTTATTTCATTCAGAAGAAAATGGCTACAAATTGGAGATAAAGTAGTCGGAAATACGCCAGAAGAGGTAGCGGCGGGTCTGGCGGCCCCGGATAGAATGTTTCTTTCCCGGGTATACCATCAAGTCGGGGAAACGGTTGTTTTCCACAAATTTATCCAGGAGGATTTCGGTATTGTGGAAGTGAACGTTATCATCTGACACGCCGGCCATAATCAGCAATTTCCCTTTCAGTTGGTCGGCCCATGTGAGAACAGAGGCATTCTTGTATCCATCCGGATTTTCCTTTGCTGTTCCCATGTAGCGTTCGGTGTAGGCGGAGTCGTACAAATGCCAGTCTGTAACCGGTGCCACCGCCACCCCTACCTTGAATTGCCCGGTAAACCGGGTCATGGCCATGCAGGTCATGTACCCGCCGTAACTCCAGCCCCAGATTCCGGCCCGGGAGCGATCCAGAAAGGTAAACTTCCTGCAAAGCGTGTTCAGTCCTGCGATCTGATCCTTCAGCTCAATATCTCCCATGTTGTGGTAAATTGCCCTTTCAAAACTTCGGGGACGATTCGAAGAGCCGCGATTGTCCATGCGGAAGACACAGATGCCTTTTGTATTGAGATACCGGTACCACAATTCATTTCGGGAAGAATAGCTGTTGGATGCCACTTGGGCATGAGGTCCGCCATAGGTGTAGACAAGTATCGGGTATTTTTTCCCTGGAATCAGGGTTTTCGGACGGTCCAATACTCCATAAAGTATAGTGCCGTCTGATGTTGTAAATTGAAATGGGACATGAATATTTGCTGTAAGTCCGTCTATTTCAGGTGTTGTCTGCCGGAAAAAAATCCGGTTTTTCTTCCCATTTTCCACAAGTGAAGCAACCATGGGCTGATTAAGATTACTGAAAAATACGATGTAATGCCGGGCATCGGAAGACATGGAGATCCGAATCCAGCCTTCGGGTTCTTCCATGATGCTTATTTTTCCCGTTGCCATGTTCAGGGACATCAGGCGGTTTTCTGTTGGATTGGCGGCGGTTTCGGTGAAATAAACCATTTGTTCGGTCACCCCGGTAATTCGCAAAACCGGCCGTTTCCCGTCTGTCATTGGAACTTCTTTGCCATCCAGTTTCTCAATGTAAATCCGGTTAATTCCGGACTTTTCTGAAGTCCAGAGAAATGCCTTCCTGCTTTCAAAATAGTGAAAACTTTTGTTGAGGTTTATCCAGCAGTTGTCGTGCTCGTGGTAAATCAGCCCGGGTTCAAGGTTTTTGTATCTGTAAATATACAGGTCCTTCTGGTTTCGCGCCAGAACCTGGACAGCGGGATCCTGGTCTATAAAATGAACCCTCACCAGGTACCATTCCCCTTTTACCGGAACAGGAAGCAGATTCAAATGACCCGATTTCACGTCGGCCCGGTAGAGTGATACGTCCGCATTTACACCGCCGGAAACAGGATAGCGCTGCAACTGGTAATGGGGCTTAAATTCGGTATCCTTCGGCAATGCCCATTTTGCCATTTTGGACTCATCCACATGGGTGAAGTACAGAAATCGATTGTCCGGTGACCACCACATCCCCTCGTACCGATCCAGTTCTTCTGCGGCGTTGAAATCTGCCATGCCGTTGTAAATACCATCTCCGGCACTTTCTGTCAGTCTTTTGCTTTTTCCTGTGGCGATTTCCACAAGATAAATGTCACCGGCAGAGACGACGGATATCATCTTATCATCCGGAGAAATCAGAGGGAACAGAACAGGACTCAATTTCACCGGAATAACCTGCTTTTTTCCTGTAGCAACCGTCACCAGCCAGAGTTCCCCGCCGTTTTTATAGAGAATTCTTTCAGAGTTGTGAAACCAGGAAAAAAAGGTCACACCTCCACCACCGATTCTCATCCGTTCTTTCAGTGCTTTTTCGGCTTCTGATTCCTTACTTTTCTGTTCTGCCCCGGCCAGCTTTGTTTCTTTGTTTGTTTTCAGGTCCAATATCCATAGTTCGTTCACTTCGGCATCTGCCGCAGGTTTCAGATAAGCAAGATGACGTTCCAGAGGTGACCATTTCATGGAAAATGGTGTAGTACCTCGGGTCTGCATTGCTTCCATTGTTCGGGTAAAGAGGGGGTCCATCGGCTGGACAGCCCATGCCGGAATTGATAGCAATAAGATAATGAACAATTTTTTCATTTAAGCCCTTCCTCACTTTTCCACACAAGAGAGGGGGCAATCAGAAGGGGACGGCCCATTGGCGGCAATTTCAGCAGATCCTGCCATTTTGTGGTGACACTTGTCTGGCGGTCCAGAATCATTTCGATGAAACTTTTCCGACTGCTGAATACCCGGTAACGAATAGAAGAGAGTTTTGCCTGCTTTGCGGCTTCTTCCAGCGCTTCATGGAGTCCACCGATACGGTCCACGAGACCCAGCTTCAGACCTTTTCTGCCGGAATAAATGCGGCCCTGGGCCAGCTCTTCAACTTTTTCCATGTCCATTTTACGGGATTTTGCCACCCGGCTTTTGAAGACGGTGTATATTTTCAACATTTCATTGGTAAGAATACGGGCTTCTTCCGGTTTCAATTTTCTGTAAGGGGAAAGAAAGTCTGAATACTTTCCTTTCTGAACCGGATCAATGTGTACGCCGACCTTACCCATGAGATGGGTAAATTCCGGAACAATGGAAATGACGCCGATGGAACCGACAATTGAGGCATTATCGGCAAAAATCTTATCGCAGCCACAGGCAATGTAAAATCCACCGGACGCCCCCATGCCGCCAATTGATGCAATTACCGGCTTTTTCTTTGCAGCCCGTTGAAGCTCCTGGTAAATCAATTCGGAGGCCAGAGCGGAACCGCCGGGAGAATTTATGCGAAACACAATTGCCTTGATCAGAGAGTTGTCTGCCGCCCGTCTAATGGTGCGGCAGGTAGTGTCACTGGCAATTGAACTGCTTCCGCCAAATGGACTGGGTTGTGCCGTTCCCATCTGAATTTCTCCCTCTGCGACAATCAGTGCAATTTGTCCGGAAGTAGATTGAAGATTTTTGCGTTTCGCGTAACGGGTAATCCCTACAGTGTCGGCATATTGATCTTCCTGATCCAGTTTGTATCCAAATTGATCCACAAATCCATCTTTTTGGGCATCCTGTGGAGAAAGTGCGAAGTAATTGCCGTTATACAGATTTTCCTGAAACTCTTTCTTATTGAGCCCACGGGAATTGGGAATTGAATCTGTAAAATTTGTCCAGACGTCATCCAGGTAAGAAGCCAGTTCCTCCCGAAGATAACTGGACATGGAATCCCGGGAAAAAGGTTCACCGGCTCCCTTATACTTTCCAATGTGAACAACATTCATTTTGATACCCAGTTTTTCTTCCAGAAGTTCCCGCATAAACATTTGAGGGGCATAATATCCGGTCATTGTGACATAGCCGCCCTCGGTTCCCTGCATCACCACTTTTGCCCCTTTGGGTACGACATAATAGCTGCCGATGGAGATTGCATCAAAATAGACTGTAACCGGTTTCTTAGCTTTTATCACTGCTGCAAGGGCATGTTTTAATTCCTCTTTCTGAGCCATTGACATTGTCAGGGAATTGCCATAAACCAGCACACCCTCAATATGGCTGTCTTTGGCGGCTTTTTGCACGGCATCCACAAGATGGTGAAAGTCCAGGCTTCGGGTAAACGGCAAATTCGGTGTCTGTTCAGTTAATACTTTATCCAGGGAAACTACCAATGCCGATTTGGATGGTATGGTTGTCTGTCCGGTCAGATAACCAATGGAACGGCCAACCAGTACGACAAGCAAGCCGAAAAATACCAACACAACGGCTATAATTAGAATTGCTTTCTTCAAAAGAGCCTCCTTTCGGGATATAATCATAATATTCTCACAAATCATTATAAAATGTTTCGTGGCACTTCCAAGGGTATAGTAATATAAAAGATAGTTATTGTCAGGAGGACGCTATCCACGAGTTCCGAATTTTTCTGGTTTTATTTTTCATGAACCTTCTGTTGGTCTCTGTCCAACTAAAAGACAATACCGGTGTGTTCTATGTTGAAAGAACTGTTAATGCTGTATCAATCCCGGTTGTTACCGCTTCCATTACGCTGACCCGGTGGGTCAAAAAAACCTACAAAACCTATGTTGATAATATACATGCTCAGGAAGAAAATAAAAAATTAAGGGAAGAAACATTCAATCTGCGTACCCGGCTTCTGCTGAAACGAAATCTGGACTATGAGAATCGTCATTTAAAAGACCTGTTGGCGTTAAAACGAAAACTGGAGCGCCCCGGACTGGCTGCAAATGTGATTGGCAACGCCTCTTTCAGTGGTATGAACCTGGTATTGATTGATCGGGGAGAACGGGACGGAATTATAAAGAATATGGCGGTGATCAGTGAAATGGGCCTGGTTGGACGCGTGTGGAAGGCTTTTTCTCGCCAGTCTCAAGTCCAGCTGATTTCTGACCCGGCTTCCGGTTACGCGGTTCGCATTGAGGGGGCGCAGCCGGCCGGTCTTCTTTCGGGTACCGGTGACATTCGGATTGGTTCTATCCGTTATTTCCCCAATAAGGCAACCGTAAAGCAGGGTGCCCGGGTTATTACAACAGGGGGAGAAGGTATTTGTCCCGCAGGTGTTGAAGCCGGAAGGATTTTATCCGCCATTCCCACTGACGATTTTTTTCAGAATATCAAGGTAGCCTTTTCTGCCCCGTTGAGCAATCTGGAACATGTACTGGTTCTCAGGTCCAATTCCTCCCGGCCGAAGACTGGCGAAAAAGGAAGTGGACAATGATAGTTGCCTACGATGTCGTCCTGATTATTATAACCATTTTTCTTCAGTCAATGTTGATCAATATTTTTCCTTTACCCTTTGCAAGAGTGGACCTTCTCCTGATACTGTCCGGGATCTATTCGATTCGAAGCAGTGTGGGGCGGGCAATGGCATTTGTCTTTTTCGGCAACCTGGTCATGGAGCTGGTATATCCGGCTTCCCCGATTGTTGGAATCAAAACCATGTCCGCACTGGTGTTGGCCTTTGCCCTGCACCAGTTTGCCAGAAGGGTTGTGGTTAAAGGTGCTGCAGCCTGTCTGACAGTTGGTGTTTACGCATTATTTGTTGCCATCGGTGCCCGCTGGCTTTCCTCACTCCTCGGTTTTCCCCTGCTCCCCGTTTCACTCCCCGGTTATATCGTTTTTCTCTTTTCCACAACTTTTCTTACATGTCTGGTTATCGGAAGAATTGATGTTCAGTGAAAGCCATCCTGCATTTCGAAGTCGTATCCGATTTTTTTATGTTGTGGTTATGGGCGTATTTCTTACCCTTTTTTTCCGGTATTGGTATCTTCAGGTGGTTCGGGGCAATTCATATTTTCAGGCTGCGACAGAAAATACCCTTCGGGAAATCACCATTCCGTCCAGAAGAGGGACAATTTTTTCGATAGACGGACAAATTCTGGCAGATTACAAAGTGGCATACGATATCATGCTGGATCGAAGCACTTTTCGCACTCCCCGTTTGAAAAGCATTGCTGAGTTTCTCGGACTTTCATCCGATGAATTGAGGGACAGGATCAAGCGATATCGAAAAGTTCCGCTTTACAAGCCGGTACCGGTTATTGAAAATCTTTCTTTCTCTGAAATTGCTCCGCTTGAAGCAAGGAAAAAGGATTATCCGGAGATTTTTATCGAGCTCGCGCCCCAGCGGTCTTATCCATTCGGAGGATTGTTCGCACACACTGTCGGGTATATCGGTGAACCGACAGTACGGGAAGCACGAAAATTGACCACTTTACAGAAAGTGGGGAAAATGGGGATAGAAAAAAGTTACGATGATATTCTCAGGGGTAAGGATGGGACCCGGAGAATTGTAGTGGATTCCAGTAATCATTTTATCCGGACACAGCTGATCCGGGAACCCCACAATGGGAAAGACCTTACCATCTCCCTGCTTTTTCCCCTTCAGCAACTGGCGATGAAGAATCTGGGAAAATTCCAGGGAGCAGTTGTTGTTTTGAGTCCCAGGGACGGTCGAATATTTGCTTTGGTCTCAGCTCCCACATTTGATCCCAATATTTTAACCTTTCGATTCAGACGGAAGGAATGGGAGGCGCTGAAGGTAACTGTCGGCAATCCCATGCTCAACCGTGCAATTCAAGGTGCTTATCCCCCGGGATCAACTTTCAAACCATTGGTGGCACTGGCAGGCTTGAATGCCGGACTGACATCCCGGACTCATTTTACCTGTACCGGGGGTCTGGAAGTTGGGGGACGAACCTTTCTGTGCTGGAATAAGGAAGGGCATGGAAGTCTTTCGTTGACCGGGGCCATTGCCCACTCCTGCAACGTCTATTTTTACAATGTAGGACTGAAAATCGGTATTGAGAAACTTTGGCCTGTTGCCAAAGAATTCGGAATAGGGCTGAGAACCGGTATTGATATTCCGGGAGAAAGAACCGGATTACTTCCAACTCCTGAATGGAAACGGAGGGAAACCGGGCGCCCATGGTTCCCCGGTGATACGCTGAACACCTGTATCGGCCAGGGGTATCTGCTGATGACCCCTGTGCAGGCGGCATCTGTAACAGCCAGCATTGCAAATAATGGTATCTTGCTGATTCCCCACCTAATTAACGAAACAGGAAAGAAATGGATTCGAGGGAAGGTAGATTTACCGGCAAAGGACTTTAAGACGGTTAAACGGGGAATGCGAATGGTGGTGACTGGTGGAACCGGTGTAGCGCTCAGCGGGTTGGGTCTTCCCATCGCCGGTAAAACCGGTACGGCACAGACTGTGTCCGGCGCGGATCGAAAATCATTGGAATTGTCCTGGTTTGTCGGATTTGCCCCTGTCCGTGACCCGGAAATAGCCATTGCCGTGATTGCGGAGAAAGGGGGTCATGGCACGGATACCGCAGTCCCTATTGCCTCAAAGATTTTTAAATTTTTTCGGGATAACAGGGAGGCATTCAAATGAAAGGCCGATTTGATTTTCCGTTGTTTCTCGTTGTAATACTGGCCCTTATTCTGGGTATGACTACCCTGAGCAGTGCGGCTGCTACCGTAAAAGGCGGAGAAACTCTGATATCACGGCAACTTATCTGGATATGCATTGGCCTGGCATTGGGAACCATTGCCTTTATCGTTAATTATCGGGTGTGGATAGAGTTTGCTCCGGTACTCTACAGTATCGCAATGTGTCTTTTGATTCTGGTACTGATATTTGGATCTACTGTCCACGGTTCCAGATCCTGGCTGAATCTTGGAGCCTTTCGTCTTCAACCCTCTGAACCGGTGAAATTGACCGTTCTGTTGATGTTGGCATGGTTATTCAAGAGGGATAAAACGTCCCGACTTAATTTTAAGTCAATTGTCAAAAGTGTTTTAGTAATTGGTATCCCAGTGTTTTTAATTCTCTTACAGCCGGATTTTGGCACTGCGTCCACTATTTTGATAATGGGAGCAGGGGGTGTTTTTCTGTTGGGAATGCGGCCAAGAGTGTATCTTCTTTTTTTTATTCTGATAACTGCCGTTGGATTTGGAAGTTGGAATTACATGTTCAAGCCCTACCAGAAGGAACGTGTTCTTACTTTTTTCAACCCGGAACGAGACCCCCTTGGCCGGGGCTATCATGTCATTCAGTCTAAAGTGGCAGTGGGATCCGGGCAATTGACAGGCCGGGGCTATCGCAAGGGAACCCAGAGCCGGCTCAAATACCTGCCGGAACCCCACACGGATTTTATTTTTGCGGTTTATGCGGAGGAGTTCGGATTTGCCGGGGTGGTAGTTGCATTGATAATCTTGTTTCTCATTATCTCCAGGATGATAAATATCTCACAGATGGCATATGACAAACCTGGAATGATCATTGCTTTCTGTACGGCGGTACTTCTTTTTTATCAGATTGCGATCAGTACGGGTATGATTGTTGGCCTGCTCCCAACTACCGGGATTCCGCTGCCGTTTTTTTCATATGGAGGGTCTGGAATTATTACGTATCTGATTATGACCGGGCTGGTACTGAGTGTGTTTTGGAACCGTTTCCAACGAGTTTAAGGGAGTGCAAAAAAGGGGGAATAGATGAAAGTTTTGCTGATTTACAACCCATTTGCCGCACATGGGCAGGCAAAAAAGATTTTGCCGGAGGTTGAACAGGCTTTTCAGGAACGGGGGATAAGTTTTGATTTGGCTTTGACAGACTATCCCGAACACGGAAGCCTGCTGGCTGCTGAAGCAGATTTCCGCAAATACGATGGAATCGTGGCTGCAGGGGGGGACGGAACCCTGTTTGAAGTGATCAACGGGTGTTATCGGAACAAGAAAAAGCTTCGGGTTCCCATCGGTGTATTGCCTATTGGTACCGGAAATGCCTTTGCCCGTGATCTTAAACTGGAGGCTTCGCGCTGGTTAGACGCCGTAGACATCATTGCCGAGGGCAAACGGCGCAAGGTGGATGTTGGGCGTTTCCAGACCCATGGTCAGACTTATTATTTTCTGAATATCCTTGGGCTGGGCTTTGTGGCAGATGTAACAATGACTGCTAAAAAACTGAAAATGCTAGGTAATATGTCGTATACACTGGGTGTTCTCTACAGAACGATCCGGCTTAAATCTTTTGGCGCCAATATTCGGTTGGACGGAAAGGAATTAGAGCGAGATTGTGTTTTTATTGAGGTTTCGAATACAAGATACACCTCGAATTTTCTGATGGCGCCTGAGGCTGCCATTGATGACGGGCTCCTGGATGTTACGATTCTAAACCGGGTAACGAGACGCAGACTGCTACAGGCTTTCCCCAAGGTGTTTACAGGGGAGCACGTGGAGTTGCCGGAAGTGGAAACCTTCCAGGCACGGGAAATTTCAATTGAAACTCCAGACGGAGAAAAAGTACTGACACCGGATGGTGAAGTACTGGGTATTTCTCCTGTAGAAATTACCTGCCTGAAGCAGGCTTGCGAGGTTTTCTGGAAATGAGGCAGATTCGTTCTGTCTTTATCTGGTTTGTTGCCCTGGTATGGTTGATTCCTGTACTCATTTTTCTGATTATTGCTTCTTATCTGGTTCCTGCAAAGCGTTATGATCCAATTATCAAAACACTGGCCCGGGGTCTGTTTTTCATCATGGGCATTCGTTTGACTGTGGAGGGTTTGGAAAATGTGGATTTCAACCAGATTCACCTGTATATGGCCAATCACATCAGTCTGCTGGACGTTCCCTTGTTTCAGGCCGTCATTCCTCAATTGGTTCGGGGAATAGAAGCGGAGGAGCAGTTCAACTGGCCGATTTTCGGCTGGGCGATTCGCCGGGCCGGCAACATCCCTATTAATCGTCAGAACGTCCATGCCGCGATTCCCAGCGCGAAAGAAGCTGCAAGGTGTCTGCAGGAAGGGTTATCCATGATCATTCTCCCGGAAGGGGGACGCACCCTGACCGGAAAAATGAAACCGTTCAAGAAACTTCCGTTCCATCTTGCGAAAGAAGGCGGTGTCCCCATTGTACCTATCGGGGTTTCCGGGCTCTACCGGGTTCTGAAAAAGGGCGAATGGATAATTACACCAGGGCCCGTGCGGGTTCGGTTCGGTAACCCAATATCCTTGAAGACTATCCAGGCACTTTCTGTACCGGAACTTCGCAACTATGTGCGAGGGAAAATAGAAGAATTGATTGATTCTCCCTGAAATTGTTTGTAACAAAGAAGATTTCTTTGGCATCTTATTGTATGTATCGCGGGAGCACCTCATAACCAAAGACTTATAAACTTTGTACGTCTGGAGGAAACAATGGAAAAGTTTGATGTGATACTGGTGGGCGGTGGCCCTGCAACCCGCATACTCAATAAACACCTGCATATTTACAATCCGGATATTTCCACCGCAGTATTCCGTTCCGAAGAACGAATCGTGAACCACTGCGGAACGCCATACATCGTGGAAGGGGAAATACCTTGGGAAAAGGGATTGATCAATGAAAAAATAGTGACCCAGTGGGGAACTCCCATCATCAAGGAAGCAGTTGTGGGTGGAAATCCGAAAGAAAAAACCATCATTACGGAATCCGGCAGGCAGTATCAATATGGAAAGCTGGTTTTTGCCACTGGAACTGACCAGATTATTCCACCCCTGGAAGGCCGGAACTTGGGAAACATTCTAAAAGTCCGCAAAACAAAGGATTTACAGCAGGCCACAGATCTCCTGCATACTCTTAAACGGATTGTAGTGCTGGGCGGCGGGTATATTGGACTGGAATTTGCCGTTTCGCTGAAAAACATGGGGAAAGAGGTGACCCTGATTGAACTGAAACCCCATGTACTGGGAAACCGGGTGGACACAGAATTTTCTGAAATATTGCAAACTCATCTGCGTAATTTTGGCATTGAAATGTGGATGGGGAAAAAGGCGATTCGATTTACCGGGGAAGATACCGTGAACGGTGTAATGCTGGAAAACGGGCAGCTTATTAAAACAGATGCGGTACTTTCTGCCGTGGGAGTTCGTCCGTTGGTGGATTATGCGGAAAAATTCGGCTTGAGAACCACAAGGAATGGCATTGTCACAAACGAGTACTTTGAAACCGGTATCCCTGATGTATACGCCGTCGGGGATTGCGTAGAAACGCGATCCTTTTTAACCGGGAAACCCACACCTGGAAAGCTGGGTAGTAACGCCGGCCAGATGGCCCGAATTCTTGGAATGAACCTCAGTGGTCACCACCGCGCGTACGAAGGCGTAATCAATGTGGTTGTAACCCGTTTTTGTGGAATATCATACGGAGCGACAGGGCTTTCAGAAGCGGACGCAGTGGAAGCAGGTATTGAAGTTCTAACTGCAAAAGCAGATTCAACAGATATTTACGCCAACATGCCGGGTGTAAATCCCGTGAAAGTGAAGGTGCTGTACCGGAAATCTGACCTGAAGTTGATGGGAAGCGAAATGATCGGAAATTTCAACCCGGCGGGATACCTGGAATCTGCTACCCAGATGATTCGGGGAGGCTTTGATCTGTATGATGTGCTGGCATCTCATTACTCCTCCCACCCGGAGCTTACACCAAAAACATCCCATTCCTATCTTGTATTTGCTTCGGAACTTATTCTGAAACAGCTGGTGAAGAATTGAAAATGCTTCATCAGATTGCTTACATGACCGTAAAGACGGATTAATCTGAGAGAAAAGAATCTAGTTCAGGAATCACACAGTTACGGCCATTATTCTTGGCTTTATAAAGGTTGATGTCTGATTTTTTGATCAGCATGTTGGCGGAATTATCTGTCATTTTCAGCGGTGTGGAAATCCAGGACACCCCGCAGCTGACAGTGATATTGATTTTATCGGAATTGTTTACTTCCATTGGAGTAGATGCAACCAGGGAGCGTATCTTTTCTGCCACCGTGACTGCACCCCTTGCTTCTGTTCCCGGTAGAAGGATGATGAATTCTTCTCCCCCGAAACGTGCGATAAGATCTGTGTCCCGACAGGCGCTGCGCAGCAATTCTGCCAGATGGATCAATATCAGGTCACCTGCCTCGTGTCCCTGGTTGTCATTCACGTCCTTGAAATGGTCAATATCCAGTAAGATAAGTGACAAAATATCGCCACCATTCCCGCGACTCAAAAGGCCGAGATTCCGTTTCAGCGATCTCATAAAATAGCGGCGGTTGTAAAGGCCGGTGAGAAAGTCTGTTTCCGCCATCACCTGGAGCTGGATATTTTTTTCCGCGAGTGTCCGATTGACTTCTTTAATCTGCATGGTTTTTTCTTTGACAATACAGTTCAGTTTTTCCGTTTCCCTTTTCAGGTAGCCGATCCGCCACCAGATCAGAAACCATATAATTCCACCAATCAGGAGGAACAGGAGTACCCAGAAAATAGCATTTTGCCAGAACGGTTTCGGAATCGTGATACCGATCAGGGAATTTTCAAAGCTCTGACCGCTGCCGGCAAAAGCGGAAACCCTGACCTTGAAGTAAAAATTACCAGCCGGTACATTGACGTAACGGGCCTGAATCTGTTGTTTGTTCAAGACCTGAACCCAGGTGTCATCCACACCTTCCAGTTTATGGTCGATACGGATACTGTGCTCATTTCTGAACCAGATGACATCGAAGAAAAATGTCAAAGCCCGGGCACCATATGGGATGGTGATGGAAGATGCAGTCGGATGAACCAGGCTGTGATCTTTGCCATTCCACCGGTACTGAATCTTCTTCAGTACAATACCCGGCCTGTTGGATCTGTTCCATTGGTGGGAATGTCCATGCTGTATTCGGGCCGCACCCCCGAAGAGTCCAAACCAGATGTTGCCCTGTTTGTCTTTTATCAGCGCATTGTGGGTGGTAAACTCGTTTCCGGGGAGGCCTTCGTCAATGGTGAGAATGCGGCTAACCTGTTGCTTTGTTGTGTCAAGAAGAGCGGCTCCGCCATCGGTACCTACCCATATTTCATGGTCGGACACCGGCAGAAGGACGGTGGTGCTGAAGTTTGGCAGTCCGGCGTCTGTCGAAAACAGATGCACATCTTTTCCATCGAAACTTGCAATGCCATAATTGGTGGAAAGCCAGAGTTTGTTCTGAAACAGTATCATATCGTAAACAGCTTCCAGGCGTTTATCTTTTGGGGTCACCTGGTGAAACGCCTTGCCGTCAAATTCCACCACACCGCTTCCCAGGGTGGCAAGGAGAACGTGGCCGTTTGGCAATGGCAGAAGGCAGCGAATATAGGATATGGGAAGCCCGTTTGCCAGGGAGTAGGTTTGAAGCTTTCCTTGCTTCAATACGGAAAATCCCTCTTTGCACGCGATGTAGATGCAGCCATCCTTTCCCTCCACCACATCGGTGACATTGTCCCCGGCAAGCCCATCTTTCTTGCGGATAACATGGAGTTTTTCCCTTCTCATCCGAACCAGGCCACCGCCCTCTGTTCCAATCCAGTAATCACCGCTTTTCGCCCGGATAATGGCCCAGGCCGCATACTGCTGAAAATATGGAATCGGAAGGTGCAGGAGCTTTCCTGAAGGCGGAATTCTGTATAGTCCCCCGGTGGACCCGACCCACACATCCCCGGTTTTTGAATCCAGGTGAAAACAGATAATGCTGTTGGCAAACATACCGGCATGGATATCATAAACCACAATATCGGAAGAGCTGAGTTTCGCGGCGCCGTGATTGGTCCCGAACCACATTTCCCCATCCCGATCCAGAAATGTTGTCCACACCGGAATGCCCGGAAGCCCGTTCTGTTCGTCGTAAAAGGAGGAGTGCTTCTCCTTAAACCGAAAAAGTCCCGTGTTGGTGCCAACCCACAATGTCCCGTCGGACATCCAGGTAGCGGAATGAATCTGTTGTCCCACAGGAAGCGTTTGTCCCAGTGGTGTAAGTTGTTTCTGTTCTGGTAAGAATTGCCATGTCTGTGAACGGGTCCACAGGAGAATAGACTTTCCCTGATGGTTTCTCAGCCCGGTAATGCCTTGTATTTTAAGAACATTTTCCGGCTTGTCTCCAATTTGAATCAGGCCTTTACCGGCACTGGCTACGTAAGGGATATCATTGAAGGAGCAAACACCGACCAGGTCTTCCGGGAGGGAAGGGGACAAGTCTGTCCATTTAATACCGATACCACCCCGTATCAATCCCTTTCCTTTGAATATCGCGTAGATTTTCTGATCTGCCACACAGGCCTGAAGCACTTCTCCCGAAGGGCCTGACTCATGAAAAGCACCGGTCTGGTCATCAAACCAGGCCAAGCCCCGGAGTGTGACGGCCCAGACATGTCCGTCATGGTCTTCAAAAAGCTGTAAACAGCTTTCATGGGGCAATCCATTGATTTCCCGGAAAATATCAAAGTGCTGACCGTTGAACCGGGAGACCCCTCCGGTACAACCAAACCAGATGTAGCCGTTACTGTCCTGCATGATTGCGTTGACCTGGGAAGAGGCCAGCCCGCTTTCAGTTGAATAATTTCTCAGTGGCAGAACCTGCGAGAATGCCGGTACCGAAAGCCAACATAAAAACAGAAAAAACAAAACCAATCGCTGTTTCATGTTGTCATTTTACCAGAAAAAACATTCCGGCAAAAAAAATGAATGAGAGATGCCATAGCGTGATGGATATGTTTTTGTTTTTTCATTAAATTCTGCTGCACAAAGGGAGAAAAGGTGATAAGCCTTCTCTCCCTTTTTCTTAATCTGTTTTTCTGTCGCCGGCGCAGAATCTACCTCAGTTTTTCCCTGATGGCAGTGTAATTTTCCACTGCGGACTCATATAAAGTCTCAGCATAGTCCGGATTATGGATATATGCCCTGCTTTTGAAATATTTCTCCACTTCGCGGAGTTTTCGGAATTCACGTTCCACCATCTTTGCATCCTTTCTGGAAATCTTTTGCTTTTTGTCCGAAGCAGCCTGGAGTTCCTCAATTTTGGCCGCCAGGTCTTTCTGATGGGTAGTTCCCGTTTCAATCCACTGATCCAGCATTTCGCCGTATTCTTCATCATGACAATTCAGGCATGCCTTCCTTACAGACTGTACGCTGACAGGCTTTCCATCTGTTACGTTATGGCAATCTGTGCATGTGACCTGATCCAGCATGGGATTTGGATCGCCTGTATCAAACCGGGCAAGGGTGCCGTTAAAGAACTGATTCTCCGTTTTATGGCAGGTGACACAATGGTCTTCCACGTTCTTCAACTCCTGATGATGGCAGGTATTGCATTGTGCGAGGGTCAATGTTGTGGCGCCATGTTGTTCCACAGAATGACACCGGCCACATGCTGTCCCCAATGTTCGGATGTGATCTTGATGAGGAAAATTTACCTTATTCTGGAACAGGAGATTTTCAGGCATACCCAGCCGGTTGTGGCAAAGGGACGCGCAATATGCATCCGGAGTGCGCAAGGGAGCCGGTCTGTTTGCCGACGGTTTTCGGGAAATTTTATCCACTTCATCCAGAGTGAACTTGAGGAGTTTTACACTGTATTCCACATTGTGAGCTGCATGGCCATTTTTTACCAGCGCGAAATTATGCTGCGCTTCTTGAAGTATTTTTCTGAAATCCTCCGCATGTTTCACTGATGAGGCAGTGTCAATACGCCATTTTACGTAGTTCTGCATAGACATGAAGGACCTCCGCCAGTCTTTGAGCATTATGTCGTAGCCGGGCTGATGGCAGGTTACACAAGCAGCTGGTGTGGGCATTCGGGTAGATTCTGTTACAAAGGCGTTTTTCTTTTTCACTGGATTGGTGTGACAGCCTTCACATGTTACCTGCGCTGCAAACATACGGCTGGGATAATCTCCGATTCCGAGGCCTCCTACTCCCATGTAGAGTGATTTCTGTGCGGAATGGAGGTTTTCATGGCAATTCTTACAATTCGTATCAAAGGTTTTCACCATTTTCAGGTTTCCGTGCCGGATATTGCCATGGCATTCGAAACAGTCAATTCCCCGTTCTGTAACGTGGATTGTGTGCATGGCTTCGTTGGAAGGAACCTGTTGCGGTTCCACATGGCATGTATGGCAGGCCCCTTCCACCAGTTTACCGGTTCCCTCTGTGATTTTGATATGACACTCTCCACAGGAAACCCCAAGTTTCAGGTATTTTTTATGGTTGAAGGAAAACCCATGACGGGTAACCGTGTTCTTGGGAGTACCATGACAGGACGTACATCCAGTGATGGAATCCGAAGGAGAAGCACCCATAAAATGGCAGGTGAAGCAGACTGTTTCTTCTGTTACGTTGTGACTGCCCTGAACAATGTGAGAATGGCAGGAGGAGCACCGCATCTGTACGCCCCGAAGTGGTTTGCTCAAATGCTGTTTATGGTTAAAGGACTTTTTGTCCACTACTTTAAGTTTTTCTTCAAACAATTTCTTTTTATCATGACATTTGAGACAGGTATCCGTTTTCACCGACGCATGGGGTTTCATATCATAGAGACCCACCATGTAGCGGAAGCTGATCCAGGGCATCTTATAGCGGAGATTGGGATGGCAATCGATGCAGGCCGTCTGGCTGTGGCTGGAGTCTTTCCATGAATTGTAGTAAGGCTTTTCATAGTGGCAGGAAAGGCAAAATTCCGGATCAGAAGACCGGATGCTGACATAGACGGATGGCAGAACCACCAGAATCGATACGGCAAAAAGCAGTGCATACAGGATGTGGCTAGTTCTTCTCATCTTGGTTTTCCTCCATGTGACCGGTCAGCTGTTCATATTCCAGCGGGTGTTCTTCGATCATTTCTTCTTCCGTCATTTTTCCGGTGAATATCACCATGTTTGCCGGGAATTTAGATGGGTTCAGGTGGGCATTGTACATATGCCAGAACACAATGGCAAGTGTGGCCAGAAGAGCCTCATCCGAATGCATAATCTTGGCAATGTGCTGTACCAGAAGGGGAAAATTGTGCATGAAGAAATTGTTGAACCACAGAATTGTTCCGGAACAAATCATGATGATACATCCCCAGTACACGGCCCAGTAGTCAAATTTCTCCACATAGGAATAGCGTCCGAATTTGGGTTTTTCCCTTGACCGGCCCAGGAAATATCGAATGTTCATGAAAATATCAGTTGCATCTTTTGGCGTGGGAATGATCAGTTTGAAATTATTTCTGCCTTCTTTTGTAAAAATAATGAAGAAAAGATGATAAACAGAGACAAAGATCAAGCCGGTGGCCCCGATCCGATGGAGTATTCGACTAACCTCAATACCCCCGAGCAATTTCAGGATTAACGCAGAAAATGCCGCGTTGGAAAATTTAATAGGCATACCTGTAATAATCAGAATAATGACACTGATTGCCATGACCCAGTGTTGTACACGAACATTGAAACTGAACCGGTTAAACATGCGGGAGTCTTCCGGTTTGCCAGAAGAAAGAATATTCCGGATTCGCTTTTCCACTTTCGGGCGGACAGCACCGGTGATTTCTTCGGCCATTGTGGTAACCAGGCGGTCAATTTCAATATAAGCGAGGTTCTCTGCTTTCCGGCGCAGACGTTTTCCCGCCCGTCCTCGGGGCAGGGTCAACTCACGGGCTATTTTTTTCAATACCGAATCAGCCACCCGGAGGGAGATGGACTCCTTCAGCTTTTCAGTGTTCATTTATGTGTCTCCTTTTCTTCCTTTTTTTCTTTGAGCTTTCGCCTCAAATCCAACAGGATATGAGTAAAAAGTGCCAGCATGGTCAAAGTGGTGAGCCAGAAGAAAAAATTTGATATATAGTAAACCAATCCGGAGTCCCTGTTTTCAGGATTCAGATGAACTTTCCCATTTGCAAAATTCTCATTGGCGCCTTTATGGCACTGGCCGCACGTTTTCGGGATATTTGCAGGATAGATGGAGGATGCGGGGTCATCCTGTTTGCGGATGTTGTGGGTACCGTGACAACTGGCGCAATTGGCCACTGTTTTCTCACCAAAGCGAAGTGCGATTCCATGGAAACTGCGGGTAAATGTATCTGCCTGGTCTGTTGTCAATTTGAACTTGCTCATCAGTTTGTAATCGTCGTGACAGCTCTTGCAGGTGTCCGGCACATTCTGCTTGCTGGTATGAGAGCCGGACATGTTGGATGAATACACATCATGTTTGCCATGACAGTCGGTACATACCGGCACATTGAGTATCCCTTTCTGAAGAATTGCGACACCATGGATACTCCCAGAATAATCGTGGAGTTCTTTCTCGTGGCATTGCCCACATGTGGATGGGAGGTTTTTCTTGTAGACAGTTGAGCGAGGGTTGGATGCTTTGAATACATTGTGTCCACCGTGACAAGTCTGGCACTGAGGTGCTCCGGCGGCGCCTTCCCTTAGTTTTTTCCCGTGGACGGATTCCCAGAACTGATCATACATGGGAGAATTCGGCGCTCCCATGTTGTTTCCGTTAAAATGGCAACGGGAACAGTTCACTCGGCCGATTTTCAGACCCTGATGCGGAATGGATGTGACATCCGCATGGCAATCCTGGCACTTTAAATTGTGGTGAACAGAGCTTCTGAGTACTTTCTTGTCCACGTACACGGAACGCTCAATCCCGGTGGGCATTACCTTGTGAATGTCCGGTTTCTGGTGGCAGATAATACATTTTCGAATCTGGTTCTGACCAAAGAGAAGAGATTGAGAAATGACCAGCAGAAATAGCAGTAATTTAATTTTCATCTTTTTCATCCTCTATCTGTCCGGACTCGACCAGTTCTTTGTATTCAAGGGAATGCTCCTGTTTCAATCTTTCCAGAGGCAATTGACCGGAAAGCCAGGAGTTGTCCATCGGGAACGCTTCCTTGAAATGAACGTCGTACATGTGCCAGAGCACAATAACCAGAAACACCAGCATTGCACCATGGCTATGGAGTATAAAGAGAAAATCCCAGAACCACTTGGAAAAAAGAGACATTGTTTCATTGTGGAACCAGATCAACAGACCGGATGCACCCATGGACAGGGAACCGCCGACCACAAGCCAGAACTGCAATTTCTGCCGAGTGGTAAATCGCCCGTGGAGCGTGTGTGGGCGGGTAGAAGAAAAAATGTATTTAAATGAAGAACAAAAAGCCTGCCAGTCAGAAGCGTGTAAGAACAGACGGTGAAGCTGATCCCGTCCCCGGATTGTCAGCAGCATGTACAGGATGTGATAGACTCCTACGGCAATCAGGAGAATTCCTCCTGTGTAGTGTACAATGGCACGGTTTTCCATACCGCCCATAAAGTGTATCAGCCATCCACCCACAGAGCTGTTGCTGTACTTCAGAGCGAAGCCGGACAAAAACAGCATGATAAAGGCGATTATAACCAATATGTGCTGGACACGTTCATTCAATGTAAATCGGACAATGGTTTTTTTTTCAGCCATATCCCCCCCCGGGAAGTATATTTACGTGTCCGGAAACCGTTCTGGACACGGATTGAAACCAACCACTCCAGCTGCATCATAAGACGGAATCCAACACTTTCGGTCTTTTTTCAGGCGGCCCGTAATTACGGAATAAAGAACGGTAATAGTTTGGATTTCAGAACCATCCCTCCCCTTTTTTGTATAAACGCGTGCTGCAGTTTTCCGGCCCTTTCGGATCTGTTTCAGGCGTTTCCTGATAATTTGTTTCCATTATACCAGTTTTTATACACCCATTCGTATACATACCCGTACCTGTCATAGAGGCCCCATGGATTTGCCCCGGGCCTTCCCGTCTGGTAGGTAGGTGCGGAATTGTTGCTCGGGGAAAGCAAACCCGTGCTGATGCCCTAAAATGGCTGCAACCGGGTGCAATTGCTAATGTCAATAGAAATCCCACCGCCTGTTTTACGTTGCCCCCGTTCATTGATAGCGCCGGATTCCGGAAGTTTCCCGGCTCCTTTTCCCTGTCACTATACCAAATATAAGAACATGCGCAAACACGGATGTTGTAAAAATGTGCCACAGGTGTTGCGTTTTCCTGCACTTTAGGGCAAAATCATATGGAAGCTCCAGGTAAACTGTGGTATAAATTCCTTACCTGTGCGAGTGCGTTGATTTGGATATGGTACTATTCACCTGATTGAACGAAGAAAAAATAACAGAACCGGAGAGCGACATGAAGAAATTTTTGGGGTTGGCGGCCGTTTTCCTGTGCGCAACATTCACCTTGTCGGTGCGTGCGGGGGTTGATTGTACCGAATGCCACGGGAAAGATGGGGAACCGGCTATCAATATCTCTGTCTTTCAGAACTCTATCCACGGGGATCTTTCCTGTACCGACTGCCATGTCGGGGCGGATAAGGATATAGATAATCACCCGGACAATTTAAAGAAACCCACATGTACGGATTGTCATGAAGATGTCTCGGAAAGCAAGAAACATAGTGTTCACAGAGATTTGTCCTGTAGCGACTGTCATGGTGACATTCACACACTGGACCCGGACAAACCCATTTCAGGGGATGCAGACCGTATCACGGCGATGTGCGGAAAATGTCACGCAGACTCTGCCAAAAGTAAGATGGAAAAGGACTTTCCGGACCTTGAGAAGGCCGGGAAACTGCCGCCGTCCCGCAGCATTATCAAGCAGTATCGCCAGAGTGCCCATTATCTGAAAAAGAACAAGGCCGGTTCTACTGCTGCAACCTGTGCCGATTGCCATGGCAGTCACAATATTCTGAGCTTGACAAATCCAAAATCAAATATCTACAAACTGAACGTCGGGCATACCTGTGGACAATGCCATGAAAAAATTGCTAAAAAGTATGGCCAGTCTGTCCACGGGAAAGCGGTCCAGCAGGGCTGGGATGAGTCTCCTACCTGTAACGACTGCCACAACTCCCACCTGGTCCTCCCCACAGACAGTCCGGAGGCGTTAACCGGAAAACGTAAGCTGTCTGAGGAAATCTGCCTCTCTTGCCATGAGGACAAGCGACTGATTCAGCGATATGGCCTTGTGGGTTCCATAGGCTCCAGCTATCATGACAGCTACCATTCCATGGCAAACGCCAGGAAAGGCAGCAAGGCGGCTACCTGCGTGGACTGCCACACTACCCATGACATCATGAAACCGGGCAATCCGAACTCATCTGTTAACCCTGCGCATGTAGCCGCAACCTGCGGTCAGTGCCACGAGGGAGCAACGGAAAAACTTGCTCTCAGTTACGACCACAAATCAAGCCTAAAGAGCGGCAACATAATCAACTATTATGTCCGTATCAGTTACATCTGGTTGATTCTGCTTGTTATCGGTGGCATGTTCGTGCACAACATGCTGATTTATCTTTCAAGCATTGTACGTAAGTACAGGAAGCACAAGAAGGAAAAGACGATTTCCCGGCTCACCAGAGGCCAGATGATTATTCACGCGGTTAACTTTATAGCTTTCTTTACACTGGTTGTTACCGGCTTTTCCCTGCGCTTCAGTGACGTACCGGTGCTTCATATGCTGACTACCTGGCTTTCTGAAGGAGCACGAAGCCTGATTCACCGGATCGCTGGTGTCAGTATGATTCTGGTTTTCGCGGTACATTTTATCCGGATTGGTATGGGAAAGGCGGATCGGGGAGCTTTTTTTGCCATGCTGCCTCGACTGAAAGATATCCGGGATTTCAAAGACAACATGAGATACACATTTCTCCGGACTGATAAAAGGCCTCGCTTCGGAAAAGCGACGTATGCGGAAAAAATGGAATATCTGGCTCTGCTCTGGGGAACGGCGGTCATGGCTCTGACGGGAATGATTCTATGGTTCCCCACTGAGACGCTTAGCTTTCTACCCGCTTGGTCCATCAAGGTTGCTGAATCTGTCCACTTTTATGAGGCAATTCTGGCAACAATGTCAATTTTCTTCTGGCATTTCTTCTTTGTGATCTTGAATCCGGATGTTTATCCCCTTGATCTTACGTTTATCGACGGGAAAATGCCTGTTGAGGAGATTGAGGAACAAAGAGCAGATTGGTATGAAGAATTAAAGGAAAAAGGCAAAATCGACTGATCCAATTTCAAATTGATGCGCTAATTCAGGAGCCGCCCGAAAGGGCGGCCTTTTTTTGTGCCACTGATTGGCGATTAAGAATCTCAAAGGTGAAGTGGGAGAATCAATCCCGGATTCGGAAATGGTTTCCATCCTGGAAAATTTCAGCAGTTGGATTCGATGGTTCATGATAAAAAAATACAGTCGTGGGGCGTGTCGCTGCGCGGGCAAGCAAATCTTTTTTTGTCCGGATGTTCAGCCGTGTATTTTCATCAAAACTGGTCATATAGTGGATGTTCAGGTGGTGGCGGGTGGGAATGAGGTCACCTGGGACCAGGTATTGCCGATCCCGGTACACCCAGACAGCAAGATGCCCCAGCGTGTGTCCCTGCGCCGGTATTATCTCCACGTCATTTCCCAGAAGCACAGGTCTGTCAATTAAAGTTGCTCGGCCGGTTCGGGAGATGTAGGAAGCGATTTCAGGGCTATAAAAATGTATGGTGCGTTCGTCAGGGTTCAAGGCGTCTTCCAATTCCTGCCGGGTCAGATGCACAGTGGCGTTGGGAAAGATAGGGATGACGGTTCCACTCTTAGAAACCTGGAAAGCGCCACCGCAATGGTCATAGTGGAGGTGGGTAAACACAAGGTCGGTGATTGATGCAGGCTCAATGCCTCGTTCTGCCAGTTGACGCTGTAGTTTTTTCGAGGATTGAGGCATCCCCGCATCCACCAGGATGACCCTTTCCTTGTCTTGAATCAGCACAGGGTTCAGTCCCAGCACAATCCGGTTGTCTTGTTCCACCTGGTAGAACTTTTCCCAGAATGTACGGGGTACCACACTGAACATGGCGCCCCCATCCAGTCGAAACGGACCGACGGGAAGGACCTCCGGAATTGGTTTCACTGGTGAACCACCACAACGCCGGATACGTTTCCCGGATAGATGTTTGTGAGGCAAATGCGACCCTTTGCGTCCGTATAGCGATAAATGGTGGTCCGCTGGGGACGGGATGTATTGCCGGACTCACTGCTGTCCTCGCCATTGACCATGCTCAGAATTTTGGAAACGTAGTTTTCTGTTTCCTGAAAAGGGGGAATGCCGTTATAGCGATCCACTGCCGTGATTCCGGCATTGTAAGCCGCAAGTGCCATCTTTGTGTCGCCGAAATAACGATCCAGCAGAGATTTGAGATGTTTGGCACCAGCGCGGATATTTTCTTCCGGGTTGAAAAAGTTTTCAACGCCATATTGTTTACCGGTTTCCGGCATCAATTGCATCAATCCCATGGCGCCCTTTTGAGAAACAGCGTTTCGGTCGTAGTCAGATTCGGTCCGGATGACGGCATGAAGCAGTCTTTCATCAAGGTCGTAAAGAACGGCGTATTTTTCCACCAGACGGTTAATTTCATGATCCTTGGAAACAAGGGGACCATGGTGATTACGGTTTGATTTAGCAGCCTTTTTTCCCTGATTCGAATGGTGCTTTTTACGAACCCGATGACTGCCCTGGGGGGCATCGGTGAGGACCAGATGTCCGTTCCTGTCCCGATACGTATATATTTCACCATTGCAGGGAAGAGTCAATGCGATGATGACGCCCAGAACAGCCAGAATTTTGATCATGACACCTCGTTTTTCAATTTTGCCACAACGGTTTCGACAATATCTGTCAGTTTTCCTATCCACTTTCCTCCACCCTGGGCCATTGTCTGGTTTCCTCCTCCCCGTCCATTCAGCATCGGGGCGATGGACCGGAGCGCGTTTCCACTGTGGAAATGCTTTTCCATATCCCTTGTGGCGGAAAGGAGATAATTACATCCACTATCTGTGACGGTGAGGAGAAAAACAATGGTTTTCTTGCGGTTTTGTTTCAGATTGTCTGCTTTTTCCCGCATCAGCCCCGGTGCCAGGCCCGGCACTTCCTGCAGCAGGAGGGTGGTTTCACTATCCAGCCTGACTTCAGTTGAAGTCGTAGAATTATCGGAGACCTTGGCTTTTTCTATAGCTTGACGCAATTGTCGAATTTCTTCCAGCTTTCGTGCCACAAACTGTGGAAGGTCATCTTCTCCGGTTTTTAGGACTTGTTTCAGTGTCCGGTGTTCTTCCCGAAAGCTGTTGAAATACCCCAGTGCCCCAAACCCGGTTTTTGCTTCAATTCGCCGGATACCGGAAGCGGCTGAGTGCTCCGAAACAATTACAAAGCTCCCAATGTCTCCGGTTCGGGTAACATGGGTACCCCCGCAGAGTTCCATTGAATATCCAGGGACCCGGACAACTCGAACCCGATCGCCGTATTTTTCACCGAAAAGCGCCATCGCACCGGCTGCCCGGGCTTCCTCAATATCAAGAATCTCCGTTTCAACCGGTATGTTTTCCATTATTTTTCGATTCACAATCTGTTCCACTTCCGCAAGTTCCTGTTCACTGATCTTTTTGAAATGGCTGAAATCAAATCGCAGCTTGTCCGGTTCCACCATTGATCCGGCTTGTTTTACATGATCTCCCAAGACGGAGCGCAGCGCGGCGTGAAGCAGATGGGTGGCGGTATGGTTCCGTGCGATGGCAAATCGTCGCTGAGAATCCAGAGTCAGGGTCACGGTTTCATCTACTTTCAGTTTTCCTTTTGTGAGATCAAGTACATGAAGGCGACGCCCCTTGATTGGCATAAGCAGCCGGTTGATTACACCCTTTGCTTCGGCTGTTTCCAAGATACCGGTGTCATTTACCTGTCCGCCGGACTCTACATAGAACGGGGTCCTGTCCACCAGAACCTTTCCGGTTTCCCCGGCGATGAGTTCTTTTACCTGTTTGCCGTCCCGGACAATTGCCAGCACTGTGGCAGTGCCTGCTTTGCTGTCGTAGCCGGTAAATTCGGTTTCCGGAAAATCGTGGAGAAAAAGATAGTTTTCCACTGAAATTTCCGTCATTCTGGTTTTCGAACGAGCCTTACCTTCCTTCCGCTGCTGTTCCAGGCGCTGCTCAAACCCTTCCCGATCCACGGAGATGTGTTTTTCAAGGCATACATCTTCAACAAGATCGATTGGAAAACCGAAAGTATCGTAAAGTCGAAATGCGTTTTCCGCATCCAGTTTTCCATCGGACTTTTCAATCATCCGGTTCAGCATCTTTAATCCGGCTTCCAACGTGGTGTCAAACTGTTCTTCTTCAATGCGAACCAGCTTGGCCACTGTTTTTCTGTTTTTTGTCAATTCAGGGTAAGCACCACCCATTTCTTCTGTGACCGTATCTACGAAACGGTAGAGTGACGGCATTGGCAGGTCCAGTTTTTTGCCATAACGGATAGCCCTGCGCATAATGCGACGAAGGACATAGCCCCTGCCCTCATTGGAGGGCACGACGTCGTCCGTTATCAGAAAAACCGTAGCCCGCATGTGATCCGCCAGCACCCGCATGGCAGTGTCTATGCCGTGATTCACCCCATATTCATGGCCTGATTTTTTGGCAATATCGCGAATAATGTTCTGGAACAGGTCGGTATCATAGTTGTTGTTGACACCCTGCATGACAGCCGCAAGGCGTTCCAGTCCCATCCCTGTATCAATTGAAGGACTTGGAAGCGGTGTCATGTGGCCTTCTGTATCCCGGCTGAACTGCATGAATACCAAGTTCCAGATTTCCACGTAGCGGTCGCATTCGCATCCCACTGTGCAGGTGGGTTTGCCGCAACCGTATTCTTCCCCATGGTCGTAGAAGATTTCGGAACAGGGCCCGCAGGGGCCCACATCCCCCATCTGCCAGAAATTATCCTTTTCACCGAAACGGAAAATGCACTCGACAGGAATATGCATTTTCTTGTTCCAGATATCAAATGCCTCATCATCGTCCCGGAAAACAGAAACATAAAGCCGATTCTTATCAATTTTCAAAATTTCTGTAATAAAATCCCATGCGTACCGGATTGCGTCTTCCTTAAAATAATCACCGAAGGAAAAATTCCCCAGCATCTCAAAGAATGTATGGTGGCGGGCAGTTTTCCCGACATTATCCAGGTCATTGTGCTTGCCCCCGGCCCGCACGCATTTCTGTGCCGATGTGGCCCGGTTGTATTCTCTTTTCTCAGCTCCGAGAAAAACCTCCTTGAACTGGTTCATCCCGGCGTTGGCAAAGAGCAGTGTAGGATCATGAGCAGGAACCAGTGAAGAACTCCGCACCACGTGATGGTTTTTCTCCTTGAAATAATCCAGAAACAATTGTCTCAGCTTCTTGCCTTCCATATATATCTCCCGTCTTTCAGTCCGGACCCAGCCCCTATCATAGCAAACCGGAGCTGCAAATTGAACTGCACAGCCATCGGAAAAGGAACCCCCATGAGACTTCCGGTTACAAAATTACCGGGGATTCATATTTTTTCCCCGGACTCGAATACATTTGTGTAAAATGTCGGCAAGACGGAACGGTGAGTTTGCGAATAGGAGAACGGAAATGATCAATGCCATTTCAATTGATCTGGAAGATTGGTTTTGTGCTCACAATCTGAACATAAAAACAGAAGACTGGGACAAGCAGGAACTGCGCATTACAAACAACACGGAACGCATACTTGAAATTCTGAAAGAAGCTCACACAAAAGCAACATTTTTCGTCCTGGGCTGGATGGCTGAGCGCCTGCCTGAGCTGGTACGACAGATTGAGCAGGATGGCCATGAAATTGCAACCCACGGGTATTCACATTCCCTCCTGACAGAGATATCGCCGGAACAGTTCGAGGCGGATCTGGAAAAAGCACTCCATGTCACCCGCATGTGTGTTTCACAACCGATAATCGGATTTCGGGCACCGTCATTCACAGTTACGAGAAAAACCTTGTGGGCACTGGATATCTTGAAAAAACATGGAATCAAATACGACTCATCAATTTTCCCCGTTGGATTCCATCCGGATTATGGAATTCCCGATGCGCCCTTATCCATACACAAGCAGGATGCAATAATTGAGGTTCCGTTAAGCTGCGCTGAAATTCTGGGTAGAAAAATACCGTGCAGTGGTGGCGGATACTTCAGGATTTTTCCATATTTCTTAACAAAGAAATTAATGCGACAATGTAACCGAAAGGGACGACCGGTAATTTTTTATTTCCATCCATGGGAGATAGATCCCGGCCAACCCAGAAAAAAGCTTCCGTATTTAAAAGCATTTCGGCATTATTTTAACCTCAGCAGAACGGAAAACCGGCTGAAAAAATTGTTATTGGATTTTGAATTTGCTCCAATCAAAGAGGTGGTGGGATTATGGACAAGGATCTGATCAAACAAAAAAATTTCTGGAGTCAGGAATCGGAAAATTTTGACGCAATATATTCACGTCACAAAGGATGGTTTGGGAACTGGTTGAATCAGACATTCCGTTGGGACATGTATGAACGTTTTCAGTTTACAATGAAACATGCGATGCCGATTGAAGGACGAACTTTTCTGGACGTTGGCTGTGGTACCGGGCGATATTCACTGGAACTGGCCAGAAAAGGGGCAAGTAAAGTAATTGGGATTGACATTTCCGAGAGAATGATTGAAATATGCCGGGAACGGGCACAAAAAGAAAATCTGGATAGTTGTTGCCAGTTCCTGCAAACTGACCTGCTGGAATATCAGCCGGACGAGAAATTTGATATTTGCATCGGAATTGGCCTGTTTGACTACATCCGCAACCCATTGCCGGTTTTAACTAAAATGCGGGAACTTTCCCGTGTTGGAGTAATCATGAGTTTTCCACGATTCTGGACATGGCGGGCCCCGGTAAGAAAACTCCGGCTTTTTTTTAAAGGCTGTGATGTTTTCTTTTACACGCATCAAAAGGTCAATGGTCTATTGCAAAAAGCTGGATTCGCAGATATCACAAACGATAAAATCGGGCAATTATACTGCACAATAGCCTCCCCCACGACACAGGAAAATCAAAAACAATGAAGCAGGCCATCACAAACAGCTCTGATCAGGTTGTATTCAAGAATTGACTGCTGATCAGGCAAGTGGGATTCTATCGCCTGATTGCACAAATTGCGGTAAAATCGTGCACAGCGGAGGCAATCATGTACCTTGGAAAAGGAAAGTTTCCACCTGTTAAATTTTTTGTATCTGTTATTTACCATGACCCGAACGACCTTCAGGCTGTGACGGCAGCGGTCCGGGAATCAGTGGGAGAAATTGACTCACAGTCCGAAAGCTTTCCATTTGATTTTACGGATTATTATGAGCGGGAAATGGGTGGCCCGCTCTTTCGGGTGTTTTTGTCTCTGTCAACAACAAGCCCGGCAGATGGAATTATATCCATTAAAAAAGCCTGTCTGGAGTTGGAAGCCCGGTTTTCCGAGGAAAATCGGAGAAAGGTAAATCTGGATCCCGGATACATTGACATGTACAAACTGGTACTGGTCTCAGAAAAGTATATGGGGCACAAGATTTACCTGCCTGGGCAGTGGGATATGTGCGGACATGGTATTGCTTCTGGGAAAAAAGAGGGTAACGCCTTTCAGGTGGACTTTTCCGGATTTCAAGTCGGGAAACTATGATGATTACATTTTGGAGCTTCGCCGGGACTATCTCCGGCAATTGAAAGAGCTGGGTATTGTGCCGGGGGCCCCCTCGTAAAATGCGTGAGGTTGCTCACATTCAGCCAGATAATTAATCGTTTCCATCATTTGGACAGTTACATTCATGCTTTTGTGTTATGATTCTGAGAAGAACGCGCCGGAGCCAAAGGACAGGGCACAGGGCCATATCCGGTTGTTACGCGTCCATGTTTTCTGGAAGGATATAAATGAAACATATACTTGTTACGGGCGGTGCCGGGTTTATCGGGTCTCATCTTGTGGACAGTCTTCTTAAGGATGATTTCAATGTTGTGGTGCTGGATGATCTGTCCTCCGGTAAAATGGAAAACCTTCCAGATGATGAAAGGCTTCATTTCATTCAGGGAGATATAGCCGATCATGGTTTGATTGATGAGGTTTTCAGCCAGTTTACATTTACACATATTTTTCACCTTGCTGCAATCGCATCTGTTCACGAGTCCGTAACCAACACCTATCGCTGTCATCAGGTCAACTGCGAAGCATCTCTGTATCTGTTGGAGAAAGCCCGGAAATGCACTGCATTAAAACGAATGGTCTATGCCAGTTCGGCGGCGGTTTACGGAGACGACCCCTCTCTTCCGAAATCAGAAGATTCACCGACACGGCCGATTTCTCCCTACGGAATTGACAAATATACTGCAGAACAATACATGCTTACATACAACCGCCTTTATGGTGTGCCAGCAGTGGCACTCCGATATTTTAATGTATATGGTCCCCGTCAAAACGGCGGCTCCATGGACGGCGGCGTGGCCTCCATCTTTCTGAACAAATTTCTTTCCTCCAAACGACCGGTGGTTACTGTCTATGGAGATGGACAGCAGACCCGGGATTTTGTTTACATCAAAGACGTGATCGGCGCCACCCGCTTTGTCATGGGCCATGAAACTGCAGCGGGAAATGTGTACAACGTGGCAACCGGTAGAGAAACCTCCATCTTGAATGTGATTCAGGGACTGGAAGCCTGTACCGAGCAAAAGGCGCAGATCCTTTTTTCCGAAAAAAGGACAGGGGATATCGAACGCTCTTTTGCAGATATTTCACGGCTTCGTGCCCTTGGCTTTACCCCCAGGTATTCATTGCTGGAGAGTCTTGGCGAATATGTGGCATCTGCCGGAGAAATTGACCATCCCCAGGCTCGCTGATTTTTTCAGTAGAAAATTATTACAATAAGATAATTCTGTAAATTATCTATGTTTCAAAAGTCCATAAACGGCATAGTGGGAAAAGTACCAGGCACTTCTGCATCTGCCAATCCCCTCCAGCTCCCGATATACCCGCCATTGATACCGGGCTGCGTCCAGCTTGTTCCGTGAAATCGAATTCCCGTGAATGCGGTGATGTGCCAGTACCCGGTTCAGACCCCGCGCCACGTGGCCGTCACGGAGTATCTGCAGCCAGAGAGCGTAATCCTGGCGTTTCAAAATATCCGGAAGCAAGCGAGTCCCAACCTGTTTCCGGTCATAAACAGCTGTCAGCATACCAATGCTATTTGTTTTCAACAGTTTGTGATAGTTCGCTTTTTCAGGAACCCGGACAGTTTCGCCCAGCTTTCCTGACAGATCCATTTTACGGTATGCGGTGAAACTCACTGCGGCGCCAGTTTCTTTCATAAATTGTAATTGTAGTTTCAGTTTTTCAGGCAACCAGACATCGTCACTGTCCAAAAAGGCAATAAATTGCCCGGTTGCCTGCTCAATCCCCGCGTTTCTTGATCTGGCAGGGCCACTGTTTGAAGGGAGGAAAATGGGCCTTACCCTCCGGTCTTGTGCTGAAAGCTTATGGATAAGCACTCTGGAACCGTCTGTGGAGCCATCGTCTATCAGCAATAGCTCAAGGGAATCGTATTGTTGGGAAAGAACAGAATTTGCAGATTCTTCCAGAAACTTTTTCGAATTGTAAACTGGCATAATCACGGAAAGTTCTGATGACATTGTTTCTCCTCGTTTTTCCATTCTTACTATAACTGAAAAAGAATCTGGAAAGAAGTACAACTTTCTTGTCCTTTTTTTAATATCAGATGCAACTTCCCATAGACTGAGGATGGTATATGTATTGTGTGGCAAGGAAATTGTCTATCAAATCTTAAAAATGGACTATTCGCTTGTCAACAATTCATACGTGCTATGTCAATCTGGTCGTACTGGATTCTCAGTTTTTGGAATGCTTGCAAGTGGTCAATGTGATTGCGTAATGAGGCCATTTGGGGTTGACAAAAAGGGCGTTGTTAACGTATAAGTATTGCCTGAGCAGAGTTCCAAAATTGACCTGGGAAAGGTCACAGTCTTACTAATGTGATGAAAGGAAGTGAGGGCCTATGAAATATTCACTGGCAAGCAGTACATGGGACGAGAAAGAAAGAAGCGCTATTCAGTCCGTTGTTGATTCCGATATGTTCACGATGGGAGATAGAGTAAAGGCATTCGAGAGAGACTCAGCTGATTTTTTCGGATCGAAATACGCTGTAATGGTCAATTCCGGTTCGTCTGCTAATTTGATTGCTGTCGCTGCATTGTGTTATCGCAAATATAATGCACTGAAACCGGGCGATGAAGTCATCGTTCCCGCCGTCAGTTGGGGTACAACCTTTCATCCTCTACAGCAATATGGATTACATTGCCGTTTTGTTGACATTGATGCCGACACTTTGAATTATGATTTAGAGAAGCTGTCCAAAGCAGTTACGAATCGTACCCGTATGATCGTGGCGGTTAATTTGCTGGGGAATCCCAACGATTATGACCAAATCAGAACTATCATAAATGGTAGAGACATTATTCTGTTGGAAGACAACTGTGAATCAATGGGTGCCGAATTTAAGGGAAGGCAAGCGGGCAGTTTTGGGCTGTTGGGAACATTCAGTTCATTTTTCTCTCATCATATTTCTACTATGGAAGGTGGAATAGTGGTAACAGACGATGAAGAATTGTACCAAATCATGTTGTCGTTGCGTTCACATGGGTGGACGCGCCATCTTCCTGAGAAAAATCTGGTCTCAGGCACAAAATCTGCCGATCCTTTTGAAGAATCCTTCAAGTTCGTGCTTCCGGGTTACAATATGCGCCCGGGAGAAATTCACGCAGCAATTGGAATTGAACAGTTGAAAAAACTCCCGGACTTTGTCCGTGTTAGAAGACAAAATGCAAAACTCTTTCAGGAGCAGTTTATTGACCATCCCTGGATCAGCATCCAGAAAGAATGTGGGAAAAGTTCCTGGTTCGGATTTGCTCTCATTCTGAAGCAGAATGCGCCGATTGGCCGCAATCAACTGGCCCGGTACCTTCAGGAAAAAGATATCGCATGCCGTCCAATTGTTTCAGGGAACTTCCTGAAGAGTCCCGTATTGAAGTACTATAATTATTCTGTCGCTGGAGAGATTGTCCAGGCAGAGAACATCGACAAGAATGGGCTGTTCGTGGGGAATCACCACTTTCCGTTGAATGAACAGATTCAATTTCTCAAAGATATTCTGGAATCTATCTAACGAAATTTATATATTTTTTGGATAGTTGGAGATACTACAGATGACTCAGAAAAGAGTCTGAATAATTAAGGGGATTTTATGGCTAAAACAGCTCTGATTACAGGAATTCGGGGACAGGATGGGGCTTATTTGGCTCAACTTTTACTGGACAAAGGTTACAATGTGGTAGGTGCCGACCGAAGAAGTGGAGGTGCTAATTACTGGCGGTTAAAAGAGTTGGGTATTTATAAAGACATTAAACTGGAATATATGGATTTGTTGGAATTAACCAACATTATCCGTTCAATAGAAAAAATTAAACCGGATGAAATATACAATTTAGCAGCTCAAAGTTTTGTTCCGACTTCCTTTGAACAACCGATGTTGACATCCGAGATCAATGCTATCGGTGTACTCCGACTGCTGGAAGGCATTCGGCAAGTAAATCCAAGCACGAAATTCTATCAGGCGTCAACAAGCGAATTGTTTGGGAGGGCCCATGAAATCCCCCAGAAAGAGACAACCCCATTCCATCCGAGAAGCCCTTACGGTGCGGCAAAACTTTTTGGGCATTGGATTACTGTAAATTATAGAGAATCATATAGAATGTTTGCTTGTTCGGGAATTTTGTTCAACCATGAATCGCCACTCCGCGGGATGGAATTTATTACAAGGAAATTGGCCTATGCCGTTGCCAGTATCCATTTCGGTTTACAGGATAAAGTTGTCGTTGGTAATCTGGAAGCAAAGCGGGACTGGGGGTTTGCCAAAGAATATGTAGAAGGAATGTGGAAAATGCTCCAACTGAAGGAACCGGATGATTTTGTTCTTGCGACGGGGCAAACCCATTCTGTCAGAGAATTTATTGAGGCAGCTTTTCGGGTAGTTGGCGTACACCTGGTTTGGGAAGGATCCGCTATGAATACAGTTGGACGGTGTAAAAAGACAGGAAAAACGAGAGTTGTAGTTTCCCCTGATTTTTATCGCCCCGCTGAAGTCGATTTACTACTCGGCAGCCCGTTAAAGGCGAAAGAAAAACTGGGATGGAAACCAAGAGTTGGATTTGAACAACTTGTGGACATGATGGTAGAAGCGGATTTAAAACGCTTAAAAAAGGAAATTTGATCGGTCAAAGTTTGTTTTACTTATTGTGGGTCGGCCATTTGCCGGAGAGGTTATGAAGAAAAAAGTCGCAATTGTAGATCCCGCGTCTTACACATTACCCTATGATTTCTACTACATTCATGAGATTGCGAAAGCATTTAATGTAGACTTTTATTGTTCAACAACCCCCTTTAATTGGGAATATGTAGAAAAACTCGCCAATATCCCAGGGGTAAAAATTTTA
>JAADJC010000085.1 GCA_013151025.1 Acidobacteriota bacterium
GGCCCGAGACTTGAGCGTCAATCAAAAGGAGGGGGGGAAAATAACAAACGGTAAACTTGCCCAGAGAACCCTCATTTCATAAAACGCAGTTTTATGAAATAGGAACTTTTTCGAAGCGGGTCATTGAGCTTGCTCAAAATGAATCGCTTCGGGAAAGTTCCGTGCTGCCGACGCAAGCGGCAGTGCGGGTTCCTCTACCACGCACAGTCCGTACAATGCAAAAAGGCAGGGAACGATACATTCCCTGCCTTCTGCTTAATCTTATCTGAGCTCAAACTTAAACTCAGACTTAAACTTGATTTTCTCTCCCGCTCTCACCGGTGCCGGATGTTGGTTTTTACTTTCGGAAAAACCGGTTTTGCGTTGATTTCACCGGTGAGTACGTCAATCGCCTTATTGAGCTGGGCATCCACGCCCTTCGCCAGGTCGTTGGGATTGTTGTGGACAATGATGTCGGGAATGGCGCCCCGGCTTTCCAGCTGATTGCCGTTGACATCCCAGATGCCGATGAAGGTCTTGCGGATGGAGCCGCCGTCAATGAGTCCGTGCTCGTTGACCGCGACGACAAAGCCCAGGGTCTGCTCCCCGATGAGTTTGCCGAGGCCCAGTACCTTGAAGGCGTTGGGAAAGACTTCCGCGTCCGAGTAGGAGTGCTCGTTGCAGAGCACGACCACTTTGCCGCGGAAAAGGTTGGACGGTCGGGGCATGTCCAGCCCGTCTCGCATCCGGGTAACCTGGTACTGACGCCGTTCCAGGTAGTCAATGAGCTNNCGCCACCGCCATTGAACCGAACGTCAAGGATCAGCCCTTCCTTGTCAAAGTATACCTGAATGGCATTGAGGAAGGTATTGAGCTGTTCCCCCATCATGTAGTTGAGGTGAATGTAGCCGATGCGGCCGTGGGATTTTTCTTCCACCAGTTTCCGGTTGCTTTCCACCCAGTTGAGGTAGCGCAGACGGTACTCGGAGGATACCGGTTTCACTTTCACTTCCCAGGCACCTTTGGCCTCGGGCTTGTCGTTGATTTTGAGGAACACTGTTTTCCCAACCGTGTTCAGCAGATACATATGGTAATCCACTCTGGTGGAAACCGTGCTGCCGTCAATGGCAATGAGGTAGTTTCCGGCTTTCACTTTCTGCCACGGATGCCCCAGTGGCGCCTTGTACTGGCTGTAAAAGGGATTCCCGACATAGATTTTTTCAAACTTGTAGAAGCCGGACTTGTCGGCAACCAGTTTCGCGCCCAGTGTACCGATGCTGACCCGTTTCGGATGGGGCATGTCCCCGCCCCGAGCGCCCTGATGAGAAGCGTTCAGTTCGCCCACAAGCTGTACCAGCACGCGGTTGACGTCACTGCGGGTCTGGCAGTAATCAATGAGTTTTCCGTATTTTTTCTTCATGGCCGGCCAGTCGACACCGTGGATGTTGGGATCGTAGAAGTTGTCCCGGATTAAGCGCCAGCTTTCATTGAAAATCTGGTGCCATTCCGCTTTCCGGTCCAGCCGCATGGAGAGCTTCGCAAGAGAAATTTTGCCCTCTTTCCCGGCGGGATGGCCCGCTGAGATAATCTGGAAACTTCCCTTTTTCGCCAGCAGCAGCTTCTTCCCATCATGGGAAATGGTAAACCCCCGAATGCCCTTGGCAATGGAGGTCAGTTTCTCTTTGTCAATGTTGTAGAGGTAGAGGTCAAATCCCTTGTGAAAGTCCATCTTTTTGCCGGTACTCAGTTTCTGCTGCATCGGCATAAACCCGATATACAGCCCTTTCTTTGCAGCCCGGAGGTTCACATAGCGATAACCGGTAACCGGCAGAAGCTGAACGCGGTTCATAATGCCGTCAAAATCAATCTTGACAGTCACTTTCGCGTCTTTTTTGCCTGCGTCCTCTTTGTCCTTTTTATCCGATTTCTTCTTGTCGTCCTTCTTTTTCTTGTCTGTCTTGTCCGCTTTTTTGTTGTCCTTTTTCTCCACGACCTTCTCTTCGTCCCAGTCCTTCGCCAGCGGATCTTTATCTTCTTTTGTCAGGCTCATCATCGCGATCCGGGCGTTGGCGCCTTCCCGGTCGGTGACAAAATACAGGTACTTGCCGTCCGTGGAAAAGGCAGGGGTGTGGTTCTGCTCAAAGGAACGGAAGAGTAGATGGTCCTTGCCTTCGGCCAGGTTGTACACGTGGATTTCTGGCACCATGTTGTTGCCAAAGACCGTGTAGGCAACCCAGGCGGAGTCCGGGGACCATGTGTAATCCATCTGTCCGTAGCGCTTGGACCTGTTCACCAGCGTTTCCTTCTTGGTTTCGGTGTTGTACACCCAGAGAGCAAAATCGTTGGACTGATAGGAAAGGTATTTCCCGTCCGGTGACCACAGGAGATTTTTCAGAAACTTTTCTTTGTGGCTGGTCAGCTTCCGGGGCGCTGTCTTGGCGAACTGGCCTACAAGATAGACATTGTCTGCAATCCCATCCCGGTCAGAAATAAAGGCGATTTTCCCGCCGTCCGGGGACCAGACCGGCTCAATGTCCTTTGCGGCGCAGTTGAATGTCAGTTCCCGAATTTCCCCGTTTTTCGCCGGCGCGGAAAAGATCTCGCCCCTGGCGGAGAATACCACCCGTTTTCCAGTGGTGGAAATGTCATAGGTATTCAGAAATTTTACCGGATTGAGGAATTCATAGCTGGATACCACATTCTGTACCGTTGCGGGCACCTTTATTTCAGTGGTTTTCCCGGTCTTGATATTGTAAGCATAGATCCCCGCGTTGCACTCAAATACGATCCGTTTCCGGTCGGAAGACAGGGACGGCCACTGTATGTTGTCCTTCTTGAAATTCGTAACCTTTTCCTGTTTCTTTGTCTTGAGATTCATGCGATAGAGGTTGGCCAGCGCGCCCTTCTCAGAAACAAAATAGACATTGTTTCCCACCCACATAGGC
The DNA here is from genome assembly GCA_013151025.1 of Acidobacteriota bacterium. Taxonomy (GTDB): domain Bacteria; phylum Acidobacteriota; class Holophagae; order Thermotomaculales; family Thermotomaculaceae; genus UM-FILTER-49-7. The sequence continues at coordinate 2,925 of JAADJC010000085.1, forward strand.
CAGGATTCGTTGGTGAGGGTGTTTGTGAGGTTTACATACTTCGCGCTTTTTTTCGTGTACATCCAGATGTCGGTGTTTGCGGTGCCCTTGTAACGCTTCCACCACCAGAAGTACAGGGAATGCCGATTCAGGACATACCCGTCACCCTTGTCATTGAAACAGAGTGAAGAAGCCTGATCCACCGGCAGAACCTCCGGCAGGCCCCCGTCCACGCTCACCTTGAAAATGCGAGAGAAAAACGGGGAAAAGGATGCCGCCCGGGACAGAAAATAAACCTCTTTTCCGTCATTGGACCACTCCAGCATCGCCGCGCCCTCCGGCTCAAATGTCAGCTGACGGACCGTTCCCCCGGTGGATGGAATGAGGTAAACATTGGGGTTGCCGTTAAAATAACTGGAAAAAGCAATCCACTTCCCATCCGGCGAAAACTTCGGGTATGCTTCCGTTCCCACCGCCTTCACAAGGCGGACCGGGTTCGTCCCGTCCAGATTGGCAGTAAACAAGTCATCTTGGTAAATGAAGCAGACTTTGTTCGCCGAGGCATCCGGCGTGCGCATCAGACGCATCAGATTCGCAGCGTTCAGTGACGCGGAAATCGTCACCACACACATCAAAACCCATAACTTTTTCATTAAAATCCTCCTGGAATAACAAATGCAACCCATTCTACGACGTCATGTCATGTTTTGTTCAGTTTTTTTGTGAGTTTCGAAACGGCTTTATAGAATTCAGTTTTGTTTATCCCATGCATAATTACAACAGAAGTTTACGATAACGTTTCAACCCGCGAAATTGGGTATTCAATGAAAAAAAGAGGGGAATATATTACATATTCCCCTCTTTCCCTTGTCGATTATTTTATTTGTTATCCGGCGCTTTGCGTTGCGGGTTTCGCGGACTTTTTGAGTTTTCCTCTGGTCAGCACGATCAATACAATAACAATGACCAGCAGGGAAACGCCAAGGACAGGCCGGTAAAAAATCCATGCAATGGCAATGGTCAACAGCGAGAGAACAAGTGAAATAAGGAATGAAATAATCCCTGTTCCCGCACCGACAATGCTGCCAAGGAGGGGGACCACATCCGCGACGACAGCCAGCGGGCTGAAAATCATGCTGAACCCGATGAACATCAGAACAAAGCCAACGAGTCGGAGAATCCAGGTAAGAATCTTGTTGCTCTGCTGTTCACTCTTGAACATGGCATCGGCCGAATGAATTCCGTTTTGCATCAGGTCAATGCTTCCCCCTGCCTTTGTATCGTAAGGCTCAAAGGTATTGTCCACCTGTCTCGCTATGACACTGACATTTGTAGGCGAAACAACCGTAAATGACACCCGAGCATCCCCTACCTCAGGAGCTTCCGGATTACCGCCAACGAAAAACTCGCCGTTGTATGCCTGGGCCAGCGCACTGATGGGCAGCGGCACATCGCCCGGGGTAATGGACAGGGGTTCTCCGCCGCCGATACGGTTTACCATCTCACGCGGAAGGGTAAACGCCCCCAGCGTCACTTTCCCGGCAAAAAACGTCTCGGATTTGTACGGCATTGCGGTGGGATTCCGGTGGCCGTCCGGGTGCTTGAAATGAGAAGAGTTGATGATCTTTGTGGACCATTCCCTGCCGTAGGTGTAGGTGGTAACCGTCTTTTTGCCACCGCCCAGCTTTTTCTTGGTTTCCTTGTGGGTGGTTTCCTTCCACTGATACATCTCTACATTCCGTACCAGTTTCAACGCTTTTTTGGAAATTTCAAACACCGGGTCCGTCACCGTATCTTCGGTGTCGGCTTTTCCGGATACATGAACCAGCTTGCCTTCGTTATTTGGCGACACCGCGTCCGGTTTGATGGAAACCACCGCCCCCCGGCCCTCTTTCAGCGTCTTGTAACGCTCAACGGAGCGCCCTTCATTCCAGAACAGCAGAATAAATGCGATTATGATCAGAAGCAACCCAATCAGAACGCCCTTGATTGCGCCCCCGATCCGGCTGAACCATGACTGATTTGTAACATCCGTGTAACTTTCCTGTGACATCCATTCCCCTCCATTCGGTAGTTCTTCCGCCCCACATTTCCCATACATGGATACCAGGTTCCTCTGGCTGATCAGAAACGTGCGAGTCATCAAATAGTATACCGAAACTTTCAGCAAATCGTCCAAACTTTTTCCCGTCTGGCATCCCGGCCGGAAAGAGACCGGGTGAGTTGGCCCCTTTTTCCATTCAACACTCAAAACTCAGCATTCAGCATTCTGCCGAAGGCCTCAGTCCGCAATTCTCCTCTTTCTTTGAAACACCTTCTGTTATAATGGAATGGACGAAAGCTTTCCGGCGAGGAGTCTATGGGTAACCGGCGAAAAGTCATTGTGGTGGAAGGCACCCCAAGAACCAGCAAGAAGCGTTTTGCCCGCCTGCTGGCACGGGAGATGAACTACCATTTTATCGGGGAACCGGTGCCGGACAGCGGCATTCTCAAGTCGTTCTATCGGGGTGGTGACCGCTACACCCTGGCAACGGAACTCTATTTCCTGGTCAGCCGCTTCAAACAGATGGGACAGGCGATGGAACAGGATCTTTTTTCCCCCTCCGACACGGTACTTTCCTTCATGATTGAAAAAAGCCGCATTTACGCCTCCATGACCCTGAGTGACGAGGAGCAGAAGATTTACGACAGTATCTATCCCATGCTCAGTGCCACCGGGGTGAAGCCGGACCTGGTCGTTTACCTCTATGCGGAACCGTCCACTATTCTCCGTGCCGTCCGTAATTCTCCCATTACCGGAGAAGAATTTATGACAAGGGAATATCTGGACTCGCTGATTGAAGCCTATCACTCATTTTTTTACCGTTACACTGCGTGCCCTATTGTATTTTTCGACGTATCCGAGGTGCCGGACTGGAACGGAGAAAATGTGGATGTAGCAAAAGACATGATCCGATTTTTTGACCAGTTGAAACCGGGATCAAATTTTTATGTTCCACGGATAGCGACCTGAGCGGTGCAAGGTACCGGATGTTGGATGGTAGGTGGTTGTAGATGACAAGAGTGAATGAGTGATGGATGGAAATGACCAATTTCCTGATTTTTCTTACCCCTACTCCTACTCTTTCACGAAGCGAAAAAACAAACTTTACTCCTATCCGGAAAACGGAGGGAGAGAAAGGAGAAAGAAATGGGAAAAATGACAGCTCCGAAGATTCAGGCAATGAAGCAGTCGGAACAAAAAATCGCAATGGTAACTGCTTACGACTATCCTACGGCGGTGCTGGCATTCCGATCAGGAGCGGATATTATCCTTGTGGGTGATTCTCTGGGCATGGTAATACTGGGCTACAAAGATACCCTGAAGGTAACCATGGCAGACATGATTCACCACTGTAAAGCGGTGTCCCGGGGGACCAATGGTCCGTTGACAGTTGGGGATATGCCGTTTATGTCCTACCAGGTTTCCACCGCGCAGGCGGTGGAAAATGCCGGACGATTTATTCAGGAAGGCGGTATGGATGCTGTCAAGCTGGAAGGTGCCGGATATGCGGAGCGGGTTCAGGCTATTGTAAAATCCGGCATTCCGGTTATGGGCCATCTGGGCCTGACCCCACAGAGTGTCAAGGCATTCGGGGGATTCAAGGTTCAGGGGAAAACGCTGAACGCGGCACGGAAGCTGCTGGCGGACGCGGTTCTGCTGGAAGACGCCGGGGTATTTTCCATGGTGCTGGAAGGTATTCCGGCCGAGCTTGCCAAAATGGTAACGGATGCGGTTCATGTGCCCACCATCGGCATCGGTGCCGGTGCCGGTTGCACGGGGCAGGTACTGGTTTTTCACGACCTGCTGGCCATACCCGATACCGCCCCGTTTCAGTTTGTCCGTACCTTTGCCGAGGCCGGTTCTCTCATGGAAAAAGGTCTTTTGGACTACGTAACGGCGATTCGAAACGGAACGTTTCCGGAGTCCGGTCATTCCAGCCACCTGTCTGAGCCGGTAAAGAAAGCGTTGGAGAAGGAGGTTGTGCGCAAGTGCATGTAATTTCTTCTATTTCAGATATGATTGAAACTCGAAACGCCTTGAAGGGTAGTGTGGGCTTTGTCCCCACCATGGGATACCTTCACCGGGGCCACCTGTCACTGGTGGAGGCAGCCCGAAAACAGACAGACAATGTTGTCGCCAGTATTTTTGTCAACCCCACCCAGTTTGGACCCAATGAGGACCTTGACAGCTATCCCCGTAATTTTGAACGGGACGAGAAGATGGCAGAAGAAGCCGGGGTGGATTTTATCTTTTATCCGGATAAACAAGACATGTACCCTGAGGGCTATGCTTCCTATGTGGTTCCGGAGGGGTTGGACAACCACCTTTGCGGGGCAAAGCGGCCGGGCCACTTCCGAGGCGTCATGACCATTGTATTGAAGTTGTTCAACATCATTCGGCCTACCGACGGCTATTTTGGCCAGAAGGATATTCAGCAGGCAAGGATTCTGGAACAGATGGTTACCGACTTTCACCTGCCCGTCCGGATGCATATTGAGCCCATTGTCCGGGAAAGAGACGGTCTGGCCATGTCATCCCGAAACGTATACCTGAATCCGGATGAACGGAAACAGTCGGTCTGTCTTTCAAGAGCAATTCGTCTTGTCGAAACCCGGTTCAGGGCGGGGCAACGGGACACGGCTGTTTTGCTCAGTGAAGCTGAAAAAGAGATTCAACGTCAAGCATCATCAAAAATAGATTATATAGAACTCGTTGATTATCATACACTTGAACCAATACACCGAATTACTGATCGGGCAGTGCTGGCGTGTGCGGTTTATTTCGGGCATACACGGCTCATTGACAACACAATACTGGAGTAAATTCATGACAGCAGATATTTCAGAACAGATTCTCAATCTGAAACGCGAAAAAGGAGTTGTTATTCTGGCCCACAATTACCAGCGTTCTGAGGTTCAGGACGTCGCCGATATTGTGGGGGACTCATTCGAGCTGGCATTGAAGGCAAAAAAGCTGGAACAGAATACTGTGGTATTCTGCGGCGTTCACTTCATGGCGGAATCCTGCAAGATTCTGGCACCGGAAAAAACCGTCCTCCTACCGGCCATTGACGCAGGATGCCCCCTGGCAGACACAATTACCGCAGAAGGATTGCGGCAGCTGAAGGCGGAAAACCCCGGGATTCCGGTGGTCACTTACATTAACTCTTCTGCCGCAGTGAAGGCGGAAAGTGACTACTGCTGCACATCCTCCAATGCGGCCCGTGTGGTAAATGCCATTGATTCTGATACGGTTATTTTCGCGCCGGATGCCAACCTCGGCAGTTTTGTTCAACAGCATACCCGCAAAAAAATGCTCCTCTGGGATGGATACTGTATCGTGCACCAGCGGGTACTGATGGAAGAAATTCTGCAAATCAAAGCCGTTCATGAAGACGCGCTGGTCATTGCCCATCCGGAATGCCAGCCGGATGTGGTTGGGATTGCAGACGTGGTGTGCTCCACTTCCAGGATGATTGAGGCGCGAAATGCCCCGGGAAACATTGTTATCATCGTTACGGAAGAAGGCATGCTGCACCCTCTGAAAAAAGCAGTCCCGAACAAGCAGTTCATCCTGGCTTCTCCTAAACTGGTCTGCCGAAATATGAAGAAAATTACGATTGATAAGGTGCTTAAAGCACTGGAAACCGGAAAAAACGCTGTAAAAGTGGATCCCGCCATCGCAAAGCGAGCACTGATACCACTGGAACGTATGCTGGAAATCGGTTCCGACATTGCTGTAAACTGATCAGAAGGAGGCATGGATATGAGGGAGCTGACCGCACCGGACCTGGAGTTTCGATATTCCGGTAAGGCATTGAATTTCAAATCTACAGACGATATCAAGTCCGCTACCGGCATTGTCGGCCAGCCAAAGGCGGTGGAAGCCCTGAAGTTCGGGCTTTCCATTGAACATGACGGCTATAATATCTTCGTGACCGGCCTTTCTGGGACCGGCCGGATGACCACACTCCAGTCTATGCTGGAAACGTTTTCATCAAAAAAGCCCACGCCCCCCGATATCTGTTTTGTCCACAACTTTGAAGACCCGATTCAGCCTAAAGTTCTTTTTCTTCCTCCCGGGAAAGGTAAAGTATTTGCCACTGCCCTCCGGGACGCGGTAAAGGAAATGAAGGAGCATGTCCCAAAACTTTTCGAGGATCCCCACTACAAAGAAGAAACCAAACAAATTGTTGCTTCGGTTTCTTCCCGGGAAAACGACTTGCTCATGGAATTTGAAAAAGAAGCCGGCGCACAGAATTTCAAATTGATTCAGCAGCGGGCAGGAGACACGCTTCAGACCGATGTTTTGCCGGAAATTGATGGGAAAGTCCTGTCCATGGATGATGTACGTACCCTTGCGGCGGAAGGAAAAATTTCGGAAGCGGACATGCACAAACTCATTGGAATCCGCGACAGTCTCCTGGAAAAATTCAACGGCATCGCGCTGGAGATGGAGCGGGAAAAAACTTCCCTCAACCGGCAGCTTCGGGCGTACAACCTGAAAACCGTCATTCCCATTGTGGAACGCTGCTTTACCCGGGTGCAGCAGCAGGTGGAACACGATCTATCCAGCTACCTGAAAACCGTCACCGAACACATAAAAGAACGGATTTACCCCTTCCTTGATGCCATCAACGGTGACATCCCGACAGAAAATCTCTTCCCGGAACTGTCGGTGAATGTGGCGGTGGACAACGGCGGCGCAGACGGCGCTCCGGTCATCCTGGAACGCACCCCCAGCGGCGCAAACCTCTTCGGCACCATCGACACCGCCAGTGATGCCCAGGGGCGGAAAACCGCCACATTTCTTGAGATTCGCCCCGGATCGCTGCTAAAAGCCAACGGCGGTTATCTTGTAGTCAACGCCACGGACCTGTTCCAGTCCGGCGGCGGCGTCTGGTCCAAACTGAAACGGACGCTGAAGCACAAACTGCTCCAGATTGAACGGGAAACGGAGGATATTCTTCACGCCATCACCCTGCAGCCCGCCCCGGTCCCCATCAGCGTCAAGGTCATCATCCTGGGGGATGAAGGGGTGTACTACACCCTCTACAGCAAAGACGATGAATTCAAAAAAATCTTCAAGGTTCTGTCCGAATTCAACGGCTACATTGCCATTAACGACGACAATGTCCGGGACTACCTCACCGTCCTGAAAAAAATCTGCAACGACGAGAACCTGCTTCCCTTCACCGCCGACGCGGTGGCAGCCCTGCTCAACGAATCGGTGAGAATGGCGGACCACCGGGAAAAACTCACTGCCCGCTTTCACCTTGTTGCTGACATCATGCGGGAAGCCAGTTTCACCGCCCGGAGCCGGGGGCACAAGCGGGTGGGCACCGACGACGTGAAAGATGCAAACCATGCCCGGATTCAGCGGTTCAACCTCCTGGAAGAGCGTTCCATCGAATTCTACCGGGACGGCACCATCTTCATCGACACGAAGGGAAAAAAAATCGGCCAGGTCAACGGCCTCGCGGTACATGACTATGAGTTTTACGCTTTCGGCACCCCCAGCCGCATCACCGCCCGGGTCTCGCTGGGGACTGATGGCATTGTCAACATCGAACGGGAAGCCAAACTGTCCGGGAACATTCACAACAAGGGAATGCTGATTCTCTCCGGCTACATCCAGGGTACCTACGGCCACAACTTCCCCCTTTCCATCAACGCCACCGTCTGCTTTGAGCAGTCCTACGGCGGCGTGGACGGGGATTCCGCCTCTTCCACTGAACTCTACGCGCTGATGTCTGCCATCGGGAACATTCCCATCCGCCAGGAAATTGCCGTCACCGGTTCCGTCAACCAGTACGGGGAAATCCAGCCGGTGGGTGGTGTCAACCATAAAATTGAAGGCTACTACCGGGTCTGCCGGGAAAAAGGCATCACCGGTACCCAAGGCGTCATGCTCCCGGCCAGTAACGTGAAAAACCTCAACCTCTGCCGCTCCATCATTGACGCAGTCAACCGGGGAGAATTTCACATCTACGCCGTCAATACCATTGACGAGGGGATTGAGCTGCTCACCGGCATCCCCGCCGGAGACATCCACACCGAAGGCACCGTCCACTATCTGGTGCATCAGGCCCTCTCCGGCTATGCGGCAAAGATGAAAGAATTTCAGAATTGAGGCGCCTGCGACGCCTGTGATGGGTGATGAGTGATGAATGACAAAAGAACGGGATTCGGGAAATTCAGGGTATTGGTCATTGTTTTCCTGCTTATTGCTTTGCCGGTGTCGGCATCGGCGGGAGAGAAGTGGGAAACCCTGATGCTGACGGATTGCTGTCATCAGCTTTATTCTGTCAGTTCGGAATTAGGCGCGCCGAAAGACCCGACGAAGTTCGGGAAATACGGGGCACAGAACCTGTTTGATAGAAATCCGGCCACCTGCTGGGCGGAAGGAGAAGCGGACAGCGGAATCGGGCAGAAAATCCAGGTCGCGGTGCGGGGAATCCCGGACAAAATCAAACTGATCAATGGCTACGGAAAGAGCCCGGCACTTTTTGCCAAAAACAACCGGATTAGAGAAATTCAACTCAGTTGCTATGCTGCTTTTTTCATTGAAGGCCATGCCACCGAACTGGCAACAGAATTGAATGCACTGAAATTCCCCGTTGAAAAAACCGTCACCATTGCGGACCAGACGGTAGAGCAGAAAATCAATTTCCCCTTCGACAGGGCCAAAATCGCCGCCTTTCTCAAACAGGCAAGAGCCGCATTCTTTCAGAATCGCTCGGAACTGGCCCCGAAAAAAGTGCAGCTGTTCTTGCTGATTTCCCTCAAAATCCGCTCCGTGTACCGGGGAAACAAATGGAACGACACCTGCCTCTCCGAACTCTCCTTCTCCTCCCCGGCGCTTCATGCTGGAAAAACAACTTCCTCCATTACAATCAACAAAGGGGGAAACACCGTTTTCGTGGAATATTCCGACGCCACAAAAGAAACGCTGGTGAAAGACACCGGTTCTGTCTTCCAGATTGTGGAAGTCAGCCCGGACAAAAAATGGGTCATCCTCATCCGAATGCCAGCCCATCCCGGCCCCGGCCGCGTGGAAACACAATACCTTCTATACAACATCGAATTGAAAAAACCGGTGCTGCCCGACCCTGCCCATCCCGAAATCGGTGCCCTCTACGGCTTTGAAACCGAAAACCACACCCTCTCCCTCCAGTACGAAGACACAATAACGGGAGAAATTCAGAACTTGAATCTGTCAGATCTGATCACAAACCGGAAATAAAGAAACAAGGAGAAACGGGCATGCCACATCTCATTGTTTTTGTTTTTCCAGTCCATCCAAACGAAGCAATAGTTTAGCAGGAAGATCAATAAGGATACGGC
>JAADJC010000090.1 GCA_013151025.1 Acidobacteriota bacterium
GGGCGGCGGTTTTTCTTTCCTTTCAACCGTTCAAGGTCAAAGGGAGAAACAAAAGGATCTCTGTCGGATTTGGGGCTGTACTTGAATTGACCTTCAATATTTATTGCGGCCGCTTTTTCTTTTTCAGTTTTTTCCTGCTGCTGAGCCAATACGGAGGCGCCAATCAACGACAGGAAAATTACCAGTATTACGGTTCTTTTCACTTTGCACCTCCCGTTTCTTCATCCATGTCTGTTTTGTCATTGTAGATGAACGTGGAAACCAGACAATTCACGGAAAGTGAATACTTTGAATTTTCCGCTTTTAACTTTTTCATCGACAGATCCCTCACATTCAAAATCTTGGGGAAATTCGCAAGGTTGGCGAAAAAAGAACCCACGTCGTTGTATCGGGACCTGAGTTTCATTTGATATGGCAGCTCAGTATACACATCGGTTGCCGTCTTCTTACCGGCCTTAATGCTGACAATATAAACCTGATTGTCATTGGCCATCCGGTTCAGGTTTCCATACAATTTCCCAGCTTCCAGTGTGCTGGGCATGATCACCTTGAGCTTGGCAAGTTTTTGCTTCAAATCATTGATCTGGCGGTTAAACTCATTGATTTTTGCCTGCAAAGCCCTGCCCCTCCGGATATCAACCTCCACTTTATTAATCTGTGTACGGGTGGCATCTATCTGGCGATACCAGTCTTTAAATATCATAAAATAACCCAGAGCAACAATCAGAATCAAGAACACGATCAACACTCCTGCCTGGGCTTTCGGGGATAGATTATCCATCATCTACTCCTTTATGCTCCCATCCCCGGCTTGGAGGACTGGTTGGTTGACTGGTTGATAGACAATACCATCTCAAAATAGACGACGTTGGGAATCCGATACTTTTCATCCTTCTGCAGCAGAGGATATTCGACTCCATGGACGAGGGGAGACTGGGACAGATCCTGATAAAACTGGTTTGCCGCTTCTGTATTTTTGGCCCGCCCTTTGATCGTGACGTTAGTACCTTTCTGTTCGATACTCTCAAACCAGACTGAGTCCGGGCATCGATTATAAATTTCTTCCAGCAACCTCATCGGTTTTGATTGACGATCCTTTAATTGAACAATCGTCTGTTCCTTTCTCTCCAGCATCTCCTTGCGGGCCCTGAACCGCTTTTCCTGCTCAATAAGGCCCTGATAAGTTTTCAGCTCCTGTTTCTTTCTGCTGAGGTCCTGAACAAGGGCCTCTTTTCGGCTATGCAGCATATAGCCCCATACACCAACCCCAACCAGGCCCACGATGAACACAATCGCTGCCACAATCATAATCGCATTGGATTCACCTTCGATTCCCGAAAAAGAAGTTACAGCTGTAGACTCTTTCAGAACCTTCTTGGGGGACCCCTCTCTGCCGGAAAGAAGATTAATCTGAATCATTTACATCTCCTTTCTCATCGCCAACCCAACTGCGGTTGCAGCCATCGACGAAATTTCATTGATAAACTGGGCGTCAAACATATTTTCATTCACTTCAATTGACTTGAAGGCATTGAAAATCTCCACTTTGAATCCCACCTTATCAGTAATTACCTGCTCAAGGCCATACACCAGCGCCGATCCTCCTGAAACAAGGATCCGGTCAATGTTGGTGTACTGCGAAGTGGCTTTGAAAAACTCAAAGGTTTTCAGGAACTCCCCAACCATATCTTCGGAAACCGAATTCAGTATGGGAATAACACTCTCAAATGAAACCCCCTCAACAGTACCACCTCTTTTCAAAAGTTCGGCATCTTCAAACGAGAGATTCAGCTCCTTCTGGATTGCGTTGGTATAGTAATTCCCGCCGATAGAAAGATCGCGCCAGAACAAGGAACGGTTTCCACTCATAATATTGATATTGGTTGTTGCCGCCCCGATGTTGATCAGAGCCGTCGTCACCTCATCCGCCACACTGTAATTGAGTTCGGTGGTGTTCTGGAGGGCAAAAGCTGCCACGTCCACAACCCCTGGTTCTTTACCGGCCTGAACCACCACCCCGGTATATTCACTGATGACATCCTTTTTTGCGGCAGCAAGAATAACTTCCATCTGCCCATCCTGGCGTTCTTCCCCGGATACAATCTCGTAGTCCAGGTTCACTTCGTCAATCTCAAATGGAATATACTGCTCGGCTTCCCAGCGAATAGACTCATTCAGCTCTTCCATGGACATCTGCGGAAGCAGCATTTTTTTGATGATGACGCCATTTCCTGACACAGCCACTGCAGCCTTCGCAGCCTTGGCCCCTGTTTTTTCAAACAGCCGTCGAACTGCATCTGCCACAGCAAAGGAATCCATGATAGCGCCATCCACAATACTCTCCGGAGGAACCGGTTCCACCCCGACATTAACCAGACGATATCGCATCCCCTCCTTATCAAGCTGTTTCAATTCCACCAACTTGATGGCAGTGGAGCCAATATCCAGACCCACCAGCTGTTTCTTTTTTCCAAATATCACATTCCACCTTCCCAATTTTATTTATATAAACTTGTTAAAAAACACAATAGCTCACAAACCTCCCTCTTGTCAACATATAAATAACCACCTATGGTTCCTCCCGGACCACAACTATGGTAATGTTGTCATCTCCCCCTCGTTCGTTTGCTTCATGAATAAACCTGTCAATCAATTCCTCCGGGTTCTGATGATATTCGGTAAAAACCTCTTCCATCACATCCCCAGGCACCATTGAATTCAACCCGTCGCTACAGAGCAATAGAAGGTCGCCCGGCTCCAACGGCAATTCATCTATCTCCACAGAAAGGCGCTCTGCACCGCCAAGAGCCTGTGTAACCACATTTTTCATAGGGTGAACACGGGCTTGTTCTTCGGTAATCAGGCCCCTTCTAACCTGCTCAGAGACCCAGGAGTGATCATTTGTCAAAAGAGACAGCCTGTTTTTCCGATAGAGATAGGCACGGCTGTCTCCCACGTGGGCTATGGTGGCATTGTCCCCCTCAAAAAGAGCAGCCACAATTGTCGTTCCCATGCCATTCAGCTTTGAGTCGCCGGCAACCCTTGACAAAATTGCATCATTTGCCAGTTTAATTCCCACCATCAATTTATTTGCGTTAAGGGAAAACGCAATATCATACTTATATGGCCATGTAATATCTTCATTGCCGTGTACCTGTCCCAGAAATGATGAAATCCTGTCCACTGCAAGCTCTGAAGCTACTTCTCCGGCAGCATGCCCGCCCATTCCATCCGCTACCACTGCGAAACCCAGTTCCGGATCCGTAAGAAATGCGTCTTCGTTATGATTTCGTTTCATTCCCACATCTGTTTTCCCAAAAAAAGTACAAGTCATAATCTACTTCCTGCTGAATAACTTTGAAAAAAAACCCTTTCCGCCATCGTCCCCGGAAACCTCTATTCCCAAATTAGCCAGTCCATCTATCGCTTCCTGGCATGATTCATCCAGTTTTAATGCTTTTTGAAAATATTTAACCGCCCTTGTCTTCATGCCGCCATTGAGATAGATTGTCCCAATTCGGGCACGATAATCGGCTGAAAACGGATCAAGAGTGACTGCTTTTTCCAAGTGTTCCATCGCCTTCCGCCGCTTTCTGGGGTCAGCGCTCATAACGGTTGCAAGGTAAAACAGATACTTTGCATTATCTTTGTCCAGATATACTGCTTTTTTGAAAAACTCCTCTGCCATCTTATTGTTAGCAAGGTTATTCAATTGGTGAAGACCGTTCTTGAAAAACTGCACAGCCTGTTCTTTCGTGTCTGTCTGCTGCACGGATTCTTTATCTGAATCAAGGGTCTGATTATAAGCAGCCCTTTTTTCCGGATCCTTCAACACGTTAAATGCGGCAGTAATCTTCTGAAACAGCTTTTCCGCATCCGCCTTTTCCTCAGGATCGGAATACCTGTCCGGGTGATGCTGCTTGATCAGCTTACGAAAGGCACTGGATATTTCACCCTGCGATGCATTCTTGTTGACTTGCAATAAATCATAATAATTCACTCATCACCTCATATAACTAATTACATTATAGGAAATTACTGCTTGATGTAAATAGTTTTATCAATATTTTTTACGCCCCCTTAATATTCTCTGCGCAGCACGACGCACAAATTCCGACAAGGATCGGTCCCGATTGATCAATTGCAGATCCCGATCTGTCAAACGATGAAGCAGTCCCAGGGAAATATCCTGGGGAACTTTTGGGTTCCTGACCAGGCTTGCCACAACTTTGTATTTTTTCATAAAAACGCGATTGGCTGCGAGTGCGCGCAATACATCCCGGTGTACGTTTCTCATGGCGGAAATCACCTCCGCTTCCTTCTCCGTCAACTTGGGACTCTGCATAACCGCTAATGCCACGGTACGATTTGAATCGCGGATCAATATTGTGCGCTCTTCCTTGTTCCCCTTTAATGCCCGTCCTATTTTCTGGGAAACATTCATCTTCAACAGTTTCTGGTAGGTGTTGAGATCCATATCGTCTTCGATTTCTATAGCGGAAGGCGCGTCCAGAACCTCTTCGCTTTCTTCAACTGTTAATTCAGAATAAGCCTCAAGTACTTTTCCGGAAAATCCAGTTTCCGCTACCCCAGGATCTTCTGCAACAACAGTCTCCTCTGATTCTTCCAGGACTTGCATTTCCGCCGCTGCGGCAGCCTTTTCACCAACCAGGCCATATTTAAGATATTCCTGCAATCGCCGGGACTGGGCCGGAGACAAAGACTCATTTTCCACAAGACTTTCAAATACCTTTGGATATGACTTCAGAATTGCATGATTATTCAATAAATAATTAACGACAATACTTGAAGAAAGAGTTGCCATTTTCTCAAGAATTTCGCCATTGCAGGTCGGGTTTCTCGCAATATCAAGATAATATTTTTCTGTATTCTCCTGGCCCCCATCCGAGATAATCTCAAAATAGAAAGTCAGTGCCTCTGTGTCATTGGTATGAATCAAAAAATCGCTGACCACATCCACCGATATTTCAGAAAAAGAGCGGGAAACAGCTTCCTGAATACCCGCACCGCCCTTCTTATGGACAACAGGGAACAGCGCAAGTATCTGGTCAGGAGGCAATGGGAATGTAAGAGCGGCAATGGCAGACAATACATCGGATGGTATACTGCCGTCCAGTATTTTCTTCTTCAGATCCAACATGGCCGCTCAGTCACGGTTTTGACCGCTCTTCCTTAATACGAAATCCTTCACCACTCTCTGGCCCGCAGGGAAGGTCACTCTTTCATTATTCACAAATACCCGTATATGCTCTGCGTTCCCAACACTGATAACTGCAAAATCCGAGCAGGTGGTCGTATATAGCTCTCCCTTCATCAGAATAAAATCCATCTCCTTATCCGAGCATCTCAGATGGATCCAGCATTTCTCATCCGCTTCAAAACGAACAGGGAAACTTGACTTTACATTCTCAATGACGGTGGAAGAATTCGGAATTTGACTATCTGCAGAACCGGAGATGTTTGACCGATTTGAAATTTGATGAACCCCGGAAGCCTTGCCGACCCTTTCATCGGCGGAGTATGCAGGTAAAGTTTTTGTAATTTGTATGCGGCCGTCAACCCCTTTTTTTTGTTTCAGAATAGTTTCGGAAGTGTTTCCACCCTCCAGCAACCCTGTCTGCCTGTCTGGAACTAACGAAGATGTGGAAGTCACAGATTTAATATCTGTACTTCCAGCCGAAGACTGGATGTGCCACAGCCCCCGCTTGTACCCCCAGAATCCGCCTGCAACAAGAAGGATCACAACAATAATGCCGATAATTCCCCGATGAAACTTTTTCTCAGGAATATTTTCAAATTCCGCAAGTCCCTGCTCCACCACAAAGACCTTTTCCAGAATCGGTTCCGATGGCATTCCAATTGTTTTGCAATACTGGCGGATAAAATTCCGGGCAAATAAGCCGGAAGGAAGTGCTCCAAAATCCCCGGCTTCGATACTTTTTAACAATCTAATGCTGATCTTGGTGGATTTTTCAATATCCCTCAACGTCAGCCCTTTTTCTTCACGTTGTTTTTTCAACTGCAAACCGATCTCTTGCATACCACCCATCTTTTTCAAATTTTCAAGTTCAGGATAAACGATTGCCTTTCTCTGTTCAAGTACAAAGATTTCTATCCAAAGTTATTTGAAATTTTGTACAAATTAAGTGCGAGTGAAAGTGCGTGTGCATGTGGAGAAAATCAAAGAGTTAACCATAATCTGTCTTCTCTAAACTCAAACTTAAACTTAGACTTAGACTCAGACTTCCCTCACAGTTGCCGGGAGAAAATCTATGAATCTATTAAAACAAAAAAGGACGCGGGAGAAACCCCGCGCCCTTTTTTAGGTTCATTTGTTATTCATCAATAGGCAAATGAGAGCTTCCAGTTGTCCAGTGTACCAACGTCCGCGCCGGCATTGTCTGTAACCTTCAACTTCCAGTCTCCGTGGATTGCAAGGCCACTGCTCGCTGTCACTGTCCACGTCTTGTTAATGTCATTGGCTGAACCGCCTTCCCGGTCGGAAAGTACCGTGGAAGCGCCATTGGGTGCATACAGAGTCACAACCAGGTCACCAATGTAGGTGTGCGTAATATTCACAGTCACATCAAAACTGGTAACCGTGGCGCTCGCACTTACATTGAGGGTACTTGTAATACCGGTTGAGTTGTTGTCCGGAATGGATATCGGGGTATCCGTACTGGCGAAATCGTGGGTAGAACTGGTGTATGTCGCCTTAACTGTCAATGACCAACTGTCAATGGTTCCGGTGTCATATCTTGCCAAATCCTTCACTTTCAATGTCCAGGTTCCAACCGCATCCTGACCGTTGAAATTGGTAAGCGTATAGGTCTTGTTAATATCATTGGCCGAACCACCTTCCCGGTTGGAGAGAGTTACTTCCGTTCCCGATGGAGAAATCAGGGATACAACCAGGTCTCCGATATAGGTATGGGTAATGTTTACAGTAACCTGGAAATCCTGAATACTGTGGCCGTCATTCAATACCAGTGTGGAAGTCACACCAGTTGAATTGTTGTCCGGTATGGATTTCGGAACATCACCGGAGCTGAAAGTCCGGGTTTCAACGGTACCGGATGCCGGATTGACTGTCACGGTCACATCCTGACTGACACTGCCACCGTCACCCGTTGCTGTCAGCGTGTAGGTCGTGGTGCTTGTCGGGCTCACAGTCATGGTGCCGTCCACCGCAACGGAAGATCCGTTGATGGTACAGCTGGTGGCATTGGTGGTGTTCCAGCTCAATGTCGCGCTGCCGCCGGATGTAATGGTTGTCGGACTGGCACTGTAACTGTCAATGGTTGGTGCAGCCGCATTCACGGTTACCGTCACATCCTGACTGACGCTGCCGCCGCTGCCTGTAGCCGTCAATGTGTAGGTTGTTGTCGTCGTCGGACTCACCGTCATGGTACCGTCCACTGCAACGGAAGAACCGTTGATGGTACAGCTCGTGGCATTGGTGGTGTTCCAGCTCAATGTCGCACTGCCGCCCGATGTAATGGTTGTCGGACTGGCACTGTAACTATCAATGGTCGGTGCAGCCGCATTCACGGTTACCGTCACATCCTGGCTGACGCTGCCG
>JAADJC010000026.1:0-7539 GCA_013151025.1 Acidobacteriota bacterium
TCTATCCTTCTTTGCCTCTTTCCTCAGGGGATATCCTGCAAGCTCCGTCACTTCGTCCATGTACATATGTTTCTTAATCTTCTTAAACTCATCTTTGGTCATAAACTGCCAATCTTCGAATTGGGCCTTCATTTTGATCGCCCTCGCATTGCCAGGAGAGAATTGAAGAACATTATCGATAATTTCTATCGCCTTTTTATACTTTCCCTGCTTTGCCCATTCCATTGCATAATACATCTGCACCTCATCCATCATCGCATTAACCTCGGGGTTATTGGGAGCCTTCGAGAGCAGCAGTTGTACTTTAACTGAGAGCTGATTCATGAGGTCGTCTTTATCCTTTTTCGCTTCAGCAGCATCAAATTTCGTTTTCAGCTCATTTAATTCGGCCAGTGACTCGCTCAATGCTTCAGGAGAAATTGTATTTCCCTGATTTTCTGCTGACTGATCCTGTTTCGTACCTTTGTTGTTACATGCCATCCAGCCCCCAACGCTCATGATAAGAAGCAGTATCACAAAAAGTTTCCGCATGAATCCCCTCCTGATTATTTTCTACATAAAAACTATATCAAAACCCGGTCTTTTATCATAGTGATTTCTACTACAATATTTCAACATCAGCCATCCTTATCTGCAATAAAAATTTAATAAAAACTTTCGAAAAAACCGGGTTCACGCACACCTTTCCATCTGTTAGAATGTTACCGCTTTTGAAAGAGGAGGGATTATGTCTGAACAAACCATCACAAAAGCTTCTATTGACGGCAATACTGCTGCGGCGAGAGTAGCCCACGCAATGAATGAAATTATTGCGATTTATCCTATCACCCCGTCCTCCCCCATGGGAGAGATTTCCGACGCACTTTCATCCCAGAACAAGAAAAACATCTTCGGCCAGATTCCACGAGTGTATGAGATGCAGTCAGAAGGCGGCGCTTCCGGTGCAGTTCATGGCGCATTGACAGCCGGATGCCTGACCACCACATTCACGGCATCCCAGGGTTTACTGTTGATGCTTCCCAACATGTTCAAGATCGCCGGTGAATTAACCCCGACTGTTTTTCATGTTTCTGCACGAACGGTTGCAACAAACGCATTGAGTATTTTCGGAGACCATTCGGATGTCATGGCAGCCAGAGAAACAGGATTTTCCCTGATAGCCACTGCCAATCAGCTGGAAATCCAGGATATGGCCTGCATTGCTCAGGCTACCACTCTGGATGCCATGGTTCCAATTCTGCAGTTTTTTGACGGATTCAGAACCAGCCATGAGATTCGCCGGGTCGAACTTCTGTCAGAAGACGTCATGCGGGCCATGGTGGAGATGAAGTATGTCAATCGAATGAGAAAAAGGGCCATCAACCCGGATTCCCCTACCCTTCGCGGCACGGCGGAAAATCCCGATATCTTTTTCCAGAACCGGGAAGCCCAGAATCCTTATTATGATAAATTCCCGGCAATTTTTGACAAATATTGCGAGCGGTTTGAAAAATTGACCGGCCGCCGGTATCACGCCTTTGACTATGTGGGTGACAAAGATGCAGAATCCGTTGTGGTCATTATGGGATCCGGCAGCGATACGGCTGAAGAAACCGTGCGAAAACTGAATAGCCAGGGATACAAAACAGGCGTAATCAAAGTTCGCCTGTATCGTCCGTTCGACCGGGAACGGTTCTTCCAGGCTCTTCCCAAAACCGCAAGAAAAATTATTGTCCTGGATCGTACCCGGGAACACGGTTCCATCGGTGAACCGCTCTACCTCGACGTCGTAGCGGCAGTGGATCAGCAGATCAAGCTGGGTTTACTGAGCCTAAACGACAAACCGGAAGTCCTTGGGGGCATCTACGGTCTCTCTTCAAAGGAATTTACCCCGGCTATGCTGAAAGGTGCATTTGACTATGTCTCTCAAACGCCGGCAGACAAAACGATTCATCACTTTACACTGGGCATTGAAGACGATGTAACCCACAGGTCTCTTCCATACGACGAGTCTTTCGATGCCGAACCGACATCTGTGTACCGGGCAAAGTTCTTCGGGCTGGGTTCCGACGGTACAGTCGGTGCAAACAAGAACTCCATCAAAATTATCGGTGATGTGGCGGGGAAAGATGCCCAGGGTTATTTTGAGTATGACTCCAAGAAAGCCGGTGGCATTACCGTCAGCCATCTTCGGTTTTCCGATGTGCCCATTCTCTCTCCCTATCTCATCACGAAACCGGACTTCGTTGCAATTCATAAAAAGGAATACATCGGAACCCTGGATGTGTTGCGGGGCATCAAAGAAGGTGGGATCGTCCTGATCAACAGCATTGAAACCCCGGACAAGGTACTGGGTCGTTTCCCAAAAAATGACCTGGAAACCATCATCAACAAGAAATTGAAGGTTTACATTATCAATGCCCATAAACTGGCGGCGGAAATTGGCCTTGGAGAACGGATTAACGTCATCATGCAGACTGCTTTTTTCAAATTGACCGGGATTCTGCCGGAAGATATGTTTAAAAAGGCTATCGAAGACTCCATCCGAAAAACCTACTCCAGGAAAGGCGAAAAGATTGTCAACCTCAACATCGAAGCCATGAACAAGGGTCTTGCAGAGCTTCATGAAGTACCGGTTCCGGCCACGGTTGAAGACTTCACCGAATCCGACTGGCATATTGATGTGGCATCTGAAGACAAAGAAAGTGAACCCTTCATCAACAATGTAATTAAACCGGTGATGCATTTTGACGGCAACACTGTTCCTGTAAGTAAAGTTCCGGCAGATGGCATTTTCCCCACCGGAACCACCCGCTACGAGAAACGCTCTATCGCGGTTCGGCTCCCGGACTGGAATCCGGATAACTGCATTCAATGCGCACAATGTGCCTTTGTCTGCCCCCACGCAGCCATCCTGGCCACAGTGGATCACGTAGATGAGATCGGGCTACCGGATGATAAGTACCAGACACTTAAATTTAATCACAAAGACAACAAAGACGGAAAATACCGGTTCCGAATCCAGGTTGCACCGGATGATTGTACCGGTTGTGGTGTCTGTTTCAACGTCTGCCCCGGGAAAAGAGGTGAAAAAGCACTGAGCATGGTTCAGAAAGAAACGATCCTGAAGCCCCTCCGGGAAAGCTATGATGAATTTATGAAACACCGCTATTCCCCGGAAGAATTTATCAGCGACAAAACCATTCGCACCACCATGCTGGAACAGCCTCTGCTGGAGTTCTCCGGTGCATGCCCGGGCTGCGGTGAAACACCATATGTCAAATTGATGACCATGCTTCAGGGTGACCACACCATCCAGGCCAACGCAACAGGTTGCTCCTCTATCTGGGGCGGCACAGCGCCTACCATCCCATTTTGCCGAAACAGCCGTGGCGAAGGCCCGGCATGGGGCAACTCCCTTTTTGAAGACAATGCGGAATATGGCCTTGGCATGCGGTTGTCTGTAGACCATCTAAATGGCATTGCTTTTGAATTACGGGAAAAACTCCTTGCGGCAAGCGGCACCAAACCGGAAATCCGGGAAATGCTGAATGAAATCGCACCACTGGATGAACAACGTGGAAACCGGGATAAGTTCAATCAGACACGAAATGCTGTTGACAAACTCAAAGAAGCGCTGAAAGGATCACCCGAAGACAGCCTGGAAGAGCAGCTACTGGAAAACATCAGCTACCTGAAGTACAAAGCTGTCTGGATCGTCGGTGGAGATGGTTGGGCATATGATATCGGCTACGGCGGCCTGGACCACGCGCTGGCATCCGGCCAGGACATCAATGTACTGGTTCTGGACACCGAAGTATATTCCAACACAGGCGGACAGCGGTCCAAAGCTACCTTCATGGGCGCAGTAGCGAAATTCGCAGCACTGGGAAAAGAGGTCCAGAAGAAGGATCTGGGTATGATGGCCATGTCCTATGGCAACGTCTATGTGGCATCCGTCTCATTCGGTGCCAATATGAACCAGACGCTAAAAGCTATGCGGGAAGCCGCAGCTTACCCGGGATCATCCATTATTATCGCCTATTCCAACTGCATTGAACATGGTATCAATATGGAGAAAGGACCGGAACACGCAAAACTGGCAGTTGATTCCGGCTATTGGATGCTTTACCGCTACAACCCCCTGCTTGCAGCCGAAAAGAAGAATCCGCTCCAGATTGACAGCAAAGAGCCCACGAAACCGCTGCAGGACTTTTACATGGGGCAACGCCGGTTCAAAATGTTGACGGAATCTCATCCCGATGTGGCAAAAGAATACCTCGACAGCGCAGCCCGATTTATCCGTAATCGGTATCGCCATTACAGCCATCTGGCTAATATGTCCTACGAGGATTTTGAGGCATAATCAGGAATTTGTTATGAATATGAAAGGGGCCGGCCAGAAACCGGCCCCTTTTTTTATCGGGGATTTCCCGATCCATTGAAGGATTATTTCATGCAGATTGCCGTGGATCTCCATTCTCACTCCGGCTATTCAGGCGGAGTAGGAAAAATTAACCTGAATGCTGTTGCAACAACCATGGCTTTGAAAGGAATTGATGTATTCGGCACCGGAGACTGCCTTCACCCCGCATGGAATGCTCAGCTTCGGGAACAGCTTCAGGAAACTGCCAAAGGCATCTATCAACTCCCAATCCACCCACACGCAAGATTTATCCTCCAGAATGAAATCGTTCTTACCGCACCGCTGTTACCATCATCCCGAACCCGTAAATCCGTTCATGTGGTATTTTTGTATCCCGATTTTCATACCACTGATGCGGTGACCTGCTTGCTGAAAAAATACAAGGCTAAAAATACAATCGGCCGTCCATTTGTAAAACTGGGATCACCCGTTGAAGTCAGTCGGTTTCTGGAAAACGTAATAGATGCAGCACCCGACGTACTTGCCTTCCCTGCCCATGCAATGACACCGGATGGGATCTATGGTTCCCACAACCCGATTACGTACATGGAAGAGTTCTTTGGCGATTTTACGAATCATATTCGCTTGATTGAAACCGGGCTCAGTGCTGACCCTGAAATGCTGGACCGGATCCCGGAATGCCGTTCCCTGAACTTTATCAGCAACAGTGACTGCCACTCAGCCGCCTTGAACAGAATTGGTCGGGAATTCACCCTGCTGAATGTAAAAAGCATGGATTTCAGCGGAATCCGCAACGCGTTGACGGAACGCGACAGCATCCTCCGTACCTACGAATTCAATCCCAGGGAAGGAAAATACTTCGGCACCGGGCACCGGAAAGGAAAAGTCGGCCACACCCACGACGGCATTTTTATTGAACCGGGAACCGGCAATGGCCTCTGCCCGATCTGCGGCAAACCTCTCACCATCGGTGTCATGGACCGGGTACTGGAATTGGTCCGCACACAGAAACGCCCGGTGAACAAGCATCTATCAGTCCGCCAATTTCAGCATCTCATCCCACTGGTGGAAGTCATTGCGGTTGGTCTCGGGCAAAAATCCGTTTCAGGAAAACGTGTACTGAAGCTCTATCAAACTGCAATTGAAGCATGCGAAAATGAAATTGCACTGTGGCAATTTCCTGCCTCTGAACTTATGTCCCGTCTCAAAGACCTTCCGGAACCTGTGGTAGCATGCATTCTTGCCGTTCAAGCCAATCGGTTTACCTTCGATCCACCGGGATACGACGGTGAATATGGTCAACTGAAGATTCAGGTTAATTGATTTCCAAAAATAGATTATGTCAGATATTGATGCAGCATTTCCGGGTGGTCAGAATAAATCCTTACTGTCATCATCCCTGTGAACCGGATTAAACGCTGTTTAGCCCGAACCAGTTCTTCAGCGGGTGCTTTTACCTGAAGATAAGGACCGCCAAACCATCCATTCCCCTCTATTGTTTCCCACTGCCTGATTTTCTTCCTTGATATCTCAATGAAAAGTCTCTTAAATTGAAATAACTGAATTCCAGTGGTATTGGCCGTAAGTGCAAAGCTCATAATCTGATTTTTCCCCTTCATCTTCAAGAATACAGAAACATTTTCTTCCGTGTAGAAGGGTTGAAGAGTATTCAATGTTTCTATACCGGGTAGGCGCCCCATCCGTTTGCTGACCATGCCGGACAACCAGATAACCAGCAGGACAATACTTATGGGCAACAACAGAAAGAAAAGAATGGGCTGGCAGAAGATAAAATAGCCCTCCCTGCAAATTGAAGATAATTCTGACTGGAAGCCCGGCCCGTGCAGATTTTGCCCATTCACTTTGAGAGAAGAAATCACCTGAAAAAATAACGCGGCATAAGTTCTGAGAGATCGGCCGGTAGAAAAGGAAAGCCAGTATGCCGTGTTGTCATAATTGAAGAAATACGTAAAAACGCGTCCTTTCCCCCGGGTTCGGATAACCAGTATCCCGGGAATGCTGTCATCTATATATTTTGCAAACCATAAACTACTCTTCGCACGGTAAATCGCGGTGTGTTCCGGAAATCGCTTCATTGAGAAATAACGAATCGCACCCTTTCTAAAATAGCTCGACGAAGCCGGAGCTGTGGCCAGTTTGAAGGTGCCGACCTTTCGGTTCCGGAAAGTCGAGACATGCCACCCTGCACTATCCTTTGTTCTTGCCGACCCGAAAGATTGGGGGATCTCCACAGTCAAGCTGCCGAAAGAAATTGTCCGAAAGTCGGATTCCATCGTCCTGAGCTCAATCTCGTGGAGAAAAAAGTATATCCCTCCCGTAACTACTATAATAATTCCGATTACCAGGAAAGAAACCTTTTGCGTTACCTTCACCTATTCCTCCCAGGGCAACCTCATGGTTCTCCGTCTTCCAGAAAATACCGGCTTATACCACGAACCTGACCACATCACATACCCGGGCTACACAATCCTTATTCAAAAACTGCGAAGTGGAACACCGGAAGGTTGAGCCTTATGAACCCTTAGCTCTTTCGGGAGTTTAAAGAAAACCGCCTCGCAAGGCACATTTACAATCTGAAGCAGCGTTTGCCGGTTGACAGTCACACTGCTGTTCAGCTGAACCCGGCTGATGATCCGCCGGGGAAAACCGGTAGCATGGCGAATCAGATCCAGAAAATCCCCGTTCCCCGTGAAAAAAGACATAAACTGAAAAAAACGCTCTCCACCTCTTTTCACAGCCTTTTCCGGCATCCAGACAGTCGTCGTTGAATTCATGAATTCGCCGGGGAGTTTCGCTTCAAAACAGGGCACATTCTGCACAACTTTCCGGTTTCCTGTTCGTTTGAAAATTACCTGGGGAAAAATCAACTGGCCCCTGTTATCCATCAATCCGTATGCTATCAGGAATTGCTGATAAAAGGGCTGGTTGTCATTAAAAGTGTATGCAACCGCCTCGTTTGACCTGGTATTGACTTTCCAGGCAAGACCTTTTTTTTTGTCAAAGAGTAGAAAGCGGTCTGCAGAAAGTTGAATGCGCATAGAGTCCCCACAGATGGTTATCACCTCTTGATACTCGTGGCTGGATCCCGATGTCACCTTGACGGAATAAGTGGCCTGAAATCCATCTGCAGCAAAGCCGGCAATAGTCAATAA
>JAADJC010000026.1:7570-10489 GCA_013151025.1 Acidobacteriota bacterium
CTCGAATTTCACTCCCCGGATAATTACCGTATTCGTTTTCAACTCCCTGAGCTTCGGCATTTGCTTGAAGGCAATATCAAATTGCTCTTTCGCGCCGTCCTTGTCCCCCAACTTCACCAGGCAAAGCCCCATATTGTAATGCGCTTTTGGAGAATACCAGGCGTACTTGAATTCTTCTGAGTAGTACGAAAGAGCACGATTATATTTTTTCATCAGATAACAGAGATTTCCCATTTCCAATGACTGACCGGGATCTGGATGGATAGTGTGTTGCTCCTCCATCGAACGAAGTGCACCTCCCAACTTTTTCTGCTTAACCAGATACGTGGTATATTTTTCATAAACAAAGGGGCTGATGATCGACAGTGCAAAAGCGCTCTGAAACAGCGTATGTGCTTCTGCAAGTTGGCCTTTGTTATAGGCGCCAAGGGCGTCCTGGGAAAGGACAATCGCCTTCTTCGTGGCTTCATCCAACTGCTGGGTATAGGCGTTCTTCATCAACTGTGCAAAGGGATTTGAAGGTGCAAGCCGCACTGCCTTATTAACCGCCACCCTGGCATTTGCAAAGTCTTTCAAACCGATGTAAATGGCAGAAAGTGTCACGTAATTTTGGCCATTGTCCGGATCTTCTTCTATTTTCTGCCGCACTTGTTTGATTCTGGTATTTATTTCTTTCAGAGTCTTCCTGATCTCTTCCAGCCGCTTCACCGTTTGAACACGCCCCGGCTTCTCCGAAAGAATCCGTTCACAGACAGCCTGGGCTCTTGGCAATGCCCCGATCAATTGCAGGCCTTCAGCAGTCGCGTCCAGCAAATCCATATTCTCCGGGTCATCCGCAAGGGCCATAAACGCCGTACTGTAGTATTCGGGAATCCTGGTTTCCGCTTTCAGTTTGTTCAGCTTCACCATCACCGCATCAGAGGTTCCAGCTGCCAGTACCGCTACAGAGCACAGAATTGCCGCCATTATTACTGGAAAACGTTTCATAGTCTCCTCCTGTTGTTTCTATACATTACTTATATAACTTTCAATCAATGTAAATTAAATGCGACCGGTACAGTCAGATTTTCAACCTTTCCGGAGCCTGTTTTGAGTCTGATTTTCAGATTCCCGGTACCATATCCCTTTTTCATTTTATCCGGAATGCTTTCCAGCATGATCCGAATCCCGTTCTCCATCGGCTTTGTGCCTGTAATTCTGACAAATGGAACATCACAGGTCATTTTTTCAACTTTATAATCACCCTCAGACCATTTCAAGGCAATAGATCGAACCGCTTTTGTGCCGGAACGGATTCCCATAAACAGAACATTACGGGGTTGAACCTTCACTTCCCCCATCAAATGCAGAGCGACCCGGTAATACACCGGCTTATCCATTCCCGACAGATAAAAAAGAACGGTATGTTCTCCTGCACATTCATCACCGGTAACTGTCACCTCGACTTCTGTTGGAGAATTTTTCTTCAGAGTAAGGCACGGCGCTTTACTTTCCATGCGTTCGATCGTAAAATGCTTGCCCTCGATATTAGTAGAGAGGTCTACTTCCCGAATAGCTTTGCCTTCAAAATTACGGATATTCATCACCGGTGGAGAAAACGAATAAGCCTTCACAACATTTGCATTGATAAGTAGAATGTAATCATACGGTTCATCGGTTATTACTTTCACAATCTTTTCCTGAGGTCCTTCAAACATTCCACTGTCGAAAGTTATATTGATTTTTACCGTTTCACCGGGAGCTACTATTTTCTTTTCCGGAATCGGTACGGTACAACCACAGTTTGCACGCAACTGAAGCAATTTAATTGGATGATCCGTCTTATTCGTCACCTGGGGGCTCCAGTGAGCTACTTTATGTTGAAGAAGTTTTCCAAAATTATGAGACATCCGGTCAAACTGAAGCCCGCGACTCATTGCCGGAACCGATATCAACAGCAGAAATAAGGCCCATTGGCGCATTACATTCTCCTAAAACAAAAACTTAATGTGTTCATAAATATGTTTTGCCAGATCCGCCTTGGAAATTTCGGCTTCTCCAACACCATGTTCACTGAAATAATCTGCGATTGCAAAAGACAAATGGTTCACCAGTACTTCATCCACATCCAGATTTACAAGTTTTTCCGGCCGGTGGTCTTCAAATTTCCGGCGAATATCACCCAGAAGTTCAGTATATTTATCGGAAAACCCCATTGAGCCGGCAGCATCCCGAATCTTCTTGTATACCCGGATTTTCATATCCACATCTGAAATAAAACGCGCAGTCTCACTGTCTGGTTCTCCAATTCCAGCTTCCCAGTTTTCCACCTCACGAATTGAAGCACCGATCAGCTGAGCAAACGCCTTTACTGACAAACCCAACTCTTTTCGCACTCGCAAATACATAGGATCCTCCTTATGTTATCTGTTGACGCATATCAGCCACCAATAGTTTAATCATTTTGTTAAAAGTTTACAACAGACAAAATATCCCTTACCATAGGCGTGGAAAACTGAAAGAAGGGGCTAAGCATGATCAGAAAAAGAATCCAACTGACCGTCATTATGATGATTCTCCTCATAACCACACCTTACGGGGCACTTGCACAGACACATGATCCTGCCAGTGCGCAAAATGAAACAACCACAGTCACAACGCAAGTCCAGGAACCCCACACCGCTGAAAAAACAGAAACGAAAGCTGTTCATGAAGAAAATTCCGATGAAGAACTAGGTACCCGGCTTCCTTTGTGGAGCATCATTCCTTTTCTTGGCATACTGCTGTCCATCGCACTGTTCCCCCTCCTGGCGCCCCATTTCTGGCACCATCACTTCGGGAAAGCCAGCACTTTCTGGGCACTCCTCTTTGCTATTCCCTTTCTGTTTGTGTTTAAAGGAGAAGGCTTGCACGAAATCCTGCATATTTACCTAATTGATT
>JAADJC010000076.1 GCA_013151025.1 Acidobacteriota bacterium
AATGTCAATGGACACCAGTTGATCTGCAAGAAGGAGAAGCGTATTGCCAACAGGAACAAGGGTGCTAATATCATCAGAATCGCTTACCACCCATTCATAAATATCACACATGCCCGCGATTTCCAGTGCTTCAGGGTCATTTAACAGAAATGAAAAGAGGTACCAATCAGAAGAAACGAAAATGTCCCCTCTATCATCAAAGCAAACAGATGAAAAATTTATGGGCGGAATCTCCGACATTTGATCAGAAGCAATCCGACACATCAGCTTCGGTGAAGCAGGATGGGAAATATCAAAGAGAACGAAAATCCTGGGTGTGCATGCGGCTATAAAATTGTCAAACACATCAAAAGCAAGAAAGTAGTCATCCACGAAATGCCGCCCATCCGATACCATGGCCAATCGCACCGGATAGTGTGGGTTCGAAATATCGACAATTGCCAGCGAACACCTATTCTTCAGTCTTACAATTGCAAGATCTCCGAACACCTTGATTTTGTCCGCCTCTCCGCCGAGAGGAAGCTCGGCAAGCCGCGATGGATCTTCTGGATTCGTCATGTCCACAACAACCAGTCCTGACTGCCCATTGGCACAATAGGCGATATTATCTTTGATCTGTACATCAAGGAACATTCCTTTGCCCCACTTATCCAGAGTTTGAAAAGCTAAACTCGGAATTGAAATAATAAGCAGCAGAGAAATCACAATTAAACGAAACTTCCGGTACATTACCCCTCCTATCAAAAAGAAACTTTCATTCCAGATGGGATTGTCCCACACACACACCGAACTGTCAAAAAGTGTATTTTAAACAGACACTTATGGAAATTTATCGCCTGCTCACCTGCATATCATCTTGTCTTTCTTTTATAAAAAAGTGATGACAGAAATAGATTTTTCGTCACAATACTTCATAACAGAATATTTTGCTCTCTTGGTCACTTGAGGATAAATACGCGCTATCTATACGCAGGCATCGTTGAACACTGGGAAATGCTATACTGTTTCGGGAGAAATTAAGGAGTGGGAATGAGGGAAACAACTTCTTTTTTGCGGCAAAATGGAATTTCATACCGGGAAAACTATCCGGTTCAGGCCCATACGGCTTACAAAGTAGGGGGAAACGCAGAACTGGCCGTATTCCCCGCTTCACTGCCGGAACTTCGTGTTCTCATCGGCTGGTGCCGCTCCCGAAAACTGCCGTTCTTTCTCATCGGCGGCGGCGCAAACATCATAGTTTCGGATGACGGGCTTCCGGGCATTACCATTTTCACCGAAAATCTGAATCAACTGAAACTTCAAAACGGTAAGATTGTCGCACAATGCGGGGCTTCCATGGAAACACTTGCCCTATTTGCCGCCGAACACGGTATCAGCGGTTTTGAATTTCTCTATGACATCCCCGGCTCTGTGGGGGGCGCGTTGATTATGAACGCCGGAAATAACGACGGCGAAATGAAAAACGTCACCTGCCTCGTTCAGGCCGTCACTGCAGCGAACCGGATAGTTTCACTAACCGGGCGTCAATGTGAGTTCGGCTACCGTACCAGTCGGTTCAAAGAAGATAAACTGGTGGTGTTGCAGGCGACATTCAACGCCTCGGACCGGAGGCCGGAGAAGGCAATCCGTGCTGAAATGAACCGCATAAAAGAAGAACGGCACCGAAAATTTCCCATGGAATTCCCAAACGGCGGCAGTGTGTTCAAACGTCCTCCCGGCGATTACGCCGGACGCCTCATTGAAGTGTCCGGCTGCGGGGGGCTCCGGGTGGGAAATGCCCAGGTGTCCACAAAACACCGGGGGTTTATCGTAAACCTGGGCAACGCCACCGCCTCCGATATTCGGGGACTCATTGCCCTTGTTCAAAAACAGGTGAAAACATCACAGGGTGTCGCGCTGGAACGGGAACAGATTTTTTTACCTGAAGACACGGGTCAATCAAATGTATGAAAATCTTGTCTCTGTTTACGAAAAGATTTTCCCGCTGAAGCCTGTTACCCTCAGCTTTGTTCAACAGCATCTGCCAGCCCCGGATGAAAACACGGCAATTCTGGACGTGGGTTGTGCCACAGGAGAGCTTTGCAGGGCCCTGGCCGGATCGGGATACAATCTCACCGGGGTGGAACCGGACAGCGCGATGCTTGTTCAGGCAAAGCTGTTGTCAACCGGGGATATCCCCTTTTATCCCCTTGGAATGAAAGCTGTGGGAACATATTTCCCGGAAAATTCATTTTCATCCGTGATATGCCTTGGGAACACCCTTGCCCATCTGCCCGGCTTCACAGCGATTGAAGGTTTTTTTAACGATGTGGCCCGATTGTTGAAGCCGGAAGGCCGCTTCATTTTTCAACTGGTGAATTTTGACCGGCTTTCAGCAGATTTTCTGCCGGAGTTTCCGGCCATTGAGGGAGAAAACTTCCGATTCCTCAGGCGCTACCGATGGGCAGATGACAAGATGGCTATCCGCTTCATCACAACACTGGAAAACAAGTCAGCCGGCACGAAAAAGACCGGTGAATGCCTCCTCTTTCCCGCCACGAAGTCGCAACTGGAAGAAGCTTTTTCAAGCTCCGGTTTTGCGGGCCGACAGTGGTTCGGCAATTACAAGAATGATCCCTTTACGCCGGACAGCCCAGCCCTGATCTGCGTCGCAGAAATGGGTGGAAAATAAAAAAGCCGGCTTTAAAAAGCCGGCTTTTTTTCTGGTGTTATGTTGATTATTTGTTCCCGGTCAGCGCGGTCATAAAGGTTCTGTCGTTGTCACCTGAAACAAGCAGCCCAATTACCGGAGAAGCGGAGCTGTAGCGGATGTAATCTCAGTCCGCAATAGTTGTTCCATCAAATAACTGGCCAACCACCGCCGCGAATCGGTTTTTTGAGGCAATCTGCTGTGTTTTTTCCGCCTTCACACTGCCGTCCTTATCCACAAGCTGAATGTTGACGGATGCTTCATTATTGCCCGGGTTGGTGATACCAATGCCGGTCCATTCACCGCTGCCGTTCAGAATCTCCGGCAGATACCCTTCCGTTGTCGCTATTGAAGGCAGGTTGAATCCACAGATTGCGGAATCCACCGTGCCGTAGATTTCAATACCGACAATGTCCCTGTCCGATTGAATAACACCCCACGCAATTTGCCCGTAAAGGTCAGGAAAAATGTTTTCAATTGTGTCTTTAATCTTCCCGGAAGCGGCAATGGTGAGTGTTTTTTCGCCTTTCAATTCCCCGTCGGCTGAATATACCTGAACATTCACATTTGCTTCAGTGGTATCGTCCGTGTTCGCCAGGGTAAAGCCGGTCCAGAAAATCCCGGTTTCCTCCGGAATGTGAGGCAGAAATAATGTGCGGTGGCCCGTCCCTGAAAGTTCAACAGCGGCACCGTCTGTTCCATTGTGAACAAACATTTCAAACCCGCTGAGGCTGTTGCTTTGTGACTGGAAGGGGTTGTTGGATATGGTTTCAACCAGTCCGACACCTGCATTCTCCCCTGCGGATTGAGGCATACATGGTTCCAGGTCAATCAGATTTCCATGTTTGTTCAAGCTGCTTTTGTTGTCATTTCCCGAGATTCGGATATTGATTGCACCTGGCTGTAAATCCTCAAGGAACATGGAAGTGTCCCAGTAATCGCTTTCTTCCGCGATGTGTGGAATCACGAGGCTTCCGCAATAGAAGGGCGAAAGGTAGGCTGTCATTTTCGCTTTTTCCGTTGAAACAGCGGCATAAACGAGGGGACAATTATCCGCATAGCTCACAACGTCCGTGCACCCGGCGGGAAGGGTTTCATTTCCATCCAGCACAAGTCTGCCATAAGGGGAAATCTGCTTTGTTGTTTCACTGAGGGAACTGCCGTCTCCGGCGAGATATTTGATTGTCACAGTTGTTGCACGACTCGTTGTATTAATGAAATTTGTTTCCATTGAGGCAGGTGCGATTTCCTTGTTTTTCCCCGAAAGGTTCAGGACAGGAATCACGACCGGGTGCTTCTGCGGCCTGAAAACCGTTATTTTTGCCTCTCCGGAACGGTCATCTTTCAATGTTGCCGTGGCGGTTTCCCCCTCATCATCAACAACCGTAACTTTCACGGTGTAAACCCCTTCCGAGGTGAACTGATAATCCAGAAAAGCGCTTTGCCCCAGAACTTTCTCAGTTTCATTCCCCTGAATCTCCCAGATATACTGCAGAATTTCTCCCCCGTCCGGGTCATTGGCTGTACAATTGAACCGCACAACAGAGGGTGCCACAACAGAAATGGTTTTTGTTTTCGCAGAACTTATCTCCGGATTCAGGGAAGTGGAAAACCATGCCTTGACGCTGTGGGAAGCGTTTACATCCTCAAAATGATAAGTGGACACCCTCCCGACAGATTGACCATCCACCTGAACATCATTGATAAAATACCCTTCGTCAGGAGTGATGGTGAAACTCTGGTCGGTTCCATGTTCCACTTGCACTTCCCCGGACGGATCAATACCACCCCCTTCCGAAACAGCAGTGGCCGTGATGGTGTAAAATTCCTGATTCACTTCAAATTCTGCCTCAATGGTGTGGTTTGAGTTGATATTCTGAAATGTATAAGAAATTACAACACCGATACTGACACCGTCTACCAGAACATCCCGGACATGATATCCCTCATCGGAATGGAGAACAAAAGTCTTGTTTGACCCTTCCGGAGCCGTACAATCCCCCGCAGGTGAAATCACACCCCCTTCATTAGCACTTGCTATTATGCTGTAGGTGCTGGAAGTAAAGTAAACAGATGCTTCTCCCCCTTGATTGTAATAGAAATCGACAGGTGTATCATAACTCAGATATTGATCTCCGGAACCCACAAAACTAATCTTACAGAAATTGATTGCCCCCTCCATACCATGATCTAAATCCCCATCGGAATTATAATTCATCTGGAAAACAACATAATCGCAGTCTGCAGGATGAATATCCGTGAGATCCACTGCGATATCTGACGAAGGATACGGGAGGTAGTCATACTCATCACTATTTATATAAAAATTGAAAATTTCAAAACTCTGGCCATTGGAACCGGTAAATTCAGGTACTGTCTGTCTTGAATAAGGATGAGTAACATTGAAAAGAGCATAGCAGACAGGCTGATAATTATTACGATCGTCCACCCAGTACGCATATCCGCTGGAAAGGTCGCTCCCATACTTGACAGCTTCATAGGACATCCAGTAAAAACCACTGTCACCCCATCCGGTTCCCCATGAATTCACAACCCTGAAAGCACCGGTTCCATCAGGTGTTGCAATGGTGTCATCAAAACCGACGATACATTGGGCATGCCCTCCTCGATTCGTACCGGTCTCATCCGCAACGGCATAGATATTGTTATAATCGGAAATATTGTCGTAATTCTCATACACTGAAATTCCCAGAGTCACGAGGTGCCCATTTAACAAAAGTTGTTTTACCTGATCCAGAGCTGAATCATCGTCCAGTTTGAGATAATTCATTGCATACCCGGTGGGTGCCTGTGTCCGGTTATACATCCCGTCCTTAAACGCATCAGTGGAAGGCCATGTCGTATAATCACTGCTGGTATACGGCATTTTTGCCAGTGAAGAACAACCGAGATCATCCAGAACAATGAAAGCATCATCAAAATATGCGCCGTTGTCCCCCTTCACATGAATCAAATTATAGATATATGCCGGACTGCAGATATTATTGGCATCCGACCTTTCAGCAGCCGATGTACGATTGTTTTCCCTGTTTTCCTGATAGGTTTTATAGTAATAACCAACAGCCCAGCCTACACAGGATCCCTGAGAACCCTGACTGCTCACCGGGGGGAGATACTGGCTGTTGTCACAGGATGTTGCTTTGTACTTACTGTAATCAACCGACTTCGCCGCAGGGAAAACCCTCATCACACGTCTGGCCCGGGGATCCGTCTCCGGATTTCTGAATATCAGCCCGATGGAATGCGTGTTTTTTTCCGAATGAATAAACGATTTATAATTCAGTTTGCCCTGGGAAAATCCCAAACAGCTCATGAAAATGAAAAAAGCTAAGGTAAAAATAATCCGTCTCATCAAACCCCTCCCCGGACTCTTTATCAGAAAACTATAGCACTTTGCATAAACAAGGCAAATAATCAAAAGTGATTTGAGTCACAAACATCAAAATCCCCGGAAAATCATTGACACGCTATTTGGACACACGGTTCCGGCCGGCTCGTTTTGCCCGGTAAAGTGCCTTGTCCGCTGCCTTGATAACCGCAGCGGGAGACGGATTTTTGCGGCTTGTTTCAGCAATGCCGATACTGACAGTAACAGAAAGCCGTTTCCCGGAAGATTTGCCGTTTTTCCGTTTCTTTGGGCCACCCTTTCGGCGTTGCCAGGAACGCCGCAGTACAAACTCTGCTTTTTTTACCGCCTCTCGCGCTTCTTCAGCCCGGGACAACACATTTTCCAATGATCTTCCGGGGAAAGCGATAATAAACTCCTCACCGCCATAGCGATATGCCCTGCCCCCGCGTACTTCGGCCAGACGGGACGCCACCAGTTTCAACACCTGATCCCCCACATCATGGCCATACCGGTCATTAAAGCGTTTGAAATGGTCAATATCCACCATCAGTGCGGTCAAAGGACCGGATGTGGCGGCGAGAAATTCGTTCAACGCACGGCGGCCAGGCAATCCGGTCAGTTCGTCGTGGTACGCCAGTTGGAACGACTGCTCCACAATAGCCACCACGAGAATCCCGACGGTGAGCAAAGACCAGAAAGTGGCAGTGAATCGGGAATGGGTCGCAGTAATCATATAGAACGAAGCAATTAGTGACCAGAATCCGCCAGCCGACAATGGCGATCGCGCCTTCAGAAAATTGATAAAAAGGATGACCAGGCCAATCGAAACAAGAATGAACGGCACATTCTCCACAAACGTCATGGTGTGCGGTAAGTGTGAAACCCATTCTCCGATTACTCCCCGGTTTCCCGACTGAAACAACAGTATAAAACCAATAACCTGAATGGCTACAAACAGGAACCTCACCAGCCCATAAATAGAAAATAACCCCCGATCCCGGAACAGAAAGAAAAGAACAATGTCTATCGTCAGCAGACCGGTGAGCAATTCGGGAATGCGATGAAGCGTGTTTCCGCCGTGGGGACCGGGAGCAACCCCCATTACCAGCCATGCCCCCGCTATGACGAGGATGGAGAAAAAGGCACTGTCCCGGTGAAATCGCCATGCCAGAAGCAGAGCTGCTACGGACACAAAGAAAAATAGCGCTACGAAGGTTTCCAGAGGAATCACAGTCGCCGGGATGCGGGGAATTCCCCATACACCAGCCACAAAGAGTGCGCCACCGGGGAAAAGAAAACGCGTCATCAATGAAATTGATTTCCCCAAGCTATGCAAATCTCCTCCCGCAGCAAATAAAGGTTGAAGTGGAGTGAGGCTGAGTAAGAAAGGAGATGATGGGTAAT
This sequence comes from Acidobacteriota bacterium, assembly GCA_013151025.1. GTDB lineage: Bacteria > Acidobacteriota > Holophagae > Thermotomaculales > Thermotomaculaceae > UM-FILTER-49-7. Next base: position 7,464 of record JAADJC010000076.1, read on the forward strand.
ATCACACCTTCGGCACTGTGATGGGTGAACGGTGGCGAAAGAAATTGGAGAATGAG
>JAADJC010000083.1 GCA_013151025.1 Acidobacteriota bacterium
CACTGTACAGTCAGCAGTTATTGCCCCGGTGGTATAGGTGTAGGTCGTTACACTGTTTGACGTGTTGCTGTATGGTGTTCCGGAACAACCGTCCACCGATGCCACGTGGTAGTGGAGATCGCTATTGAAGGTAAAGGTAGCCGTATTTCCATAATCCACGGTTACCGGTGATGGTGTTGTCCCGTCCAGTGATCCGTAGGTGCCGGCTGTGGCCGTTACAGTATATGTGTTGATGGCGAAAGTGGCAGTTACTGTGCAGTCACCGGTGATTGCCCCGGTGGTATAGGTGTAGCTGGGCACGCTGTTGCTGGTGTTGGTGTAGGTTGTTCCGGAACAACCGCTCACTGAGGCCACATGATAGTGGGCGTCGCTGTTAAAGGTAAAGGATGGCTTAGCACCATAATCCACCGTTACCGGCGATGGCGTTGTCCCATCCAGTGATCCGTTGGGGCCGGCTGTAGCCGTCACGGTAAAGGTGTCAATGGAGAAGGTGGCAGTCACTGTACAGTCAGCAGTTATTGCCCGTAGGTCGTTACACTGTTTGACGTGTTGCTGTATGGTGTTCCGGAACAACCGCTCACTGAGGCCACATGATAGTGGGCATCGCTGTTGAAGGTGAAGGTAGCCGTATTTCCATAATCCACGGTTACCGGTGATGGCGTTGTCCCGTCCAGTGATCCGTTGGTGCCGGCTGTGGCTGTTACAGTATACGTGTTGATGGCAAAAGTGGCAGTCACTGTGCAGTCACCGGTGATCGCCCCGGTGACGTAGCTGTAACTGGACACGCCATTACTTGTGTTGGTGTAGGTTGTTCCGAAACAGCCGCTCACCGATGCCACATGATAACCAGTGGCTGCATTGAAGATGAAAGATGTGGTAGCACCATGGTTTACGGTTACCGGCGATGGTGTTGTCCCGTCCAGTGATCCGTTGGGGCCGGCTGTAGCCGTTACAGTATATGTGTTGATGGCGAAACTGGCGGCCACTGTACAGTCGCCGGTAATCGCCCCGGTGGTATATGTGTAAGTTGTTACACTGTTGCTGGCGTTGGTGTAGGTTGTTCCGAAGCAACCGCTCACCGATGCCACATGATGGTTGAGATCGCTATTGAAGGTGAAGGAGGCCGAATTTCCATAATCCACGGTTACCGGCGATGGCGTTGTCCCGTCCAGTGATCCGTTGGGGCCGGCTGTGGCCACTACGGTGTACCTGTTGATAGCGAAAGTGGCAGTCACTGTACAGTCAGCAGTGATCGCCCCGGTAGTGTAGCTGTAACTGGACACACCGTTGCTGGTGTTGGTGTAGGTTGTTCCGAAACAACCGCTCACTGAGGCCACGTGATAGCCAATGGCCGCATTGAAGGTGAAAGATGTGGTACTGCCATGGTTCACGGTTACCGGCGATGGCGTTGTCCCGTCCAGTGATCCGTTGGTACCGGCTGTGGCCATTACGGTGTACGTGTTGATGGCGAAAGTGGCAGTCACTGTGCAGTCACCGGTAATCGCCCCGGTAGTGTAGCTGTAGCTGGACACACTGTTGCTGGTGTTGGTGTAGGTTGTTCCGGAACAGCCGCTCACCGATGCCACATGATAACCAGTGGCTGCATTGAAAGTAAAAGATGTGGTACTGCCATGGTTCACGGTTACCGGCGATGGCGTTGTCCCGTCCAGCGACCCGTTGGGGCCGGCTGTGGCCGTTACAGTATACGTGTTGATGGCGAACGTGGCATTGATAGTGTGGTTCGCTGTGACGTTGGTAAAGGTATAGCTGGTGACAGGACCCAGAGAAACTGAGTCCGCTGTAACATCACTGATGTGATAGCCCGTATTAGCGGCGATGCTGAAGGTCTGGTTTCCACCGGAAGTCACTGACACCGCACCGGATGGTGTTATGGTGCCATTACTGCCTGCAGTCGCTGTAATGGTAAAGGTTTGTGCAAAAGCACTGGTAATCGCAAACAAGAAAATAAATGAAATAAAGATAAATCGCTTCATAATTCCCCCCCATGAAACATCTCTCTAAAAACTGGATACAGAAGTTAATACCAAAACTCCTTCCACGCACAACATCAAAAGCTTAGTTGTGCATTATAACACAGATTCGACTGGAAAGAAAAAAACCGAAAACAATGTTAATCAAAGACAGAAAAAAGACGCATAACCAATAGTTTCTCCGCAGCTCCCCCATATAGCATACTTTATCTAATTGGACGTTCGACTTTATGTTCCGCTTTTTCCCACTGACACAACATGAACAAATAAATTTGCTTATTTCGTCGGCCGACTCTTTACTTCGTTTGCCCCTACACTTTCGTGTACTTTCAGTACCACTCACACTGCCCGGAGGGCAAGTCTGCGCGGGGCTTTTGAATCTGCGGAATCTCGTATGATAGAATAAATTTACTTGATCTGGAAAAAGGAGGCAAAAATGAAACCAGGGAAGCATTGCATTCTCGGAACATTGGCTGTTGCGGTAATAACCCTGCTGTTTATGGTTTCGGGGCCATCGTCAATGGCCCATCCACCCAAGCCAAAACCGCGCAAACCGAAGCCCAGAGCCCATTCAGTTTTTGTGCCCAAGCATATAACTAAAAATGGCGTTGTGGTTCCGGGTCACTGGCGCCTGAAGAAAAAGAAAAATCATGTCTGGATTGCGGGGCATCCAGGCCCGAACAAGGTGTGGATTCCCGGATACTGGAAACCCGTTGGTCCGGTACCGGCAGGCAAAATCTGGGTCCCGGGCCATCTGTCCATCAAAGGCGTCTGGGTTTCCGGTTATTGGCGGTTGAAAGTGAAGGTAGGCCATGTCTGGGTTTCCGGCTACTACCACAAGAAAGGCCACTGGGTAAAAGGCCACTGGCGTCGGAAATAGTGATGAGTAACGCCGTGCCGCTGGCACTGTGATAAGTGAAGGGTGATGAGTGACAAAAGACAGGGAATGGGCAATTCCCGAATTTTGCTTCATCTTCAATTCAACACTCAAAACTCAACATTCAATATTCGGCCGGAGGCCGTGAACGGCCGGAACGTGCTACAATACCGCCATGGAGAAGAAACGGGCAATATTCATGGACAGGGATGGCACCCTTAGCCATGAAGTGGGATACATCAATCACCTATCCCGAATGCGGCCCTATCCGTTCAGCGCGGAAGCGGTACGCCTCATCAACCGCTCGGACCGGTTGGCCATTGTGGTGACCAATCAGGCGGGAGTGGCAAGGGGCTATTTTACGGAAGAACTGGTAAAACAGGTCCATCAACGGATGGAGTCCATCCTGGCACTGGACGGAGCAAAACTGGATGACATTTTCTACTGTCCCCACCACCCCACAGCGGGGAAGCCGCCCTACCGCATGGATTGTGAATGCCGGAAGCCCAAGCCCGGTATGCTTCTGAAGGCAGCGGAAAAACACAATATTGATCTATCCCTGTCGGTAATGGTGGGAGACAAAATTTCCGATGTGGAAATGGCAAAAGCCAACGGGATGACCGGAGTGCTGGTTCTCACCGGTTACGGCAGAGGGGAATTTGCTTACCAATCGGATAGCTGGCATGAACAACCTGATTTTATAGCGGAAAATTTACTGGAGGCGGTGAAATGGATATTGAAAAACTGAAATCAGCCGTTGCCGGATTTTCCGGGAAGAAGGTTCTGGTTGCCGGAGATATTGTGCTGGATGAATTTATGTACACCGAAATTGACCGGGTTTCAAGGGAAGCACCGGTTTTTATCTGTCGCTATGAGCACAGTGAGCGGTTTCCAGGATGCGCGGGTAATACTGCCATGAATGTACTGTCCCTCGGTGCTACCCCGTTTCCAGCTGGTATTGTGGGCCGGGATGAGGACGGGACCCATATTGCCGACCGATTCTGGAACAGCGGCATGGATATGCGCTGTTTGCAGAAATCCCGCCGTGTTCACACCATGAAAAAGACCCGGATTCTCGCCGGCGGCATTCACCGGGCGAAACAGCACATGCTCCGTGTGGACAGAGAAAGTGAGATTCACCGGTTCCAGCTGCTACGGGTGGCAAGGAGTGTGCTGGATGAGGTGGACGCCGTGATCATCAGCGACTATGGCTACAACACGGTGACGCCATTCAATACTGAACGGTTGATCCCGGAAGCAATGGAAAGAGGTATCCCGGTGTTCGTGGATTCCCGCTACCGGGTTACCGCGTTCAAACATGCCGCCGCCATCACACCCAACGAAGAAGAGGCAGCCACCGCCCTGGGTAAACCCATTCCCGAAAACGGGAAAAGTCTACTGGAAGCACTGGAAACACTGACCCGGTGGGCAGATTGCCGGTTTGTTCTCCTGACCCGGGGAAGCAAGGGAATGGCTGTTCATCGCCAGGGAGAAAAAAGTTACACCACTTTCCCCATTTACGGCTCACCGGAACCGGTGGATGTGTCCGGTGCCGGGGACAGCGTCATGGCAGCATTCTCACTGGCACTTACTTCAGCACTGAATTTGGAAGATGCCGCTTTGCTGGCAACAGTGAGCGGGGGAATTTCCGTTATGCAAAAGGGGACATATGCTGTCACTCAAATTGAACTTCAAGAGGCATTGAATGCAGAAAATTTACCCCAGGGAACAACTTTCTCACTTGATTGAATCGTCCCGAAAGGACGGTTTAACAGTGGGATTCGCCAACGGCTGTTTCGACATACTCCACGTGGGTCATGTCCGTTATTTTCAGAGTGCGAAAGCCCACTGTGATATTCTGGTGGTGGCGTTGAATGATAATGAATCAGTTCGCCGCCTCAAGGGGCCGGGACGGCCTTTGACCCCTCTTTCGGAGCGTATGGAGCTGGTTGCCGCCTTTCAGGCAGTGGATTTTGTCACTTTTTTTGGTGAAGAAACCGTGGTGGAAACATTAAGAATCCTGAAACCGGACATCCAGTTCAAGGGAACAGATTACACACCGGACACGGTTCCGGAACGCCATGTGATGGCGGAAATCGGTGGAAAAGTCATGATTGTGGGAGATCCGAAAGATCATTCCACAACTTTATTGATTGAAAAAATGGGAGAACAGAATGAGTAGGCTGCTGGTATGCGCGACACCGCTGGAGGCGGAACTGCTGGTGCAGGGATTTGGTGGGGGATTTAAGAAAGAAAAAGTGGGAACCGGCGTGCTGTTTCATTCCGAGAATGGGGATAAGGCCCCGGTCCTGGTCACCGGCGTTGGAAAAACCAACAGCGCTTTAGTCCTGACGCAGTATTTCCTGAATCACGGTAGACCGGATGAAGTGATCAATACGGGAATTGCCGGTGCCTATCCCGGCAGCGGCATTATCATCAGCCATGTAGCTGTGGCTACGGAAGAAATCTATGCCGACGAGGGGGTCCGTTCTACAGACGGGTTCCTTACGATGGAAGATATCGGGTTCCCCATGCTTATCACAGACGATCAGCACTTTTACAATTCTTTCCCGATTCCACATGGCAAAAAAGTCCAGGAAATGTTGGTAAAAAAGACAAAACTGTCGGTTTATGAAGGCCGTTTTCTCACAGTGTCCACAATTACTGCTACAAGAGATTTGGAAGCGGAACGTACCGCACGGTTCCAGCCTGTCTGCGAATCCATGGAAGGCGCCGCTGTAGCCCATACCTGCGCCGCGTTCGGCGTAAAATTCACGGAAATCCGGGGCATCTCCAACTTTGTCGGCACTTATGACAAATCCGGTTGGAAAATTGAAAATGCCATGCAGTTCGCCGCAGGCTGCACCTATGCGTATCTCGAAGGCTGAAAAGGGTGAAACTGGCATTTTCTTCCTGCCCCAATGACACCTTCATGTTTTACGGAATTGTGTCCGGACAAGTGCAGCTTCCATGGGCATTCGAGCTACAGATCGGTGACATCGCGGAACTGAACCGCTGGGCACTGAATGGAAAAACAGATATCACAAAACTCTCTTATTTCACTTATTTCCAACTGGCGGATGAATACGTGATGCTCAATGCCGGTGCCGCCCTGGGTCGGGGTTGTGGCCCCCTCATCATTTCGGAAAAACCCTTGATGGCCAACAACTTGAAAAACTGCCGGATCGCCGTACCGGGATTGAATACTACCGCTTTTCTCTTATTCAAATCCTTCTGCCCGGAATGCGCCGAAGTAATTCCCATGTTGTTCTCCAATATTGAGAAAGCAATACTGGATAAAGAGGTAGATGCCGGGGTGATTATCCATGAAACCCGGTTCACCTATCAGAAACGGGGCCTGAAAAAAGTTGCAGATCTGGGAGAGTGGTGGGAAAAAACCACGGGCCACGCCATTCCCCTGGGCTGCATCGCAGTAAAACGGGAACTGGCAGACAGCATCGGCGTCCCATTTGATGCGGCACTCCGGGATTCTGTTAAACTGGCGTTCCGGAACCGGAAAGACACCTATCCTTTCGTCCAAAAATACGCGAAAGAACTGGATCCGTCCGTCATCAACGCCCACATTGACCTTTATGTCAATTCTTTCTCCGTAGATATCGGCAACGAAGGCCGCGCCGCCGTCCGGTTTCTCTTTGAAAAAGCCGTCGAAACCGGCACAGTTCCCAAAATTCGCCAAGACATCTTCCTGCCTTCTTCCGTCAGCTAATCCACCGGCAGATTGGGCAAAGCGACAAGAACCAGATGGTACAGGCCATCAATCCGCAATAAAAGCGGCTGAAAATCAATTCCTCATCAACAAAAAGAGGGGGGAAGGCATGCCTTCCCCCCTCTTCAATGCAATTTGGCTGATAGTTCTATTTAGGATTATCTGTCTTTGGTTCTTCAGCTTTAGGTTCTTCAGCTTTAGGTTCTTCAGCTTTCTGTTCAGTCCCTTCAACAGCCTTTGTTTCTGTTGTCTCTTCGCCAGCCGGCGTTGCCACTTCTTCTGTCTGTGCGCCTTCTTCAACAGCAGCGGCGGGAGCCGGAGCCGGAGTAGCCTGTTCCACTGCAGCCGGTGCCTTCTTAGCCGGTGCTTCACTTTTGCAGCCAATCAGAAATGCGACAGACACTACTGCCAATACAATAACCAAACCTTTGAGAATTTTCATTCTAACCCCCGATACTTTAGTTTGATGGAAAACGGAAAATCAAAGCTATTCTACCGAAACTCGACAATCCAGTAAAGCATTATGTTAAATTTTTTACCATTTTTTTTATTTTTCTTTCGTAACAATTACCAATAGTGCTCTATTCGGTCCCGATCCGGTGTCTTTTTTTCAAGCTCCCGTTGTTGAATCGGTTGAACAACGCGGTACTCTGAAGCAAAGTCTGAAACATCCGGGACAGCATCACCCGATAAATGATGATCATGACAAGGGGCCAGACAAGGGCCCAGAATGTCAATGCCACGAAGAAAGTCACAAAAGCCGTGCTTTGAACATCAGCGGGAAGGCGATGAACATAGAAAAACATGAGAATGGCAAATGCAATGAGGACTTGAAACGACAGGAAGAGCATGGCCAGAAACCATTTAATGAAACTCACCCGATAGCGGACATGAATGCCCCCACCCGGCAGAGGTTCAGCTACAAGGGCCGCGTCATTGAATGTGTACCCGAATGGATTCAATCGGTTTGAAGAAATGTGGACAGTTGTGGGAGAGGTCCGGGAAAAGGCATAGCGGCCTTCCTTTCCCATCCGCCGTGTCATACGTTCCAGGTGTTGAAAAAAAGAATCGCTGTCCAGGGGGAGATCCACCCCCCCCTGGAACACCGGTATAAACATTTTCTATGCTTCGACGAGAACAGACACAATATGGAGAATCACTTCTGTGGATTTTTCCATGGTCTGTAACGAAGCAAATTCCTTTTTGGAGTGCATATTAATGGAACCGGCAAAAACGTTCGGGGTTGGAACACCCATAAATGTAAGCCGGGAACCGTCTGTTCCGCCTCGGATGGGTTTATGGATAGGCGTGATCCCCGCTTTCTCAAACGCTTTCTTCGCCGTTTCCATGATTTCCGGATGCCGGTCCAGTACTTCTTTCATGTTCCGGTACTGTTCCTTGACAATAATTTGAATTTCTCCCCTGGGGAATTTCTCCAACACCTGTAGCCGAACCCTTTCCAAATCTTTTTCCCTGTCTTTCAGGCCATCCACGGTGAAGCTCCGAACAATCATGTTGATTGTGGTTTCATTTTCCATTCCCTTAATTCCGGTGGCGTGATAGTAATTCTCACGATTTTCCGTCGTTTCCGGCAATGTTGTTTCATCCAGCAGCGTCATGAACAGCCCGGCCATACGGATGGCATTGACCATTTTGTCTTTGGCGTAACCGGGATGGACATTGATACCTTTACAGATAACCTCTGCACTGTCGGCACAAAATGTTTCGTCTTCCAGTTCACCCAGTTGACCGCCATCCAGAGTGTAAGCAAATCCGGCGCCAAATTTTTTCACATCAAAATGATCCACGCCTCGGCCCACTTCTTCGTCCGGGGTAAAGGCGATGCAAATCTCTCCGTGTTCGAATTCCGGATGGTCCATCATGTAGGCTGCTGCCGTCATGATTTCCGCAATACCGGCCTTGTCGTCGGCACCGAGGAGAGTGGTGCCGTCGGTGGTAATGAGGTCATCCCCCACCAGTTCGTTCATGACAGGATTTTCCTTCGGTGAAATCACCACGGAGGGATCGCCGGGAAGCTGGATATCACCGCCGTCGTAATTCCTGATAATTTGCGGCTTGACATTCTCACCGCCCTCAGCGGGGGCGGTGTCCAGGTGGGCCATAAAACCTACCGGGGCAACGTCCTTTTCTGTATTGGAGGGAATTTTAGCATAAATGTAACCGTATTCATCCAACTCAACTTCCTTCACACCCATGGCTTTAAGTTCATTCATCAGCATCTCTGCCAGATCAAACTGCCGCTTTGTGGAAGGGAAGGTTGTGGATTCCTCGTCTGAGGTCGTATAAATTTTTACGTAACGTGTGAACCGCTCCAATAATTCATTTCGGTCAATCATTGACACTCCTCCTATCATTTCTCTCCGGCTATAAGTGTATCAGAATTTCTCTCTTCTCCGAAGCCGGAACTCCCTTTTCTGTGGTAAGATTTATTCAAATTTCATTTATTACAGGGAGAGAAAATGGATAACAGGGAACTTTGCAGAAAAACAAATGGGAAAACGGGATTATGGACAGGACTGGCATTCATATCAGTATTTTTTCTACTCTTAAACGGGTGCGGCCACACCGGAAAACAGAAAACAGTTCAAAAACCAAGCTATTCCATTGAAACGGCAAAAGAAATTTCCCATGTTACCTCAGGGATTATTTCTTCCTCGGAATCCATCCGGGTAAGATTTGTCCACCCGATTGTAGACAAGAATCGGATAAACACTCCATTGAAACTGCCTGTATTCCACTTTTCGCCGGAAATTTCCGGCCACGCTCTCTGGCAGGACCCGCAAACCCTTGCCTTCATCCCGGACAATTCCCTGAAACTGGGGCAAGCATTCACAGGCAAACTGGATATTGTCGCTCTGTTGCCGAGGCAAAAGAAATCTGCCCTGAAAGAAATCAACCTGGCATTCCAGGTCGCGAATAGAGAACTGGTCCGACTGGACGGCGACTTCACTGCCGCTCAGACCGGAGAAGCATCAGAAGCTGCTTTTGAAGGGACAGTGGATTTTACAGAACCCTGCACCATGAGCATGGTAAAGAAGGCATTTTCACTGCATCTCGACGGTCGGAACATCCGGACAGTCTGGATGATTCGCGAGGACCGGAAGCGATTTACATTCACAATTCCATCAATTTCACGGGGAAAATCTACCCGGACACTTGTGATCCGTGTCAATCCGAAACCCCTTGGCATTTCCACCGGCATGGAAAAAAAGTTCCTGCTGGAACCCGCAAGGGTGTTTAAGGTTTCCAGATTTGAAATGTCCAAGACTGCCGGCAGAGGGGTCGTCATCATCTTTTCTGACCGGCTGGATATGAAACAGGACATCAACGGGTTCATCTCAGTGGAACCCGCCATTAAATTTTCTATGAAAAAGAGTGGGAAAAAGATTCTCGTTACAGGCGCCTTCAAACCGGGAAAGGGATATGTTATCACAGCCAGAGCAGGAATCCGCAATATATGGGGTGCGCGTCTGAAAGAAGCCGCCGTCCACAATGTCACCTTTCAAAATCTGAACCCTTCCATCCGGTTTGTAAAAGACGGGATTTTCCTTCCGTCCAGCAACAAGGAGCAGATCCTTTTCACCTCTGTAAACGTCCGCAGGGTCAAGGTGACGGTTCAACAGGTATTTTCTTCCACCTTGGGCCAGTATCTCCAGGTGGCGGAAACCGATGCCGGAAAAACACGCAACAGCTACTTTAATGAAAGCGAACGAGTAGGGGTCAAGGTCGCAGAAAAAACCCTTGTTCTCAGTGGTAAACTCAATGACAAAGAACAATATGCAATTGACCTGAGCAAACTTATAAAAAAAGGTAGACTGGGGATGTTCCTTATTTCCCTCGAGTTTGAGAGGGAAGATATGATTCCGGAGACCAAGGCTGCATCTTATGGCGAGTATACCGACTGGAATAACGACCCGAAAGGACCCGGATACATATGGCGCCACGGCACCATCTACAAACCCGTACTGGTAACAGATATCGGCCTCACCTGTTACAGCACCGGGAAACACCGCGTAGTTATCGCCACAAATCTGGTTTCCGCCAAACCCATGGCCGGTGTTACGGTAGAACTTCGCAGCTACCAGGATCAGATAATTCAAACCACAGTCACAAACCGCAGTGGAAAGGCGGAGTTTGCCAATGTGAGCAAGGACGTGTACTACGTCAGGAGTAAATCCAGGGATGATACGGCTTTTCTACTGAATTCAGGCATGGTCTGGAACGTTTCGTCCTTCGATGTTGGGGGAAATGAAGTCGACAAAGACAACCTGCGGGCATTCCTGTTTACAGACAGGGGTGTGTACAGGCCCGGAGATAAAGTCCATCTATCCCTGATTGTGAGAAATGAAACCGGCACTTTCCCTGAGAATCATCCGGTATCCATTAAACTGACCAATCCCAGACAGCAGGTGGCACTGAAGACGACATTACATAAAGGGAAAGACGGGTTCTATGTTTTTCAGTTCACGACTTCAGAAAACGATCCCACCGGTATCTGGCAGGCCAGTGTAACCGCAGGAAGCCGTACTTTTGTCCATCCGATTCGAATCGAAACCGTTGTTCCCTACAAACTGAAAGTACGTGTCAAAGCAGATCCGGCGGCTCTCACCCCGGAGCAGAAAGAGCTGTCACTCACCCTGAATGCAAAGTATCTGTTCGGCACACCGGCCTCGGGTTTGAAAGCCATGGTGGATTTGACCTTGCAAAAGGGGAGAAGCACGTTCAAGAGTTTCCCCGCATTTCGTTTTGTCAATGAGACGGTAAACTTCCGCTCAACCACCACGCAGATCTACAACAAAAAACTGGACAAATCCGGTATTGCAAAATTGTCCTGGACTGTTCCTGACACCATTACAGCACCGGGACCACTGACGGCGGTCGTCAAAGCACGCGTTCTGGAAAAGGGCGGACGAGCCAACAAAAATCAGATCATCGTCCCTGTCCATACATTCCGGTACTATGTGGGACTACAGAAACCAGACTTCGAATACGGCTATGCCAGGACAGGCCAACCGCTTATTATCAATTCAATACTGGTAAACACTGAAGGACAGGCTGTAGGCGGTCACCCGGTTCAGTGGCGGCTCTACCGAAATGATCGCTACTGGTGGTGGGAATACAGAAGTCGGAGCTCTTTTCAGTTAAAATTCAAGTCCGATGTCAACACAGAAGAAGTATCGAGCGGCGAAATCACCTCCGCTTCCCTCCCTGTACCCATTCACGTCAACCCGAAAGAAAGAGGTCAATACTACCTCGAAGTTCAACACGGCGACGGTCATACAGCAGGGTTCTTCTTCAGTGCTTATGCCTGGGGAGAATCTACAGGAGGCGGGAAAACCGCCGGCATGATTGTTTTGAAAAGCGACCGGCCCACGTACCATCCCGGCGATACCGCCACTGTGAACTTCCCTACACCGGAATCAGGAACCCTGAGCTATGCGGTAATTAAAGGAAATGAAATTCTGCAAACCCAGGTGGGGAAAGTGGATTCAGGCTACAAAACCATCATCAAAATACCCATTACAGCCGACATGGCTCCCAATGTATACGTGGCGGTTTCGGTGATACAACCCCACGACCAGACCACAAACGACCGGCCCATGCGTCTCTATGGAGTATTGCCATTGATGGTCAGCGACCCCGCTACCCATCCCGGCCTGACCATTGACGCGCCGGATAAGCTCAAGCCGGGAGAGAGTTTTCAGGTTACAGTTCAAACCTCGGATCACCAACCGGCGGGGCTTGTCGTTGCGGTTGTTGATGAAGGATTGCTGGACCTTACCGGGTTTGCCACACCGGATCCCTGGAAATTCTTCTACCATAGGGAGCGCTTGTCCGCAACCATCAGCGATGTCTTTCCCTGGGTTATCGGCGCGCGAAAAGGAGACCCCTTCAGTGTATTCAGCGTAGGTGGCGACATGAGAATGGCCATGATGGCCAGACAACGGAAAAAAGAAGAAGGGCACCGTCGCCGTTTCCGGCCGGTAGACCTTTTTCAAGGTCCGGTAACCACCGACAATAACGGGAAGGTCGTGTTGACATTCAAAATGCCGGAATACATCGGCGCGGTGCGCGTCATGGCAATCGCCGCAGCAGGGCCCCACTATGCCAACGCAGACAAATCCATACCGGTCAAAAAGGAAGTAATGGTACTGCCCACTCTGCCCCGAGTCGTCCACCCCGGCGACCGCATTGACGTCCCGGTTACCATATTTGCTATGGAAAATGGAATCGGGCCTGTTACTGTGAGTATTTCTGCAAAGGGTGCGGCAGATGTAGTGGGACAATCCACCCGTACCCTGACATTCACCGAAGCAGGTGAACAGGACGTCCTGTTCACATTGAAAATTCCGCAGGCACTGGGGAATCTTGATATCACTATCACTGCAAAATCTGCCCTGGACAAAGCCATCCACAAAGCACAGATCCAATCCATTCCGGTGTCACCACGTCTCTACGAATGGCAGACAATGGCGGTAAAACCGGGAGACACCATTACAATGAAAATCCCGGACAAAGGAATGCCCGGCTCCAACCATGCCCGCATTGTGATTCGAAAACGAGCCGAGCTGAACATCGGGCATCGCTTGAACCGGTTGATTCATTATCCCTACGGTTGCGTGGAACAGACCACATCTGCCGCCTTCCCTCAGCTCTACCTGAAAACCCTTACGCATCTCACCTCAAAGCAGGAGGAAAAGACAGATAAAATTGTCAACCAGACAATCCTCCGGCTTCGAAAGTTTCAACTTCCCTCCGGAGGCATGAGCTATTGGCCTGGAAGTACCCACCTTTCCCCCTGGGGCACCAACTATGCCGGCCACTTTCTCCTGGAAGCTAAGAAAAAGGGCTATTATGTCCCCGATGACATGCTGACCAACTGGGTTCAATTCGAAAAATCACGGGCAAAATCTACACTGGACGGAATCACAACAAGGGTATACCGGCTTTATCTGCTGGCTCTTGCTGAACAGGGAGACCGGGGGTCCATGAACCTGATTCGGGAAAACGCGCTGGACAAGCTGTCCGACACTCAAAAATGGTTTCTGGCCGCCGCTTACAAACTCTCCGGCATGCCGGACGCCGCAGCCGATATTCTGAAAAAAACCGGTACTGAAGTTTCCCGTTACGTGGAAACAGGCGGAACTTACGGCTCCACATTACGGGACCAGGCCATTCTCCTTGAACTGGCCACCGGATTTAAGAACTGGCAGGTGGCGGATAAAGAATACGCCATTATTGCCAGACATCTTTCATCCAAGGACTGGCTGTCTACACAGACGGCGGGATATGCTCTTCTGGCACTGGGAAAATACGTGGAAGCCACCCATACAGAAAACGGCAAACCGGACAGACTGGCCGGAAATGTAACGCTCCCGGACGGCACAGTTAAATCCTTTGACACATCATCCCTTTCCACCGGATTCGAGTTGAGCCGGGACTTCGGGAAAACCATTACTGTACATATTGCAGACTCCGTTCCCCTGAAGCAAGTGTACGCCGTCATGGAATGGAACGGCATCCCGGTTTCCCCAACAACCTCAGTTATGCCCATGGCAGAGGGTATGTCACTTAAAGTAGAATGGCTCAATGAGAACGGAATGCCTATCGATCCCGCCACCATCCGCCAGGGTACTGTTTTCTGGGGCCATTTCACACTGCGTCCCATCAATGGAACATCCTCCATTGATGAAACCGTGCTGGAACAAATGTTGCCCACCGGCTGGGAAATTGAAAACACCCGGCTTTCCGGTGAATCCATGCCCGGATGGTCAAACCAATGGGTTCTCGGTCTCGCAAAATACACCGATATCCGGGACGACCGGATTCGCTGGTTCTTTGATCTTCCGGGTCATGGTCAACGGGATTTCCTTGTGAAACTGAACGCTGTCAGCTCAGGAAACTTTGTTCTGCCACCGACAGTCAGCCAGGCCATGTACGATAAAACTTTCCGGGCAGTTATCCCCGGTCACTTCGTAACAGTCGCCAGGGCCAGGGCAAACTGATTTTTACGTTGAAGCCTATTGATTTATTGAACCGTTTCAAAAATAGCCGGTACCGCCGTCCCGTTATTGTCACGGCGGTGGTACTGGCAATTCTGTTGCTGACCATTATACTGACACCCTTGCCACACCCGCTTTTCCCTGACCGATACAGTACTGTCGTAACAGACAAAAACGGCCATATCATGCGCGTTTATCTCAACCCGGATCAGCAGTGGCTACTACCGCCTGCACCGGATATGCCTGTACCGAAAAAACTGGAGCAGGCATTGCTGACTGCTGAAGACCGGTGGTTCTACCGACACCCCGGCATCAATCCATTTTCAGTTGTTCGAGCCGCCTGGCAGGACATTCGGGCAGGACGGATCGTCAGCGGAGCTTCTACTCTCACCATGCAACTGGCCAGGATATCCCGGCCAAAGCCCCGGACCATCTCCAACAAACTGCTGGAAATGCTTCAGGCAATTAAAATTGAATGGTGCTATGACAAAAAAACCATCCTTCGTATGTACCTGGATCATGCTCCCTTTGGCGGGAACATCATCGGGATTCGGGCCGCCGCCTGGAAGACATTCGGCAAACCGCCGGAAAAACTAACCTGGAGTCAGGCTGCCACCCTGGCGGTTCTCCCAAACGCGCCGGGAATGATTTCTCCGAAAAACGGACACAAACTACTGAAGAACAAAAGGGACCAACTCCTTTATAAATTATTCAACCGGAAAATCATTGATGTCACGACCCTGAGAAATGCCCTGGCGGAACCTGTCCCGGCAAAAACCCACCCTTTTCCTATCGTGACACCTCACCTGAGTCGAAGCCTTCAGACACGATTCCCGGGCAGAACAATATTCACAACCATCGACCCGGATATCCAAAATACTGCCGATGCACTCACCAGAAACTATATGAACTACCTGAAAAGTCACGGCATCAGAAATTGCGCTGTCCTGGTAGCAGAAACACGAAACGGAAAAATACGCGGCTATGTCGGTTCCCAGGGATTTTTTGACAAAGATGCCTCGGGACAGGTAGATGGCGTTCAGGCCCCCCGTTCCACCGGCTCCATTCTCAAACCTTTTCTCTATGCCCTGTCCATGGATCGGGGCCTCATTCTTCCCGATACCGTCATGCTGGACATCCCCAGCCACTACGGCTCCTTCACCCCTGCCAATGCCGACCACTCCTACTCTGGGTTGGTCACCGCGAGAGAAGCCCTCACCCAATCCCTCAACATCCCTGCCGTGCGGCTGCTCAACGCTTACGGTGTCCGGGACTTCTACAGCTTCCTGAAACAGGGCGGCATAACCACCCTCTTCCGTACCCCCGGCTCCTATGGCCTGCCGCTGGTGCTGGGTGGCGCGGAAGCCAAACTCATTGATCTGGCAAGGCTCTACAGGGGACTGGGCTGTGGCGGCGTGTTTTCACCATTGACTGTTCTCAGAGATCCCGGGCAGAATCAGCCACACACAGATAAGCCCCTCATCAGCCCCGGCGCCTGCTGGCTCACCCTGAACATCCTGCGAAATTTGAAACGACCGGGAGCCGAATACTACTGGGAACTCTTCCAGGACCAGTGGCCCATCGCCTGGAAAACCGGCACCAGCTACGGACAGCGGGACGCCTGGGCGGTTGGGGTCAGCCCGAAATGGACTGTCGCCGTCTGGATCGGAAACTTCAATGGAGCAGGAAACCCGGAGATCGGCGGTGCCATGACTGCGGGGCCGCTTCTTTTCAACATCTTCAACACCCTGCCAGAGGGAAACACCCCGACATGGTTTCCCCGACCGCTTCATGGCCTGAAAACGGTCACTGTCTGTAAAAACACCGGCTATGCCATTGGTGCCAATTGTCCGGAAAGCCGAAAAGTGGACGCCCCGACAGACAGCCACTTTTATAAAACCTGCCCCTGGCACCGCACAATCACCGTCACCAACGACGAAAAATGGTCCGTCTGTTCCCTTTGCTGGAAGCCGGGTAATCATAAGCAGGTAAAACGACTCAGTTACCCGCCCGAAGTCATCCAGCTTCTTCGCAAAAGGGGAATTGAAATCAACCGAATTCCCCCTCACAAGCCAACATGCCCCAGCCGGGAAAGTATCAACCCCCTCTCCATCAGCTACCCCGGAACCAACACCAGAGTATTCCTCCCCCGTGACTTCGGCGGCCAATATCAGAAAATCCTCTGTCGTGTCTCCCATCGTCAGGCGAATGTAACCGTATTCTGGTATCTCGATGACCACTACCTGGGCCAGACCCGGGAAACCCACGAAAAAGCCGTACTATCCAATCCCGGCTGGCATACCCTGTCCGTTATTGACGAAACCGGCAACTGCGCCGCTGTCCGGTTTCACATTGTGCGCAGCACAATGTAGAGAGTGAAAGTGCGAGTGCAAGTGAACGAGGGAAATAGACAGAGAACCGGGCTCACCGCAGGTCACAGAAAGCGCTGCCCTTCGGTAGTCTGGAAATACGCTCATCGTATCTATGAATGAGTGTCTTCAGTCTTTGCTCAACCTTGTCTTCTACTCAACCTTATCTGGCTTCAATCTTCTCAGTCCAGGACGTTTTTTACTTTCTGTGCCAGTTCATTCAGGGGGAAGGGTTTCTGGATGAAAGCCACACCCTTGTCCAATACACCGTGGTGGGCAATGGCGTTGGCGGTATAGCCGGACATGTAGAGCACTTTCACTCCTTCACACATTCTGTTCACTTCGTCCGCCAGCTCTTTTCCGCTCATTCCCGGCATCACCACATCGGTCATCAGCAAGTCCATGTGACAGCCGTTTTCCCGCAGGTATGACAAGGCGTCAACAGGCCGGGATTCGGCATAAACCTCATAGCCCAGCTCTTCCAGCATGGTTTTTGCCATTTCCAGCAGTACAGCCTCGTCTTCCACCAGCAGTATCTTCTGCCCCTCTCCACAGGGAATATCCTGAACCACCGTTTCCATCTCTTCGCTCAATTCTCCCCCATGCCGGGGAATGTAGATACGGAAAGTAGTCCCCTTTCCCGGTTCGCTGTAAACGTTGATAAAGCCCTTGTTCTGTTTCACGATTCCGTACACGGTGGAAAGGCCCAGGCCGGTTCCTTTCCCCACTTCCTTGGTGGTAAAGAAGGGGTCAAAGATGTGGCTGCGGGTTTCTTCGTCCATTCCGGAGCCATCGTCACTGACCGCCAGCATCACGTACGTACCGGGAATTGCCTCCGGATGCATTGCGCAGTAGGTTTCATCCATGGGCCTGTTTTCCGTTTCAATGGTAATTTCCCCCGCTTCCGGGATGGCGTCTTTTGCGTTGACACAGAGGTTGGCAAGAATCTGGTCCACCTGCACCGGATCCATTTCAACGGTCCAGAGTCCCGTGGCCGGCTGCCAGGCAAGGTCGATGTTTTCTCCGATGAGGCGGCGCAGCATTTTGAGAGTTCCCTCGATTTCATCGTTGAGGTTCATTACCCTGGGCTGGATGGTCTGCTTCCGGGCAAATGCCAGGAGCTGCCGGGTCAGCGCCGCCGACCGGGTCCCCGCCCGCATGATGGCTTCCATGCCGGCCCGGTTGGGGTCGTCCGGTGCCATTTTTGCCAGCATCATTTCCGCCCGGCCCAGAATTACCCCCAACATGTTGTTGAAATCATGGGCGACGCCCCCTGCCAGCCGTCCCACAGATTCGATTTTCTGGGACTGGAGAAGCTGCTCCTGCAGGCTTTCCCGTTCCGATTCCGCCTGTTTTCGTTCTGTGATATCGCGAACAAATTCTACCACTCCGGTTACTTCATCTGAATCCGGGTCTTTTATGGGATAACTGAAAAGCTCAATCCACTCCACAGGAGATCCTGGGAGTCCCGGTACAATATCAGTTTCAGTTTTACCGGATTCAAAACAACGGAGGGTTGGACAAGAGTTACATGGCGTAGTGGAATTGTGGTAAGCTTCGTAGCACTTTTTCCCTTCCAGAGGAAGGTTTTCTTTATACCACTCTTTCATTGTTTTATTGACATGGCGGATAAGCAGATTCGTGTTTAGAACACTGACACCATCCTGGATGCTTTCTAATACGGAATCCAAAAATCTTTCATTCTTTATCAATTCCTTTTCAGCCCGCTTTCGTTCAGTAACATCTTCAATTGTCCCTTCAAAATTGAGAATTTTTCCTGTCTCATCCAGAACGGCTCTTGCACTTTCCCGAACCCATAGTGTTGTTCCGTCTTTTCGCTTCAAAATTGATTCCAGCCCGGTTACGGACCCGTTTTTCTCCAGTAATTCTTTGAACTTTTCCCGGGAGAGTTTTTCATCATGAATGGGGTCGGTTTCAAGGTTTCGTTCTGCCAGCTCTTCAAAGGAAGCATAGCCCAGCATCCGCACCATGGCGGGGTTCGCCATCAGGATACGGCCGTTCGGGGTGGTTCGATACAGGCCGATGCTGACGTTTTCGTAGATACCCCGGAAACGTTCTTCACTCTCCCGGACCATATGTTCAGCAAGCTTTTCTTCGGTAATGTCCCGGATGAGTCCCTGAAAACCGATGGATACACCGGAAGTATCTTTTCTCAACGAAACAGATGCCTCGATTGTACGCCTTGCCCCGTCTTTTCTGATGATTTCCCAGTCAAATCCCGTCGTCGGTTCACCTGTTCGATACACTTGATTGAAAGCCTGGTACAATTTTTTTGCGTTTTCCCCGTCCATGTAGCTCCGGTTATTCATATTCATTAACTCTTCCCTCGGATAGCCCAGTAATCGGCAAAGGGAATCGTTGAAAAAAGTCAGATCGCCGGCCAAATCCACCTCATAGTAACTCTCCTGCATGTCTTCAAGGATGGTTCGGTATTTTGCCTCGCTCTCACTCAGCTTTCGCTGCGCCTCTTTGATTGTTTCGATATCCCGGGTTATAAAAAGAGTGTGGCGTACTCCGTTCAGATCGATCATCCGGACAGACATCAACCCCGTGACCAAGCCGCCGCCTTTCATACGGAACAGACACTCCATATTGTTGACCTCACCGGTTTCCCGCAACTCAGCCATCAGCCGTTCCCTGTCGGCTGGGTCGGCCCAGATTCCGATTTCGGCAGCAGTCTTTCCGATAATCTCTTCCCGGGTAAATCCGGTAATGGCGGTGAATCCTTTGTTGATCTCCACATAAAGGCCGTCTTCAAGACGGTTGATGTTGATGGCATCAGGGCTGGCCTCAAAAGTCAGACGAAAGTACTCCTTCTCCTGCAACAGTTCCCGTTCTAACTTCTTACGGGCGGTGATATCTTCACCGATTGAAAGGAGAATACGGAAGTTACCGTTTTCACTTATGGCTGTGTTGTGCCAACTGATCACCCGCCGTTCGCCGGTTTTGGTGATAATCTCATTTTCATGCTGATGCTCGACCAGACCGTTCGCTGAAATTTCCTCAAAGACCCCGTAAAGCTCGGCTCTCTTCTCCGTAGGAATAAAGATATCAACCCATTCCCTGCCAATTACCTCTTCTGCAGTATAGCCGGTCAATTTTTCCGCAAACTTGTTGAACAGTAAAATCCGGGAACGTTCCCCCAAGCCCACAATGATGTTCGGGACGGCATTGATAAGGGTTTCGGACCATTGTTTTTCCGCGATGACCCGCGCCTCCATTTTCTTTCGCTCTGTAATGTCGTAAATGATGGAATAAAGACGTGGCTGCCCCTGAAGGGTAACCGGGCCGCTGAACACCTCCACGTCCCGAACTGTTCCGTCAGCGAGACGATGTTGAAAGATGAAATGGCCATCTGTCCCCGTAAGTGCTTTTTTCATCTCATGTTGAATCTGCTCTGGTGAAGCCACGTTGATTTCAGTAATCTTTTTTCGTTTCAGCTCGTCCTGCAACCACCCGTAAAACCGTACTGCCGCCGGATTGGCGTCGATAATGGAACCATCTCTCGGGTCAATGACCAACATGACAGTATGATTGTTTGTGAAAAGACTGCGATGCCATTCCGCATTTTCCTGCAGACCCGGCTCCCTTTGCTTACCCTTTCTGTCATTGCGCATATCGGACGATTCGGGTTTTCCATCTCCATGATTGTTCGTCTTTTTTTTGCCCAAACCGACCTCCTTTCAAGGCTGAAAAGAGTTACAAATTACGGGGATTTCCAATGCCGTCTGCAACTTCACTCTCAATCCCCGCTCTCATCTCAAACCAACATTAAGATAATTATACACCAACTCTCAATTGAAAGGGGTCAAGTTTAAGCCTGAGTCTAAGTTCAAGTAAAGACAGAAGAGTGGGCGTGCGAGTGGAGGAAAATCAGGGAAGAGGTGCAGGTGACCGAATGTTGAATGAAAGAAACATCGGTAAATTGACTATGAACACGACTTTCCGGTTTCCCTCCCCCCGGCCTGCGAAGCAGCCAGTGCTTCATTCGCAAAAGGAATACAATTCCTCAGATCCATTGTGGGGAGGGAGAGGATTCTCACCCCCAGAATGGGACGCGACGGATTGGGCCAGATGTGCGGGTTCCCGACTGGAGCAAAGGAGGAGCAGTACATGGGTACGCAACGAGGAGCGAACGCGCGCAGATGGCCCGAGACTTGAGCGTCAATGGAAAGGAGGGGGAGGTATTAACTTAACTTGGCAATTTGCCAAAAGAACCCGCATTTCATAAAACCCAGGGTTTTATGAATAGGAAGTGAAAATGAAAGTGAGACGCTGG
The DNA here is from genome assembly GCA_013151025.1 of Acidobacteriota bacterium. Classification (GTDB taxonomy): domain Bacteria; phylum Acidobacteriota; class Holophagae; order Thermotomaculales; family Thermotomaculaceae; genus UM-FILTER-49-7. The sequence goes on from JAADJC010000083.1 coordinate 21,289, forward strand.
GCTTGCTCAAAGCGGCTTGCTTTCATTTTTGCTTCCGTACCGCCGCCTGTGGCGGTGGTACGGGTTCATGAACACCTACTTAGCCGATAACCTTTCAGCCCAATCTTAACCTGATGATTATTATGATAGTAATAAGATTCTGAGAGATAAACTCTCAGAGTCGCCGCAAAAGAATCTAACACCCAACACCTATCACCTGACATCCGGCGCATTGCGCCGCCGGCCGCTTGTCATCCGCTTAAAAAGTGGTAAACTGACTTCACAAATTCATACGCTGAGGGGAGGCGGTCGGATTTTTTCTCCCCTGTGAAGGAGCATTTTATGGCAATGCCTTACGCCATCGGCCAATACCGGGTGCTGGACAAAATCGGGTCCGGGGGGTTCGGGAAGGTTTATCTCGTGGAGCGGGAAGGAAAGCAGTTCGCGTGCAAACAGCTTGCATCCAACATGGCCAATCCTGAAATTCAGAAACGGTTCGCTCAGGAAGCATTGAAGATTGAAGAGCTCAGACGGGATTTTCAGCTGGAATACCTCGTGGCAATTATTGATGTTCTGCTCCAGGAAAACGCGTTCGTGATGGAGTACCTGCCGGAAAGCGGCACGGATTATTTTCAACGGACAGGGGATATGGACTTTATCAATAGACTGGTCCACGGGATTTCCCAGCTTCACAAGATTGATGTGGTTCATCGGGATATCAAACCGGAAAATATCCGCGTACGGAATGACATTCCGGTTTTGATTGATTTTGGGATTTCCTCCTGGTGGGACAGTAAGAGTAATATCCTGCCCGGTGGAACCCGGTTTTTTTCACCGCCGGAGATTGTGGCCATGTTCCCGAAGTACCAGGGCCTCCCCGCGTGCCAGAGTGCCTGCCGCCACCTTGTAGATATCAGCCCGGAAAACCTCACTCTGAGGATGAAGCAGGTGAAAAAACGCCACGATGTATACAGCCTCGGCATGACCATAGGCGTTTTTCTCGCAGGGAAACACCCCTTTACAGATGAAAGTTACAAAGCCTATCTGAAAGACGGGACAGCTCCTGTGTTTGAGGACTGGATTGACGCAATGCCGGAACCGTTTTCACAATTTGTGCGCCTCGCCACGACTTTCAGCCCGGATAACCGGCCGGAACTGCCGGAGCTCTTGCAGCGGGTGGACTTGAATTCCTGCGATGTGACGATGATTTCCGACAGTTCCATCGTAGTTTTCAACGAAGCACCTTACGTCTGTCTGGTCTGTGACAAAAGCGCCACCACACCGGATCACACCTGTCCCCATTGCGGGGAGGCGTACCGGACCATCCGACTGACACCGGAACCCAGACAGGAAGTTGTCCTCTCCGACAGCGGTGAAGGAATTCAACTGATTGATAATCAATTGTACATTGACATTGAAGCACCGGATTTCAACATCATTATCGGTCGCAGCGAGGACAAAACAGTGCTTTCTTTCCCGGACGATCACTGGCTGTCCCGGCAACATGGCCATATTCTCAAAGAAGGCGCAGTCGTTTATTACAAGGATGGTGTGGAGGAACGGATGCCCAGCCACCTGACTTCATTGAATAATATTCCGCTGGGCACCGCCAGAGCCCAGCTAATGGGAGGCAGTTTTCTCATGGTGGGCAGTACCGTTCTTTATGTCGAAAAGTGCTTCGGCACCCCGTCACATTCGGGAGGTGACCAATGAAACAATGCGGCAAATGTCGTCGGCTGCTCAGCAGCCGGGCGGATCACTGTATTTATTGCGGCGCTTTGGAAGTGAGTGAGGTCGTACTGGAAAAAGAAGGGGCCATCAGCTCAAATTATCGGGTCAATACCCATGAAATCATGGTGGACGGCATCGGCTACGAGATTTTGCAGCCCCTGGGGAAAGGCGGATTCGGCACGGTGCTTCAGGTTAGATCCATCCAGGACAACCGTGATTACGCCCTGAAAGTCCCCCTGATGTTTGATATGGCCTGCACAAACAGCAATGCCCACGACGACGAAACCGTCGGGCGATCCGCCCGTTATATCGAAAATGAAATCGAAACCATTTCCGGCTTTGACAATGACACCTTCCTGTATGTGTTCGGCAAGGGTACCGCCACAGCTTTTTATCGTGGCGAAGAAGTCAGTTTCCCGGTTTTTCGGATGGAACTGGCAATTGCAACTCTGGACGATCTACTCCGTCTATCCTCCTCCGGCAGACTTCAATTGCCTGAAGAAGAGAAAAAGAAGATGGTCCGTGAGATCACCAATGCCATGACCAACCTTCATGACCTTAACATTGTTCACAGGGATTTGAGCCCGGACAATATTTTTCTTGTGGATCGGGCCGGAAAAATTTCCTACGTACTGGGAGATTTCGGCGCATCCAAACGTTTGTTTGACGCCGTAAACACAGCCAAGTCTACCCGCATTGTGGGCCATACAGCTTATCTGGACCCACAGCGTTTTGCGGACAAGGATTACCGCTACGACTACCGGATTGACCTCTACGGCATGGGAATCATCCTCACTGAGGTGCTGATCGGCCGCTACTGGCGTAACCTTTTCGATGACGAGGACATCAGCCTGAATTCAATTGATTTTGAGAAAGATGTACTGGCCAAACTGGTTCGCCCCATGCTGGAACAGACGCCGGTTATTGAAGTATTGCAGAAAGCGGTACGGGTCAATCCGGATGAACGCTACAAATCCATGCACGAGTTTCAGGAAGCGTTATTTTCCGCCATGGGAATCAGCAGCGAGGACAGCAGCATACCACCGACGGCAGAGAAAAAAGTCGATTCAGGCATTGTCATTCTACCCATTGAGTTTACCATTCCCCTCCCCTTCAAGGAGGACGACGCTACCCTGCTTCACGAGAACACGGTTTATTCAAAAAACCCCGTAACTCTGCGAGACTATCGGGGCATCCGAATCGAATTCAACAATCCGGCACCGGCTGAAATTACGCTTCGGGGAACAACTCTGTATAACGCGTCAATAAACGGAAATGCGGTAATGCTCAGCTTCAGAAGCAGCGCGTTTCGAAAAATCCTGGACAATTATCCGGCAATCAAGAAAGAGGGGAAAGGAATGCTGACTTTCCGTGCTTCACTTGAAGTAAAGGGAAAAACTTTATGAGCGAAACCCGTGATTTTCTGAAACGGCTGAAAGAGGAAGGGCTGATCAGTGCCGACATAAGTTGCGGAAAAGAACATGTAATGATCCGCAAAAAAGCAATAGAGACCGCACAAAATTCCAAGGCATTTCAGCAGGTCAAAACCCAGTTGATGCGCCGGAAAAAAGTCAGCAGAAAAACACTGCTCTATATCCTGTCCGGTATACTCATCATGGCAGTTCTGGTTTCGCTGCTGGATTCCAACATTTCCTCTTTCTACGGCTCTCTGCTTTCTTCCAGATCCAAAAACAACAACCCCGCTGCCGAGGAAAGTTCCAACCTTTCCGAAACCATCCTGGCATCAATGGATGAATCGGGAAAGACCCGGGAACTGATCCGGGCGGCTCGGACGGGCAACTTGGAAATGGTACAGAAAATTCTTCAATTGGGAACCGACCTCAACGGAAGGGATAAGAAAGGAAACACACCGCTGATCACCGCAATCGAATCCGGGAAAAACAGCATTGCTTCCCTTCTCCTGGATACAGGTGCCTCCGTAAACGCTGCGGCAAAGTCCGGAACCACACCCGTCATGGCTGCGGCCAGAACGGGAAACCGGAAACTGTTGAGCCGTCTCCTGAAAAACGGTGCGAAGGTGGAACAAGCAGACAGGAAGGGCAACTCGGCACTGACCTATGCCATTCAAAGCCGATGTGTCCCCTGTACCGCCATGATTCTGAAGCGGGGTGCCGATGTCAACCGGCCGGATGGGAAGGCCCGTCCGCCGCTTCTGATCGCTGCGGCTGATGGAGACTACGCCATGTGTGACGTATTGCTCAAAGCTGGCGCATTTGTTGACAAAAGCGATCCAGATGGCACAACTCCCCTGATGAAAGCAGCAGCTGGCGGCAAGGTAAAACTGGTACGCATTCTTCTCTCAGCCGGGGCAAGGATTGATGCCACATCCAAAACCGGCAACAGCCCACTGGCGGAAGCGGCAGAGAATAGACACCCGGACATGGTGCACCTGCTTCTTACCACTGCGGCCGAAAAGAAAATATCGCTTCCAGATTCCGTAACCGTTCTGAACCATGCGTTGCAGAAGAACGACGCCGAAGTTATCACACAAATGGTACTTGCCAACATCCGAAAGCCATTGCCGGTTCCTCCCATTTCCGGAAACAACCTGAAAGACTGGGATATCTATCGCAAATTCCTGAGAAAAGCACTGGGAGAAATCGCGTGTTCCAGGACAGATGAAAAACTTCGGGTAGCCGCCGGAAATGGAAAGGTCAAGGCTATTCTCACAGCACTGAGGGAGGGCGCAGATCCCGCATCCGCAAACAAGGACAAAGACAATGCAGTGATGCTGGCGGTTCGGAACCATCAACTTGCCGCACTGAAAACGCTTCTTGGGTTCGGTGCCCCGGTGGAAACCATCGACAGGGAAAGCGGCGAATCCCCTTTGCTTATCGCCGCCAAAATCAAGGACCCCAGATTTGTCGAGTTATTATTGCAGGCCGGGGCCAGTTCCAACACACCGGGGCTCAATGGCTACACCGCCATGGACTACGCCTTTGCCGCCGGGAACCGCCTGGTCATTCCCGTACTGGGCAAATTTGGAGCCACTGCCGCAACCGAATGGAACAAGAACCAGTGGACACCACTGGAATTTGTCATTGCCAACGGGAAAAACCAAATGCTTGACATGTTGATCCGCAATTCGGCTGATATTGATAAAACCGACACAAACGGATGGAGTGCCCTCCACTATGCCGTCATGCTGGGCAAGGCCTCACTGGTGGGCAAGCTTCTGAAGAAGGGTGCCGACATCAACCTCCGGGACAAAAAGGAGTGGAATCCTCTACATTTTGCCGTTCTGGCCGGACGCCTTGATATTTTGAAAAACCTCGTTGCCAATGGTGCCAAGGTCAACCGGAAAAATGATGCCAACTGGCCACCCCTGTACCTCTCCATCGCCCTTCGCCACCCGGATATGACAAAAATACTTCTAAAAGCAGGGGCCAAAACCCGGTATAAGTCATCCGCAAAGATCGTACTGCCCCCCCTCAGTTTCCCCAAAGGTTCTCGGGCCGACAGCATTACGGCCACTCTACTCCGGCATAACCCAAAAGACCCGATCGCAAATGAGATTCAGAAAGAATTGGGAGGGAAATGATGCGTGATGGGTGACGAGAGGTGTCTGTTTTCTGTTGATCGGAAAAGAAGGAGACAGGGGGAACAGCTATCGACAGTTCATTGATTTTACAAGTCACAAGCCACGGTGCCTTCTTTGTGGGCACTGATTTTTCTGCCACCTGCCACCCATAACATCCGGCGCAAAGCACCGCCTATTCCGGATGCGCCAAAATGGCGATGTGGGAAACGCCGTCAAAATTCATTTCATGAACTTTACCTGATACTATCAATGCCTGCACCGCATTTTTCATAGCACTCCGGGAAACACCAATACTGTCTGTCATTTCCTGGATGGTGCAGGGACGAATCCCCACAGTTTTCAGGATAACGGCTTTGAGCAGTTTCCCCTGGACATGACGACGCACGCCTTGGTGAGTGTAGTAGGCAACCGGGACAGCCTTTTCCCCGACCAGCCTGGCAAAATATTGAATCGTCTCTTCAGATGCCGCATGAATATTACTCTCTGCCGGTGGCCTGAACACGGTGTTGATCTGAACTGCGTCGGGTTTAATTCTGTTAATCCATTCTTTCAGTTTATCAAGCTCTTCTTCACCGGTATTGATTCCATCCACCAGAAGGACTTCAAGGAGATAATGGCCATGATATGCCTGCCGGGCTGCAATAAGTCCTTCAATGAGTTTTTCGTACGGGATTGCGGCTGTGGGACGATTGATACAACTGTAGGTTTCAGGACATCCCGCATCCAGCGATGGTACCAGATAGTCCACGGCCAATACCCGGTTCAATACAGCTTTCCGGTGAAGCAGGGAACCGTTGGTGAGCAATACCACCGGAACCGTGGTCATTCCCTTTATCCCATGGATAATCTTGTCAATCTCACTGTGCAGTGTCGGTTCACCGGAACCGGCAAAGGTAATGAAGTCCGGCAGATCATCGTGATGGTCTGTCAGATAGCGTTCAAGTTCATCCAGTACCTCACGGACCGACGCGAAAACATCCACAGTGTCTGTCGTCCTCGGTGTCCGGCCCACTTCACAGTATACGCAGTTAAATGTGCATGTTTTTCGCGTAAATAAATCAATTCCCAATGAACGTCCGAATCGTCTCGATGGAACCGGTCCGAAAAGCCATCTCACAACAACACCCCCATTACCAATCGGGCCGCCACTGCCAGCAAAATGGCAAGGCCGGTGGTTCCGAAAATTACACCCAATGTATTTTTCCATCCGGTTTCCCGGTACAACACCGCAATTGTCGAAATGCAGGGAACATAAAACACAGTAAAAACACTGAAAGTAACAATCTGCTGGATGGTCATCGCATCAGTAACCGTGCTTGTGCCCAGTGCCTGGAACAGCATCATCAGCGACAACTCTTTCTTGAAAATACCGAAAATCAAAGTGGTCCCGACAACTTTTGGAAGACCCAGGATTGTTACCGTCAGCGGGGATAAAATCGTGTTTACTGACGTATCAAGATGATAGTATTCCAACAATCCCAGTATGATGGTTCCGATAATCAGAAATGGAATCACCACTGTAAAAAAATCTTTCAACCGGATCCATGTTTTTGCCGTAACATTTTTAAGAGAAGGCATATGGTAAGCTGGAATTTCCAGTACCAGCCCGGGAGATACCCGGGGATCCATCAGGGCCGCCAGCCGACCCAGAATGCCAATGACCAGTATGTTGAGAATGTAGAGACCGATAGCATACCCCGGCCCCAGATAGAATCCCAACAAACCGAAAATGATTACCGTTCTGGCAGAACAGGGAACCAGCACCGAAAGGGATGCGGCAACTATTCGATCACGTTGCGTCTCCAGATTCCGTGCGGCCATAACCGCCGGCACACTACAACCGTAACCGAGGATGAAAGGGATAACCGCTTTTCCGTGGAGTCCTATCCGGTGCATGATATTATCTGCCAGAAATGCGATTCTCGCCATGTAACCGGTATCCTCAAGAAAAGACAAGCCAACCAGAAACGGGATAATATATGGCACCGCGATTCCCAGTCCGGCTCCAAGGCCCTGGACAAATCCGTTTGTAACAAGAAGACCCAACCCTTGGGGAATCCACGTTCCCAGCGCTTTACCCAATGCATCGAACTGGCCGAGAATAAGACTTTCAAAATAAGCGCCTGTTTTGAAAACCCCTGTAAAAAACAGGTAAAAAACGGTTACCAATATCAGATAGCCCCAGAAGGGGTGAAGAATGACAGTATCCAAGCGACTTTCCAGTGTGGGCTTCTTGTATTCAAATGAAGTGACCTGCTCAAACAGGCTCATGGCCAGATTGTGCCGCTCTGCCGAAATGACAAAATTAGCAGGCCGTCCATGACTCTCCTCCAGACCGCGTTGGCTCTGGTGCACTGCATCCAGAAGGACTCCGTCAAAATGCTCCAATTCTTTCACATAGAACGGATCATTTTCGAGAAGCCGGATCGCCACCGTACGCCTGGGCACCCGGAATGAGAGGACCAGATCTTCCGGCAATTTTTCCGCCAGCCTGGAAATCTCCGTCTCCACATCCCGCTGGTAGTGCAAAGCAATGGCGTCGGAAGGAATGTGTTTGGAATGGGTGGCACGGATAACCTTGACCGTCCCCCGCCCATGGTTTGCAACTGTTTCCACCACCGGCACATCCAAAAGCCGGGAAAGTTCCTTTGCATCAATGATAATGCCTTTCTTTCGTGCAGTGTCCACCATGTTCAGCGCCACAACCATCGGCCTTTGCAGTTCAATCAGCTCTATAGTCATTTCCAGACTGCGGCTCATGACAGACGCATCCACAACATTTATGATGGTGGCATCCTGTTCGTTGATAATGAATTTCTTGGTCTCAAGCTCCGCCTTATCGTTTGGAATCAGGGAATATGCCCCCGGCAGATCCACAATGGAATACAAAGTACCCATCAGGTTCAATGATCCGACCTGATAAGAAACAGTGGCGCCGGGGAAATTCCCGGTCAATGCTTTGTAGCCGGTGAGGCTATTGAAAAATGTACTCTTCCCGCTATTTGGCTGCCCCGTGAGCAGAATTCGTTTCATGCGCTTCCTCCGTGGTGTATTCAACCGGAGTAATCAGGATCTTGGAAGCGATTCCACGGCCGATTGCCACGTTACTTCCATTGACGGTTACCATCAGCGGCCCACCAATGACAGACTTTTTCGCCAATATTAACGTCACCCCCTCATGAAAGCCCAGGTTTTTCAATTGCACCTGCATGTGGAAACCACCGGACATTTTCACAACTATGGCAGTTTCCCCAACTTTCAAATCCAGGAGCGTTTTCATTTTTTATTGTCCAGTTGCATCTCCTGGAATCGTTTTGAAATCTTAATTTTGCCTGCATCTTCCAGCGATTTCCTGGCGTTCCTNGATAAATGAAGTGAACAATTTGTTGCTCCGGCTCTGGATCTCCTGCGCTTTTATGCTCTGTGCCTTCGCCATAAAGTCTTTCCGATCAAACGCAATCTTCTCCGTAATGTGGCACAGAATTGCATCGCCATTTCTATCTGTCATGGGCTCGGTAAACTGTCCCTTATCATAAGAAAATAATTTCTCGAAAGAATCACTGTTCCTTGCCACGATGAAATTTGCCGGTGCGCTCTTTCGGGTAACCGGTTGAATTTTTTGGATCGGCATCTTTGCTTTTTTAGCCAGCGTTTTGAAATTCTCAGGTGTTACACCGGTACGGAATTTCTCAGCAGCCTTCAATGCAAACTCCTGAGCCTTGACCATGGCAATGTCGTTCTTCACTTTTCTCGCCACTTGTTTGAGGGGTGGAATTTCCGGCGCCTTTTCTCCCATTACCTGAAATACAATTATGCCTTCAGCTGTTTTCAGCGCATCCGAAATATCTTTGAGTTTCAACGAAAAGGCCGCATTTGCCACCTTGGCGCTTGGCCCGATACCTTTAATTGTCGCCATGGGATCATTGGCAAAAAAGCCACTGTCTATCACCGTGTATTTCATTGCTTTTGCAGCCACGGCAAGGTCTTTCTTTTCCTTTGCGACTTTGCTGAATTCATTCGCCTTTTTCTGAACCAGCTCCTGTGCCTTCTTGAACTTCAGATCACTTTCAATATTACTGCGGGTATCTTCCAGGCTTTCAATCTTTCCTTTCTTATGGCCGGTAACTTTGATGATATGATAACCGAATTGAGTCTTTACCGGCTTGGAAAAAGCACCCGTTTTCATGCCGAATGCAGTATCTTCGAATGCCTTTACCATTCTTCCCCTTGGAAACCAGTTCAGATCCCCGCCTTTCTTAACTGTTGTATAATCATCGCTGTATTTTTTGACGAGATTCTCAAATTTTACGCCTTTCTTCAACTGAGCATATACATCATCCGCAATCTTCTTAGCAGCCGCAAAGCTTCTCTTTTTCACGGTGACACCGATCAGAATGTGACTGGCCCGAACTTGTTCTTTCTGAGTGTATTTGTCGATATGCTTCTTGTAGTACGCCTTGATTTCTTCCTCTGAAACCTGCATGTCCTTCTTGAAGTTAAACGGGGTAAAGCGAACAAACGAAATGCTCCGCTTCAGCGGAGTCCGATACGCTTTCTTGTGGGATTCATAGTATTTTTCAGCGTCCGCATCCGTCACTTTTTTCATTGCTTCCGGCATGAACTTCCGGGCCTTGAAAGACACATATTCAAAACCGATTTTTTCATTTTGATCCCGGTAAATTTTTTCCACCTGATCATCAGTGAGAGTAATGCTGTTATTCACCAGGTCTCCCAACTTCATAATCAACGCGTCATTTCCAACGGATTTTTCAAAATCGGGAATGGTTTTGCCGTAGCCTTCCACATAGCGCTTATACTTGTCATAACCGACGAATTCACCCTTTTTGTTGGTAAACATCCGCATCGAAAGGATCTTTTTGGCCACTTCTTCCTTGGAAATATGAACGCCCATTTCGTCTGCCAAATGAAGTATGACACGGGTATCCACCAGGTTACCGATCGCCTGCCGATCAATTCCCAACATTTTCGCCATATCGGATGTGTACTGCTTCCCGTACATCTGCTTGTACCGGTCTTCCAGACTGCGATACTGTTCCACATATTCCTTAAAGAGGATTCCGTCTCCATCCACCCACGCAATCACTGAGGTGGGCGCCCCGATTTTTCCCTGGGCTCCCCAGTTCGCAAACACATAGACAGATAAGGCGATAATCACAATCCATAAAATAAACGACCACTTCTTAAAATCATTTCTTAATGCCAGTAATGCCATATTGAATCACAAGCTCCTTTCCTCGAACTTTCAAATCCCATCTATATTAGAGTATGAAGCCCAGAATCGCAAGGGAAAAGAGAATAAGACAAGTCTGAGACTGAGTTTAAGTTTAAGTTCCGGAAAAAACCAGATGGCCGGCTCATCATTCTTACTCAAACTCAAGCTTCTTCACTGCCCTTCTTTGGTATTTACATTGTGTTCGTAGCGCATCTGAAGTAATTCTACCATCAGGGCAAAACCCATGGGCAGATAGATATATGCCTTTGGCACTTCTTTGTGCATCCCTTCCATAAAAATAGTAACACCAATGGTAATCAAAAATGCCAGCGCAAGTATTTTCAGTGTAGGATGTCCGATAATGAATTCACCTACCGGCCCGGCATACACCATGATCAGAAGGAAAGACAGCACAACCGCACCAATGATAATCCAGATATGGTTAGTAAGCCCCACAGCTGTAATCACCGAATCAATGGAAAAAACAATGTCCAGAAGGACAATCTGGGTCACGATCAAGGCATATCCCCGATGGTCATCCGAGTGGATCGCAGCTTCGCCTTCATCCCGGAGTTCCACTGTATGGTGAATCTCCCGTACCGCCTTGAATAACAGAAACATGCCTCCGGCAATGAGTACGATATCGCGTACTGAAAAGTGGCCGATAATGTCTCGGGTCAATGAGGCCAAGGCCAGAACAGCAATCACAAGCAGAATCCGGGCAATCATGGCCACGGAAAGTCCAATAATGCGCGCAAAACTGCGGCGTTTCTTTGGCAGTTTGCCGACGAAAATAGAAATTACCAGCACATTGTCCACGCCGAGCACCAATTCCAACCCGACAAGCAATAGTAGCAGGGCAATCGCATCCCCCATATTCACCTCCAACCCTCATTGAGAAATAATACCATGTTGTTGCGGCTTCGCCGCCGTGATTTATGAATGGTGGATAGTGAGTAGTAGAATCAGGGAATTGGTGATGATCAGTCAATGACAAATTCCTTGTCTTTTTCTAAATCTGGTCTGGACTTAAACTCAGGCTCAGACTCAAACTTGTCTTTTCAGCGGCGTAGCCGGACAAGTGCATAATCCATCCCTGCGGAAAGGGTTTTTTCTACTTTTTCGTGGAGGGGGACATCAGGCAGCGCCTTCATACCCAGATCATCGGAAACAATGGAGCCTGAATGAAAAGACCTCAACCGGTCAAGTAGCGGCTTTGAGTACGTGGAAATATCCCGGTAGCCGGTAATTTTAACATGAGCAACCATGATCCAGCGACTGGTGTTAGCAAGCTCCCGGAAAGGGATTTCGTCTTCCATGGCGACTTCAGGCAAAAGTGGCAGACCAAAATGGCTGTCCGGTGTGGTCGGCCCCAGGCCGGGATAGTGTTTCAGACATCCGGTAACTCCGCTTGACTCCAGGCCTTCGAGATATGCGGAAGCACACTCAATCACAGTGGTTGCATCTTGTCCCAGGGTGCGCCCGAAAAGGCCGTTTCGTCTGTTCCCCCTGTCAATGTCCACCACCGGCGCAAAATTAACATCCACCCCGAAACGTTTCAACATATGACCGGATTCTCTGCCAAATTCAGCCAGATCCTCATGGTCACTCATTGCCGCCACGTCACCGATGATACCGATGATTCTTCTGAACCGGTTCACCATCCCCCCCTCAAAATCAACCGCTATCACGGTTTCCGGTCCTGCAGCTCCTTTGATATCAGAAATCAATTTGCCCAATTGGCCTTCTCCATCAATATTTTCGGAAAAAAGGATGATTCCCCCGGGTCTCACAGTTGCCAAAAGGTGCCTGTCAGCTTCCGTCAATTTCGGCCCGTTCACAGAAACAATCAATTGTTCACCAAAAGGAATCAGTTTCTTTGCGTCAATTTCCATGGGTTATACACCTTTTTTCAACCGGGCAAGAAAATTCAGTGCTTCCAGCGGTGTAAGGCTGTCCACATCCGTATTTTTTAATTCTACCAGCACCGGATGATCATCCCAGTTGAAAAGCGGACGGTCTTCCGTTTTCTTCAGCGCAGGTCCCGCAATTTTAGGCTCTCCATTCAGTGTAAACTCGTTTTTCTCAATGTTTGCCAGCACTTCAAAGGCCCGTTGGATAACTGTTCCGGGGATCCCCGCCAGCCTGGCAACCTGAATCCCATAGCTCTTGTCTGCTGCTCCTGCTACGATTTTCCTCAGAAATAACAGCTCATTGTTCCATTCCTTCACCACCACATTCAGATTCACAATGTTCTGAAATATTTTGTCGATATCCGTCAATTCATGGTAGTGGGTGGCAAAGAATGTCCTGGGACAATTTCCCTCCTTTTTCGCGAGAAATTCAGTAATAGCCCACGCCAGCGACAGCCCGTCAAACGTGGCCGTTCCCCGGCCCACTTCGTCCAGAATAATCAGGCTTTTGGCCGTTGCGTTTCTGAGAATATTGGCGGTCTCCACCATCTCCACCATAAACGTGGATTCTCCCCCGCTGAGATTGTCCGAAGAACCGACGCGGGTGAAAATACGATCCGTCAGCCCGATTACCGCCCGTCTCGCCGGAACATAGCAACCCATGTGGGCCATCAGTGTAATCAGCGCGTTCTGCCTGAGATAAGTGGATTTCCCACCCATGTTGGGACCGGTGATAATGGCAAGACGGCGGGTTTTGTTCAGGTCGGTATCGTTGGGAACAAAATGCTCTCCCTCAATCAATTCCAACACCGGATGACGGCCCTGTTCAATATAAATTGTATTTTCCCGGCACAACTCCGGCCGACGGTAATCCCGCTCCAGCGAAAGAAAAGAAAAGCACGCCAACGTGTCCAGCACACCCACACTGTCTGCAGTTTCCAGAATGGGCCGGTGATGACATGCCACTTCTGTCACAAGGGCACTGAAGGTCTCCGTCTCAATTTCGAGGATACGCTCTTCGGCGTGGAGCACCTGCTCCTCGAAAACCTTCAACTCCGGTGTAATGAACCGCTCGGCATTTACCAGTGTCTGTTTTCGATCATACCCTTCCGGTGTCTCACCCCTGAGATTGGCCTTTGAAATTTCGATGTAGTAACCAAACACCTTGTTGTATTTTATTTTCAGGGAAGAAATGCCGGTTTTTTCCCGTTCTTTCTGCTCCAATTCTCCCATGGCAGTGCGAACATTGCGGGCAATCCCCCGAAGCCGGTCCAGTTCATCTGAAACACCGGCACGGATCATCCCCGGCCCTTTCAGCCTCGGAGCCGTCTCCTCCAATACTGAATCCAGTCTCAGGAAAACAGGTTCCAGATCATGAAGCCCGCCCCGCAGCGCCTTGAAAGGCGAATCTGCCAGGGTGTCCCGGAGTAGTGGAATGGCTGCCAATGCCTCTTTCAGTACAATAAGTTCCGGCGGAGAAACCGTTCCCAGGGCCACCCGGGTCATAATCCTTTCCATATCTCCGATCATGGACAACCGGCCTCGGATGTCTTCCAGTTTCTGTGGAGTAGCCAGAAGCCACTCCACCACCGAAAGCCGATTCTCAATTCCCTTGACATCTTTTAACGGGAATTGAATCCAGTCTGTCAACTTTCTTTGCCCCATCGGGGTAATGGTCCTGTCCAATGCCCAGAACAGGCTTCCATGCCGTTTCCCGGTGGCCGCAGACATGAACAGTTCCAGGTTTTTTCTGGTTACCGGGTCCACAATCAACTGGCGACTCTCCTCGCTGTACACCAGTCCCCTTACCGCAAAATCCCTGGTTTTGTAGTTTTCTTCAAGGTAGTGAAAGTATCCGCCAAGCGCGCGCAACGCATATTTTTTCCCTTTGATGCCAAATCCGGCCACGGTGGATACTTCAAACAATTCTTTGACCCGCTCAGTTGCCATCCGGCTTTCAAATGCAGTCTCATCAAATTCATTGATCATCGGAGAAAAGTTTCTAAAATCAGACAGCATGGAACTGGTTACAACACCAAATGGTGCCACAATCTCCAGGGGCGACAATAATTGAATTTTCTGGGAAAGGCTGGAAACAGGGATTTCCATTAACCGGCATTCACCGGTGGTGGGATCGCCGAACACCAGACCAGCCTTTTTCTTGTCTGCATAAATCGAAAGCAGACCATGGGCAACGGCGTCTTCATCTGTGTTCAGATGGGAAGTAGCCGGAGTCAACACCGTAACCACGGCCCGTTTCACGACGCCCTTTGCCAGTTTCGGGTCTTCCACCTGCTCACATACCGCCACCTTGAATCCGGCTTTCAGAAGTTTTGAAGCATAGGTTTCATAGGCATGCCACGGAACCCCACACATAGGCGCCTCTCCGAATGTGCCCTTCCCCCGTTTTGTCAACGTAATTTCAAGGACCTTTGACGCCTTGATTGCATCCTCGAAAAACATTTCATAAAAGTCCCCCATCCGGAAAAACAGTATATGGTCCGGATACTCTTCTTTTGCTTCCATGAACTGACGAAGTGCAGGGGTTAATCGGGTTTTATCGATGGCCAATTGCATGCTCCTGATGGCTTCATTCCAAACTCAAATGGTGGACAATTGTACCACAAAAGGGGAAGTTTAAGTCTGAGTTTAAGTTTAAGTCCGGAACAGATTTAGAAAAGACCTTAAGAGAGGAGAAGGGGGGCAACTCCCTGATTGTTCTATCGCCCACGCCCACTCAAAACGCCCGATCTTTGCTTCATTCGCATATTGGAGTCAAGTTTGAATAGAAGGCAAGGTCGAGGTTGCGTGCAAGACAAGATTCAGTCGAAGTTGCAAAGGCCACAAGGGCAAAATAAGGTTACAATTGAAAAATGCAGGGAATCCAAAAGTCCCTGCGTTTAATTCAAGCTTGCCTTCTACTCAAACTTAAACTGAATCCAAGCCGGGGGCTCTCGCTCCCGGCTTGGATTTTGATTTAGAACAGTTCCCAGCTACCATCCGACATATGCCGGACTTTTTTCAGGAGTCCGGTGCTGAACAACACCAGCGCATACTGCCGCTCTCCTGAACTGTCATTGTCGTCAATATCGGCCTGATGCATCAGCAGAACAGCAGATGCATTGCCCACGCCATTGATGAAACCGGTTTGCTGAATGGTAATGTTGACAGCCGAGTCGGCAAGAATGGGAATATTGTCATTAGTGCCGTCTCCGTCCACATCCAGTCCGGTAACAGATGCGGAACCGTCCCTGGTGCTGCCCCGGATAACAGTGTATTTTTCAAAATGATAATCCGCACCATCCTTCGGGTTTCCCGGGTCCACACTGGTGTTATTGAACACAATGCGGTTCAATACCGTACCGTTCTGTGTAAATGTCACCGTTCGGTTCCCCGGTGCGTAGACCACTGTAATATCTCCATTCTGGATAATCGCTTCGCTCCTTGCCCGGGAAAAACCATCGTAAAGGTCGGTCAGGCCCTGTTTTACCCGGGAGGCCCGCATGGCGGTGCGATAGGAAAATGCCGCGACCGCCATAACAATGGCCAGAATGGCGACAACCACCAATAGTTCGATCAGAGAATAGCCCTTTTCGGCCTGATATTTCTTTATCATTTTGTGTACCATCCGCCACTCTTCCCCAGCTTCTGGGCATCCACATCCTGGCTGGCAGAACCGGTACCGAGCCCGGCGCCCTCTGCATTCACTACGCGGACCGGGCCGCTGGGCGTGTTGAGCCAGATATCTCCGGCTTCACTTTCAAACGGGCTTCCCGGCTTTCCTTCACCCACAAGATTGGCACCGTTGTTGTCCCCTTCCTCATCGGCAATAAACATGGATGCCAGGCCGAAGATATAGAGGTTGGATTCACCGAGAGAGCAATAGTTCCCCTGCTGCGGATACCGGTAAGTCAGGTAGAGTGTAGTGGTGTAGGCTAGCTCATTCAAGGTATATCCGGTGATAATCGGGCTGGTAAACAGGGTTTCCCGAACCGGCAGCTGGTAAAAATAGCCCTTGTCGTCCGGGCCCATAACATCGTCCCGGCCAACTACAGTGTTTACGCCATTTGCGGATTCAAAGGCGTTCATATCTACCAAATCAGAGGAAGTGTATACAGGCGCCGGATGCGTATTGTAACCGGCATCGTCCTTTACAGTGTACAGCACCGAATCATCCACCATATTCCCCCCGGCTTCCGAGCCCATTTCCCCGGTGGAGATCCAGACCGCTCCGTTGGAATCCAGCAGTAGAGCCGGAGTATCAAATATGGTGGTGGAATACATGGATTGAAAAATCTTGTCCAGATGGCTATTATCCAGTTCGCTGATGCCGTTGAGGTCGGGTACATAGCGCCACAATCCGCCCTTGGTATCTCCAAAATAAACGGCATATACCGTATTGTCCCCACCCACCAGCGCGCCGGGGGAACACATGATGCTGCGACCAGACGCAATGGATTTCCCGTCCAGTTTGTCCCCGTTGCTTAAATCAATTGCATACAGGGTACCGCCGCTGCCGCCATATCCCTCATATCCGGAACCGAAGTACCCCACAAAGTGGTCTTTGTCGTAACGGGTATAGGAGGGCGTGGACCAGGTTTCTCCCATATCATTGAACTGGCCACTGGATGCCGTAGACCAGAAATAGAGATTCTTCCCATTGTCAATCGTGTACGCCAGATTGATTTGTGATGGGTTATCCATTGCATCATCCGGCGTAACCGAGTCATTTCCGGGATAAAAGTTATTGTCACCGTTGAACCCACTGATTTCCGGCTCCGTCACATTCAAAGTGGTATAGGCATTTCCGCCGCCACCCTCACCAATGGTCAATACCGTCATCCAATTCCCCTGGCCATCCTTGATGTCGGTGTAGCGGGAAGAACTGGCGAGATAGTAATAATGGGGTTTTCGCCCAAGAGGGTCTGTGCTGGCACCCTTGGGGTCCGGTTGTCCGGACAGGTCCCCGGTCAATTTATACTCATTGAAGATATTCATCAGTCTGGGAAACAGGTCATAGGGGATAAATGCCCACATCTCGTCTCCGGTATGGGCATCCAGGCAATGGAGCATCCCGTCGTTGGCGCCGATGTAGATTACTTTTTCTCTGTCTTTGTAACTGTTCACAAAGGCATTGTAGGTATCATCGGGATAGTGAGAATCCGGTGCCCCGATAACCGCCGGGGTGGAAAAAGTTGAATCTCCCACCGTCTTTGTCTGGAGGAAATCAATAAATTCGATCGCCTCCGCCGCCGTCTGGATTCCGGTCCTGTCCATTACAAAGTTAATCAGTGTGGAAGATGGCAAATAGCGATTTGCCTGGTGACTGTATGTATACCTGTTCAGATACACCAATGAACTGCCATTACTGGCAGAAGCCGGTGTCACAATGCAGCGAAAGGATTCCCGGAACGGCACTTTGGATGAGGCGGTCCCTACGTAGTTGGCTTCTGTATTGTCCGGCGTGGTATATGCCTTGATATGATCAATTCGTTCGTCAATGGTTCCCCGGCGGTTCACCGGTTCCGATGATAAAGACTGCCCCTGATCATCCCGCAGCGTCTCATTCCAGTCAGACACATCCCAGATGGGCCGGTACTGTGCGTTCCCGAGAAGGGTTCCGTCCGGCTTCAGGATTCCGTATGCCTTGAGATGCCCTTTGAAGCCGTCTCCGTTGGAGTAGGTAAAGAAACTTTGAACAATGGCATCTTCCACCCGATCCTGCCAGACAAGATATGGGTTTCCGTTGCTGTCTTTCTTATTCTGCAAATCCGGGTCCAGTTTCACCGGAATCACCTGCGTTTCTCCGGTAAAGGTCTGAACACTGGCCTGGGCAATGGCGTCCTTGAACACCTGGAGGAGTTCTTCCGAGCTATTGGGGGCATAGGCCTGATTCCCGTTGGAGGGGTCTTTGTCCGCATCGGTATGCCCCGCAGTAGCATAACCATTCAACGTGCTGGAGTTGGCACCCATCGCGAACCCGATAATATAGGTCTTGGTACCCACCGTATCCCCATTGGCACTGGTAACAGTGTGTGTATTGTATATATCCCCGATTCGGTTCTGCACATAAGTATTTCCACAAGTACCGGAGGTACAGTATCCATCTGTCAAGAAAATAACTGAGTAATTCCGGCAGGAAGTACTGGGATCCGAAGATGAAGAAGATGCAGAAGCAATATAGGCGGCAATATCCCGCATGCAATATCCGATGGGTGTGCCACCACGGGCCATCAGTTCTCTTGTATAAGTCGGACTACCATACTCTCCATTACCGGTGAAATAATTACCGCCCACTGCGTTAAAATTGACCCAGTCCAACAACTCATTGTGATTGGACATGGTATCAAGGGGATCGGACGGCCAGTCTACCAGGTTCTTGAACCCGCCATTGCTGGTAGACATAAGCCAGACATGCCGATAACCGGTCAGGATGTTTCCTTCTCCATCCACTACACCATCCCAGTTGTTGTACCAGCGTGAGCCATAGCTGCCCAACGCCAGACGTGCATTTGTCGTGGAATTGATCAGTCGCTGCAACACGACTTTCAGAATCGTCATCTTGGAAAGCTTTGGTTGAAAGTGGAGAAAAGCATCGCTTAGAATCGCTCCGTTACCACCTGTATCTTTCGCTGTAATCTGCCATATTCCCCTCTTATCCAGTTTGTAGAAATCCGTAAACGCGTAACGCACACGGTAACGCCGATAGCTGACACCATTAATTTTAACCGAGTCCTGGTATCTCGAACTACCAGTCGACTGCTTTATTTTGTACCAGTGATTTTTCGGATTAATCGTCCGGCTTGTTCCGTCTTTACCCAACGTGAACACAATGTCTGTATTGTCCGCCACTGTTGACGCAGGAATCCAGACATCCACAGCCAATACCACATCCTCCACCGTACCTGCATCTGTAGTTGCTATGCTTGTTGCTATGTCGCTATATCCAAGAGTAGCACTAATCCCTGTTTTCCAGTATGGCCATTGTGCTGGTTTGGGGTCATATCGGTGGTCAATCCCGGGAAAATTGAAGTGCCAGAAATCGCCCACAGTGGCCCGTGAATAGCCGTCGTCAAGACTTTGACGGCTTCTCATGTCATACAGATAGCTGCCGTCCACATCCCTGGCCATAGACCCGGAATTATCCACAGAAATGAGAATATTAGGCGGAACGTCCCGTTTAAACACGTCCATGGGGTCATAGATTTTCTCCCCCGCGATGGCTGTCACTGCCAGTCCCACAATCAGAAACATCAGAATTGTCTTTATTTCTTTTTTCATACTGTCCTCCTTACCCTTCAACCGCCCCAGCCCGTGGGGGTCGTTCCACCGGATACATTGGAACGGGTACCGCCGGCGGCGCCGCCTTTCTGGGACGGGTTCCGGCCACCGCCGCTACTTAGATTGGTCCGAATCAATACCCGGACCAGCCGGGATGCCAGAATCTGGGTTCCCCGGCGGATAATGCCCCGGGATTCCACGAATACGGAATTGTCCTTGTTCTGGGAAAAATCAATGGTGGGCATCGCATTACAAGCCCCGGCCCCACCATTATTCAATTCCCGGCAGTTGAGCATAATCCCGTTCATCTGCTGAATCCGGGCATCACTGGCCGGCGTGGTGCTGGCCAGGACATCCTTAATTTTCTGGATATTCAAGTAACCGCCCTGGACATAATCCCCGGAAAGCGGCTTATTGCAGACCAGATCGTTGTCAATGATCCGCACATACCATTCCCCCGTCAGCGTCTGACCATTCGGTAGAGTGATCGGCATGGTTCCACTGTACTGGGGATAAGTGCCGTAGTAGTTGGCATAAAGACCGCTGCTTCCGGTAATCTGGCTGTAATCATTAAAATTCGGATCGTACAGGGTATTGAGCTTAGCCGGATCATAGAAAAGCTGGGCTGTAACGTTGGTAAAATTCAGAATCTGGCTTCGCACCCGTTCAAACCCGGCTTCTGCCACATTGAAGGCGTTTTCCTGAAGTTTGTAGTTGGAACTGACCCTTGACCCTACACGGGACGAATTCAGGAGCGATATGGCAATCACCGCGCTGATCATCAGGATCAGGATGGTGGTGATGAGTACCGCGCCGCCTCTTTCACTGTTTTTTTTCATTGCTCACCTCTTTTAACCATCAGTTCAGCCGGTTCCGAAGCTGAATTGTAAAGGAATACATCCGGCGGCGCACATTGTCCGGCGCCCCGGCATAGCTTACCCCGTCAGCCGGGTCAATATCCGGGCGCTGTACATTGTTTACAAACCGCTCGGTCCGCTGAGAACGGCAGAGCAGGTAGCAGCGAAGCACCAGCGCCTGGTTGATATTCGGATTGTTCGCAACCGGGTCATAAGTCCAGCTCCAGTTGTCCACGATGTTGTCCGCGTTGGTATCGTAACCAATCTGAATCTGGAAATCTTCTACATTGTCCAGAAGCGGCAGTGCCGCAACATTGGTGGATGCTGTTGGGTTTTGCAAATCAAATGCTCCGTCCGCCATTCTGAGTACGCGGTTGGTATCCACAAAGAAGGTAAATGTACTCATGGCACTCTGGTCAATCATCATGGCCAGACCCCCGGAATAAGCACCTCCCAGTCCTCCGGGATAGTTATAGATAGAAAGCCCCGGGGAAAAGTTCACCTGTGTATCATTTCCGGTACCACTTCCACCGGTAGCCACCTCGGCTACAGAGGTAATTTCCACTAATGCGTAGTTAGTGGTTCCCGGACTCCACACCAATAGAAGGTTCCCTACTGAGGTATTTTGATTATTTACAGGATTTACATCTACAGGGTTGGGCTGTTCCAGCCTGAGGTTGGCCGCATGCTCATTATAGTTCTTGATAATCATTGCTTCACCCACATTCCCGTACATGCGAATCTGGATGGCATCCGCACCGTTCAGGTATTTTGTCGTACTTACAGTGGATGCATTGTTGAGAAACGCAATAGGTGGAATGGGCACATCCGCCGGCACGCCGCTCCCGGCGTTGGCGAGTTTTTCTTTCAGAAAACTAGTTACAGCCTTGGCATTAAACTGCATCTGACTGATTTCCTGCTGGGAAGAAAAAACATTGAGGGAACTCATGAAGGCGGAATAAATCCCAGCCATAATGATACCGCCCACCACAGTCGCCACCAGGAGTTCCACAAGGCTGAAACCTTTCTCGGTTCGTCTGTTCATATTCTCCTCCTCACGGCGTGATGATGGCATCGGAAGACACCATCCGGTTTGTCCCGGTCCGGGCCTCTGTCCATCTCACTTCCATGTGAATCATACAGGGGTTTCCGGTTCCCGGATTGGCCGGTGTGCAGGTCCAGGTCCGGTTAAAGATAAAATTAGCCGCATCCGGCGGGTTCTGATAGTCCTCCACTGTTCGTCCCAGTGTGTCCAGCGGGCCGTCGTTCCCATTTATGAGTCCGGCAGACCCCACCGCATGGAAGTCTTCCAGCTGCTGTTCCATCAGAGAGCTGGCAACTGTAAAGTTGTAATTACTCTGGGTTGAACGGATTGAAACCAGTTGCGCCCCGGCCAGTGCGATCAGGCCGATGGAAAAAATGGTGGCCGCAATCAGGACTTCAATCAGTGAAAACCCCTTTTCTTTATCCATATCCCCTCCCTCGAATTTCATTTCCATCCACTTATGTATGCAAAATTTATACCTGCTCTTGACGGCACATTCTTCGTATTTTAGGTAAGTTTTACCCACACTTTCACTGTTTTGTGACAGAAAAGCAAAGCCTTCGTGGATAGTGAATCGAGGATGGTGGATAGCGGAAAGAGAGTGGGAAATTTTTCTCCATTTGTTGACTGTCCACTATGCACTATTCACCATTCATTTTCTTGAGTCCGGCTTTAAGCCGGACTCAAGAAAATGGCAACCGACGCTGCGGGAGTTCCGCCCGGCAGCAAAGACAACAATCCGGGCCACCGTTATCATATTGCGGAGCTCCAGCAGGGAACCGGAAATACGATTCTGACGGTAAAAACTGTCTATGGAGATAAAAAGCTGGGACAGATCCTGCTTTGCCCGGTTCAACCGGGATTGATTTCGAATAATTCCCACGTAATTCCACATGGTGGTTTGTAATTGCCTCACATCGTTCTGGATGAGGATGGGATCTGCCATAGCACCGTCGGGCATATCCCATTCAGGGATGGACCGGGTACATTCCACCGGCACAGTTTCACTTTTTTCTGCAATGCGACGGGCAGCCTCTACCCCCCAGACCAGCCCCTCCAGCAGTGAAGTGGAGGCGAGCCGATTGGCTCCATGAAGTCCGGTGCAGGCACATTCTCCAATTGCGTAGAGACCCGGCACCGCTGTCGACCCATCGGTATCGGTCTTGATTCCGCCACAGAAATAATGGGCGGCGGGCACAACCGGGATGGTGTCATCCGGAACCCGTATGCCTCTTTCACGACAGCTCCTTGTAATGTTCGGGAAACGGGATTCAAAACTCATGTCTTTCGCCACCCCGGAAAGATCCAGATACATACTGGATGCATCTTCATTGAGCATTTTTGTAAAAATCGCCCGGGCAACCACATCCCTGGGCGCCAGATCACCGGCCATGTGAAAGTCTTTCATAAAAGCCTTTCCCTGCCGGTCTACCAGCACAGCGCCTTCTCCACGTACAGATTCTGAAATCAGGAATCGTTCATTGCTATCCGCCAGATAGAGAGTTGTGGGATGAAACTGCACAAACTCGCTGTTGATAATGGGAATTCCAGCCCGATACGCCATGGCAATACCATCCCCGGTGGCGCCTCCCGGATTGGTGGTGTGGAGATAAACGGCACCGATACCGCCGGTTGCCAGAATGGTGTTTGTGGCAAGAATCCGTTCCACTTCTCCGGTATTCATATTAAGCGCATACGCCCCGAAACACCGGATAACACGATAACGCTCCAGCAGGTCAGTGGAATGATGGGTGTTGGTGATCAGATCAACCGCCATAGTTGAAGTTCTCAGTTCAATTTTCGGATGAACTTCCAGTGCCTGCAAGAGGCTGATTTCAATCCGCCGACCCGTGATGTCATCGCAGTGATAAATCCGTCGGAGGCTGTGGGCGGCTTCGGCTGTACAATCCGGTTTCCCCGCCTTTTCCGTGAACGGCACGCCCATTTTCAGAAGGAGAAACTCCCGTGTTAATGACGGCCCCTTTTCCGCCAGTTGCCGGACAGCTGTAGGGTTGCACAAGCCGGCTCCGGCGGCAACAATATCCGCCTCGAGGCACTTGGGCGTATCCCCATCGCACTGACCGATAATCCCCCCCTGTGCGTAGTAAGTATTGGACACGTGGGGGTTGGAAGCCTTTGTCAGCACCCTTACATTGAGTCCGGCATCTGCCAGGTGCAGCGCAGCCGCGCACCCCGCAATACCTGAACCGATAATCAGCACATCACAATCCATGGGCCCCTTCCTTCGTTCCTTTTCCGGTTGATTCTACTCCAACCGGCACTTTCAGAAAAGAAAAAGCATAGGAGAGGTGTTCTGCGCGCCTTCGGCGCCTGTGTTCAGTGTTATGAAAGAAAGAAAAAGATAAGACAAACCACTGATTTGTCTTATCTTTCTCGCGCTCGCACCTTTACGCCTACATTCCCATCTATCAGAACACAGAACACTTCTCCTCTCATTCTTCCAGTTGCAGGTTGGTGTAGCGATTCGTAATGCTGAAGTCGTAACCCGGGTATTCGTACACCTGTTCACCAGGTTCGGTTTCACCGATGGAATATCCCCATACTGTTTTGTATTCATCAAGGCTTTCGCCCATCTCTTCCAACTGAGCCATGTATTGGCGAATCGACTTGGACTCGATAACGACCACCCGGCCCATTTTCTTAATAATGGGACTATGGGCCCGGGTAGAGTCATGGTCAAATTCAAGAATCCGACGGCCCCACCGGGTAATTCCGATAACCCGGAATGAAAGGGATTTTCCGACGCCTGGCAGGTTCAATACGTTCCGATCGGTGGCCAGAAACGGTAAATCCGCTCTTTCTCGCAGTTGTTGGATATTTTCGGCCATCTGTGTTACTTTTTCCGGGAACCTGCGAATCTCGTCATGAAATGCCTCTGGAACCTGCCCGAATACTTTTTCTTCCATTTGCTCCTGAACTGCCCGGGCATTAGTGGCGAAATTCTGATAGTTCTCCATGTACCCCTTCACAGTGAAAGTATAATAGGAAAGAATACCCATATCGTTCAACACCTGGCGCAATTTGGCCGCGTGACCCCGTCGGGAGGCAGCAGCCGTAAAAACCATCTGGTTGGTAATTGTCCAACCGGCCTGGGCCAACATCCGGACGGCCCGGGCCGTTTCCGGTGTTAATTCCATGGCCGTTTCAAAATGGGTCTGAATCACAAACTGGCTGATCCCGACCTTGACCGCCTTTTCCTTGAACTCCGTCAAGACCTGGATCAGTCCCGGTGTAATTCGCTGGGGCAGATACGCAGGAAGCCTCGTGCCCAGGCGAACCCGAACCATTTCAGCAAATTTCTCGCCTTCAAGTCGATTTCGATTGGCGCGACGTTTGTTACGGGCCATCTCGACTACGGCGTCCAGAACCTTTTCCAGTGATCGGTTGGAGCTCATCAATGCGTCCCCCCCCGTAATTAGAATATCCCTGAGCTGGCTATCATTTTCAAAGTACTGCATCAACTGGGGCAACCTCTCTGACCAGGGTTTCTGCGGTTTCAGTTTGTCCAGGTTGAAATTCAAGTGCCCACGCTGAAAGTCGTACATTCGCTGGCAGGAAACGCAGAGCCCGCCACAAGCCCGCCCCATGGTTTCCGGAATGAGGATTGCTACTTCCGGGTACCGTCGATGAACGCAATCGGACGTGGGCAACAGCCAACCTGCCGCGTTGGGTTTTCCCGGCTCCACCTGGTCTTCCTTTTCCCACGCCGAAATCCGGCCAAACTCTTTCACCAGATGTTCACTGCAAAGGATGTAGTCCCGAATCGCCAGATCGGCACCAACCGCAAATCCCGGTTCATGCACATTGACCAACGTCAGATAGTGGGGGTTCACAAAGATTGGAATTCCCACCTGTCTTGCGTTGTGCAGAACGCGCATGGTCATAGGAGACAGCGTAAAATCAAGCATTTCATTGAGCAGTTCCGGATCCCGGATGGCAAAACGCAGATGGAACTGGTATTCATTCCACCATTCCAGAGCCCGCCTGAATTTCTGGTCACGGGTCATACCGGGAACAAATTTGAACCGCTGATCACTTATTTCTCCCCTCTCCATCCGATTGATGATAATCCCGAGAATTCGTTCCCGGTTCAGCTTCCTCATTTCCAGTATGTCCGGATCCAGCCCCGAGGGGTGGCGATCCATCCATTTAAAGAGACGGTTTCGATCCGGACGGGGTGGTTTCAGCTTCCCGCTGAGTTGGCGGAACAGCATGAGCATATCCTCGAAGAAGTCTTCATTCGCCCCGCCGATATTCTTCCTTGTCGCAAGCCACAGGATCCTGAACGGATTACTGACAGCAGTGTCCCCATGAAGATTGGGGTCGGGAAATTCCCATCCAGTGTGATCAATGTAATCCAGGATACGGATAATGGCATAATCCCGCCAGTTCAGTTTCTCAAACGCATCTCTGCCCGTTCTTTCCCGTCGATAAAAAACAGCGGCATCGGGTCGTTCTTCTATCAGTCCCATCATCCAACTGTAAATAGATCCAGTAACTTCCACCACGTTGTTAGATTGTTTAAGGATATCATGCAGCCGGGGGGTTTCATCCAGCAATAACTTTAACAATCGGCGAGAGCGTACGCTTATGCCAACTCTGTCTAATTCTTTTATTCTCCGAGAAATGCTGTCAATCCGACCCGGCAGGGGGTTTTCCATTTTTCCAGGCATAATGAAACCTCTCCTCGCGTGTATTGTTGAATGATTGTTTTCCAAATAAATCAGAACACGGCCCGTCCAAAATTGTTTGTAGTGTAGACAGACACTCAACGATCCATATTTGTATACAATATAACACAATCACCCTGTCCCGGCAAGCCCTTCGGCGCACTCTCCAAATCTGCACCAACACAAACCACACCCATCTTTTTCCGCCCGAAGGGCGAATATGCACCAAAAACAGTGCAGAAAAAGGATGACAACGGCGATTTTCCTCTGATTCTTCACTTGGAAACAGCTTTTTCCCTGTCTTTTTCCGGTCAGAACACCTCTTTTGTCAACTATCCACTGTTCACGATCCACGGCGGCGGAGCCGCCTTCTGTCTCTGCGGTAAATTTCTATGGTCTTTCTTTCAGGACTTCTTTCACGACTTTTATGAAGGTGTCTACGAGGTTTTCTTCGCCGGTTTTTGCAATTAGCTGTCCCTTTTTATAGATTGCCGCATAGCCCTTACCGCCGCAGAGCGCGACGTCTGCTTCCCTGGCTTCTCCCGGCCCATTTACGGCGCAGCCCATTACGGCGACGGTGATGTTGCCGCCGAGTTTTTCCACTTCCTGCTCAATGAGTGGCGCGTATTTACGAATGTTGAATTCCAGCCTGCCACATGTGGGGCAGGACACAAACTTCGGCACATTGGGCAGCATGCCCAGCGCCCGGAGGATTTCACGGCCTGCCAGCACTTCCCGGACCGGGTCCGCAGTGAGGGATACCCGGATGGTGTCTCCGATGCCGTCCAGAAGCATGGCACCGATGCCGATATAGGATTTTACCAGGCCGGTGTGCTCGGTTCCGGACTCTGTGACCCCGATATGCTGGGGGTAATCAAAGCGGCTGGCAAAGAGCCGACAGGCTGCCACGGTACGGGTCACGTCGGAGGCCTTCAGGGAGACCTTGATGTCGGTGAAGTTCAATTCTTCGAGGTAGCGGATATGCCGTGCAGCACTTTCCACCATCGCTTCCGGGGTGGGGCCGTATTTTTCCAGCAGTTCTCTTTCCAGTGAACCGGCATTAACACCGATGCGGATGGGGATCCCGGCGTCGCTGCAGGCTTCCGCCACCTTTCGCACCCGTTCCGGGCTTCCGATGTTTCCGGGGTTGATACGAAGGCCGTGGACGCCGTTTTTTACCGCTTTCAGCGCCAGTTTGTGGTCGAAATGGATGTCCGCAATGATGGGAATCGGGGATTGGGGAACGATTTCTGCCAGGGCATCCGCAGCTTCACTGTCCGGTACCGCAAGGCGGACGATATCGCCGCCGGCGGCGGAGATTTCCCGGATTTGGGCGATTGTTGCCGCCGCATTCCGGGTATCGGTTTTGGTCATGGTTTGAACCGATACCGGGTTTCCTCCGCCGATGGCCACCGGGCCCACGTGAACCGTTCTCGTTGACATTTTCTTTTCGTTTTCCCTGCAGTTACCAGCCGATGTTCAGGTTTTTCAGGATGTCGCTGATGATGACCACCACCATCAATGCCACCAGGAGAAAGAACCCGACTGAGGTGATTTTCTCTTTCAGTTTGAAGCTGAAATCTCTCCGGCGTACCGCTTCCAGCACGAGGATGGTGACGTGCCCGCCGTCCAGCATGGGAATGGGCAGGAGATTGAAAATACCGAGCTGCAGGGAAATCATGGCCATGAGGTAAAGGAAGGAAAGGGCCCCGCTGCGGGCCGCCTGTCCGGATAACCGGGCAATATCCACCGGGCCGGATATGCTGCGGATAGACAGATGTCCCGTGACCAGTTTCCCCAGTACGGTAAAGGTCAAAGCGGTAATGTGGCCGATGTCTTTTCCGCTTTGAATCAGAGCCCCGCCGAATCCCAATTTGATCAGATGGTAGGGTTCTTCCAGATAAACGCCGATTTTGTGGCTTCCGGGTTCCCCCATGGGGGTTACGGTAATCGGCATTTTGCTGCCGGAACGGTTGACAACGATTTCAATGGTTTTTCCGGGTGTTTTTTCAATGGCGGATTGGCATTGTTCAATGCCACTGACAATGGGTTTCCCGTTGACCGACAGGATTTCATCCCCTTTTTTCA
>JAADJC010000111.1 GCA_013151025.1 Acidobacteriota bacterium
CTGCTGATCAGTTATTACATTTTCAGATAAGAGGAGACGGGTAAATGAACAATGTACTTGGATTTCCAATTCTAACCCTTGTGACCTTCCTCCCGACACTGGGGGCGGTCCTGATCGCGCTGTTCATCAAAAAGGATCAGTCCAAAGCGATCAAATATTCCGCGTTCGCGGTGGCATTTATCGACTTTCTCGTGTCGGTGCCGCTGTGGTTTTACTATAATCCCGGCACCTGGAAAATGCAGTTCCAGGAAGTCCACGAATGGATTCCGTCCCTTGGCATCCGCTACGCAGTGGGTATTGACGGGATTTCTCTACTGTTGATTCTGTTAACCACCCTGCTGGGCTTTATTGCCATCCTGTCGTCTTTTAAGGCGATTAAGGAAAGAGAGAAAGAATACTACGTACTCCTTCTCCTCTTACAGACCGGTATGATGGGTGTATTCATCGCAGAAGATTTCTTCCTGTTCTATGTATTCTGGGAAGTAATGCTGGTTCCGATGTACTTTCTCATCGGCGTCTGGGGCGGCCCCCGGAAACTCTACGCAGCCATCAAATTCTTCCTGTACACCCTTGCGGGTTCGGTACTGATGCTGGTGGCAATTCTGGCACTGTACTTCTACAACCATCAGGTAACCGGAGTGTGGACCTTTGACATTCAGGCCTATCACCACCTGGCGCCCTACATTGCGGCAAACGCGGGTAAAACCTTTCAGTACCTGATTACACTGGCATTCTTCATCGGCTTTGCCATCAAAGTGCCCATGTTCCCGTTCCATACATGGCTGCCGGATGCCCACGTTGAAGCGCCGACCGCAGGTTCCGTCATCCTCGCCGGTGTACTGTTGAAGATGGGGACATACGGATTTCTCCGCTTTCTCCTTCCCATCCTGCCGGATGCCACAAAAGTCTTTCTGCCTTACTTTGTCTTCCTTGCCATCGTCGGAATCATCTACGGCGCGCTGGTGGCACTGGTACAGAAAGACATGAAAAAACTGGTAGCCTACTCATCGGTCAGCCACCTCGGCCTGTGTATGCTGGGTATCTTCGCGCTGAACCCCAATGGCATTAACGGCGCCATCATTCAAATGATCAACCACGGAATCTCCACCGGCGCACTCTTCCTCATCGTGGGGGTTGTGTATGAACGGAAACACACCCGGATGATTTCCGAATATGGTGGATTATCTAAAATTATGCCGATTTACGCGGTAATCTTTATGCTGATGACCCTGTCCTCCATCGGCCTGCCGGGCCTTAACGGATTCATCGGTGAATTCACCATTCTCGCCGGTGCCTTCCAGGCAAAACCCATCTGGGCCATCATTGCCACATCCGGCATGGTGCTGGGTGCCGCTTACATGCTGTGGCTCTACCAGCGGGTCATGTTCAACAAAGTTTCCGAAGAAAACATCGAACTCAACAAAAAAGGTGTACTCTCCGACCTGAACGGCCGGGAAATTGCCTACTTCATGCCGTTGATTATTCTGGCTTTCTGGATCGGCCTCTACCCGAAGCCGTTTTTCAAAATCCTTTCAAAACCGGTAAATCACCTTGTTGAACAGGTTGAACCCGGTTATTTCAAACGGGAACAGGTCAAATTTGACATGAGTAAAGTCAACAAACCCGTAAGCCATGAAGGAGGGAATGAGGAACATGAATGACATTCTGTCAAGGATTGCTGCCGACACACCGCTGATACTGCCGGAGATCATCCTGGTCATCGGTGCCACAGTGGTACTGTTCGGAGCATTCTTTGCCCGGCGGAACACCCGGTTGATTGCAGCTCTCACACTGGTCACACTGGTGGCGGCGGCAATCGCGCTGTTTGGGGTTCCCCTTGGCAAAACCGGTTTCTTCGGCCTGTACAGAAGCGACGGATTCTCCCTTCTGTTCAAGGTCATTGTCCTGTGGGTGGGAATCCTTGTGGTACTCATCTCAATGGACTATCTGGAGGCACGGGGCTATGAAGCGGCGGAATTCTTTGCGCTGCTCCTCTACTCAATTGTGGGGATGTTCTTCATGGCATCCGCCAACGACCTGTTGACCATCTTCATCTCACTGGAACTCATGGCTATCTCCGTGTATGTCATGGTCGGATACTTCAAAGACAATGAACTGTCCAACGAAGCTTCATTCAAATACTTTATCCTCGGCGCATTCTCCTCCGGGTTCTTTATCTTCGGCGCATCCCTCATCTACGGCGCCGCCGGAACCACCCGGATTGACCTGCTGCTGAACAAAATCCCCTTTTTAAGCAATGGAATGGGAATCTTCGCCACAATCGGCGTTCTGTTCATGCTGGTCGCGCTGGGATTCAAAACCGCGCTCTTCCCCTTCCACCAGTGGGCACCGGATGCCTACGAAGGGGCACCGACACCGGTAACAGCTTTCATGTCAGTTGCGCCCAAAGCAGCGGCATTTGCGATTTTTCTGAGAATATTTGTGTATGCCTTCGGAAACGTCCGGTACGACTGGGTACCGATATTGAGCGTCATTGCCATCCTGACCATGATCTGGGGAAACTTCACCGCAATCCGCCAGGAAAACATCAAGCGGATGCTGGCCTACTCCAGCATTGCCCATGCCGGCTACATGAGCCTCGGAATCATTGCCGGAACCCCCATGGCGATTAAAAGCATGATTCTCTACCTCGTGGCATACTCCTTTATGAACATCGGCGCTTTTGCCATCGTCATTATCCTCTCCCGGAAAGACGGGTACGGAGAAAAAATTGACGATTTCAAAGGGCTGGCACAGAGCAAACCGCTTCTCGCGGCCATCATGCTGGTTTTCATGCTGTCTCTGGCAGGAATTCCGCCCACCATCGGCTTCTTCGGTAAATTTTACCTGTTTGCCGCAGCCATCAACTCCGGGCTATACCTCCTGGTAACAGTTGCCCTGGCAACCTCCGTAGTATCCCTGTACTACTACTTCCGGGTCGTAAAAGCCATGTATCTCGGAGACATGCCTGCAAAACGGGAAATCACACTGACACTGAGCGAAAAAGCTGCTGTATTTCTGACAGCTTTCGGCACACTGGTAATCGGAATCTATCCGACACCATTATTTGACTTTATTAAAACAACCTTTCTCCGGTAAAACGGAGTAAAAAGCACAAAAAAGCCCGCCTTTTTGGCGGGCTTTTTTGTGCCTGAATCACTGGAAAACCAACCCACTTCCCCCGCCCGGCAGGCTGGCCAAAAAACGGAAACAGCCGGCAATTCATTTCACAGCCGGCAATTCATTTCAGCTTCCCCCGAAATGACTGCCAGACTCCCGTTTTCTACTTGCGTACCGCAGAAATGGAATTGGCTTTCCGAACCCGGACACGGTTTAATGAAACATACCGGATACGGCGGATTTTCCGAATAAACCGGATAATGGCTTCTGTACAGAAAACTCCGGCAGGCTCAACATTCCGTCCTTTGAGCAACATGGTATATCCGTCACCGCCATTGGACAAATAATCACTTGTGGCAAAAGAATAAACCTTTCCGGACTCCAGAGGTTTTCCCCCCACAAAAACAGCTGTAACCCGTTTACCTGCCGGACGGGAAAAATCAACAGTACAGCTGAGGCCGGAAACCTGTGCCATTCCATATTCCAGAGATGCGCCGTGTTCCAACATGCGAAGAATCTCCTTCCCTGTGATAGACATACGGACAATAGGATTCTCAAAAGGATAAACTGCCAACACCTGCCCGACAGAAACAGGGCCTTTCGGAATATCAGCCCGGAGGCCGCCTGCATTCGTCATGGCAATTTCCGTTCCGGCCGCATTCCGGAAAGCATCGGCAACCAAATCTCCCAGTGAAGACTCCCGATAATAATCCCGGAACAAATTCGTGTCAGCTCTTCCAATCACTTCCCCTGTAATTACATGCACCTTCCGTTCCCATTTGACAACTCGCGCCTGAACCGTTTTGTCCGGCTGAATCCGGTCGGACAAAACCGGAATGAGAACACCCCTGTACCCGACAATCTTGTGAGACTTTGCGTCTAAACTCAATACCAGCCGGCCGAGACGGGTACCCAGCCCATACGTGGACACAATCAGCGTACCGGTTCCGGGAACAACAATAGGCGTTTCCACCCCCCGGTGCGCATGGCCGGTAATCAAAACATCAATACCGGGGACTGTTGCCGCCACCTGAATGTCTTTTGTCAGCTTTCGCTGGGGGTCACCTTCGGCATTGGCAGACTGCATTCCGGCCTTTCCTTCATGCGCCAGAACAATCAACACATCCACATAAGGCCGAAGCTTCGGCACCCATTCTTCAAGAACGCCAATCTGATCCCGGAACTCCAACGGAGTAACCAGGCGTTTATTGATGGTTTCCAATGCGGCATGGCGCCCGAGGATACCGATAATTCCAATTCGAATCCCCCCCCGCCGGAAAACAACACAGGGCATGGCAAACGGAATATCCGACCCTCTGTAAAAAATATTCGCCGCGAGAACGGGGAAATCGGCCTGATACATGCGCTTTACCGTATTTTCCCACCCCTGGTCAAATTCATGATTTCCCAGACACATGGCATCATATCCCATCAAATTCAGCAAATCGAAAACAGCTTTTCCTCCGGTTAAACGGCTGACCGGAGGGCCGGTCATCACATCACCGGCTGAAAGCAGAACACTGTGCTTTGCACGGGCACGGTTTTGTTTAATCAGAGTCGCGATATACGCAAACCCCCCGATCCGGGGCCTCCCTTTCAACCAGACCGCTCGAATCGGCTGAAACTGAGCATGAATATCGTTGGTATAAAGAATTGTCAGAGATTCCGTTTTTTCTGCATAAACGAAACTTGGAAACAGAATAATAACAACAAAAAAAATCAGAAATCGATTTAAAAATTTACAACCCACTTACTTCCCCTCCAAATTCATCATACTTAACTCTTTTGACGGGCCAAAATCCCCTCGGATTTCAGCCAATCATAGCAGTCACGGACCATATCAGCCAGAGAAACCGGACGAAACCCCAATTCCCGAACTGCTTTTCCGCAGGAAGCACGGAGATGTTCGGTGGAGAGCTCAATTTTTTCCGGTGTCAAATCCGGTTCTCTGCGGGTCAGATAAGAAATCCACTGGGAAAAACGGGCTACCGTCCTTAAAATTACATCAGGCAACGGTTTTTCAGGCGCCCTTTTCCCGAGAACTTCCGCGATTTCCCGGGCCAGTTCCAGAAAAGAAGCCTCCACGCCGCCGAGAATATAGCGTTCTCCTTTCCTCCCTCTCTCAAACGCCCTCAAATGGGCGGCCGCCACCTCTCGCACGTGACAGAAAGTTCCGGTTCCACCGGGAATGCCGGGAAGCCTGTCTTCATAAATGAGAAAAAACAGACGGCTCCAGTTATGCGTATCATAGGGGCCAATAATGTGGCAGGGATTCAGGAACACCGCATCCAATCCCCTATCAACGGCACTGTCCACAACCTGTGCCGCCCGCCACTTCGTTCTCATATAATTGGACCGCCCATGCATCGCGTTTGACACGGTTTCCTCCGTAATCACTGCGGAATGAAAACCGAATTCGGCAATACTGGAAGTATGAATAAACCGTTTTGCACCCTTTTCCTGTGCCACAACCGTCATATTTCGGGTACCGTCCACATTTACACGGGTCTGCCGGTCATTGGCCAGTATCCATTGACTGGTATCGGCTGCCGTATGAAACACGGCATCCAAACCTTCCGGCATGGCAATTCTCAGGGAATCAATATCTGTCACATCCCCCTCCGCCAAACGGATTCCCGCCTTCCGCAGATAACGCGTATCCGAAGTTTTCCGGTGCAGTACAGTCAACTGCCAACCATCCTCCACAAGCAATTCCGTCAGATGCCGTCCCAGAAACCCCGTTGCCCCGGTCACAAAGCCATATTTCATTGCCGCTGCCTCTCATTTCTTTTCAGCCAGTATACCACCTTCCCTGTTCGGGGAAAGCTAATGCTCTAAAAGTAGCAATATGACTTGTATCGTTTTTTTACCATTTACAAGAATCAGCTTTAGTCATTCAATTTGGTACAGATCAGGGATAAAATTAAACTGAAAAATCAGAACTCAAGATACCGGTTGTGACCGCAAAACATATGGAATTTCAATTGAGAACCGGTAAACAAACAAAATTTCATTCTAACTGGATTTTTTCAATCCTAAATCTTTCAAGATTTCAAGGGCATTTGAATATCCCAATTCGAAACACCGAA
This sequence comes from Acidobacteriota bacterium, assembly GCA_013151025.1. Classification (GTDB taxonomy): domain Bacteria; phylum Acidobacteriota; class Holophagae; order Thermotomaculales; family Thermotomaculaceae; genus UM-FILTER-49-7. The sequence goes on from JAADJC010000111.1 coordinate 6,210, forward strand.
AGACTACCGTAGCGAAAGGTTCCTTCAATTCAGAACGGACAGGCCGGCACTGTGGGCTGTTGCCAGTAATCATTTGATAGATCAATCCTCCCAACGCAAAAATGTCATTCTCTATACTGTGCTGACTGATCTTTTCCCGAACCCGATAGCCCTCGGTACCCATTCGGAATGCATCTGGACGATTCGGAAATGCAGGAGAACCGATTGCCCCAGCCATAGCAAAATCAGACAATTTGCACCGTGAGGAACTACAGACAAGAATGTTTGAAGCAGTTAAGTCATTATGAACATAGCCCATGTCATGTAAGTAAGAAACCCCTGAAAGAATCTGACTCAGGAAGTTACAAATTATTTCCTGCGAGGGCCTTTTTGAAAAGTATTCTATAAGATTCCCAAAACTTGCATATTCAGTAAGAAAAGAAAGGGGAGTTCTCCCCTCCCCTCTGTATTTTAATATGAATTGATTTCTTAGATTCTGATAAATCTGTTTCTCATTTTGCAACAATTGAATGACAAACCCATCTCCAGTCGTAACTGACTTTTCGATTAGATAAGTTCCCGTTACAAAATCCCTGCCCAATGTAACACGGGTGCCACCGTACTCCTTGAGCACACGTAGCGGTTTGAATTGCATGAGAATTAGAATTCTTCCGAAAGGGCCTCTGTCACGGATTTGATTTTCATCTTACCCATGGCTACGTTTCCATCCGGCTTCAGAAAAAGAGTTACATGATAGTGCTTTCCGTCCACGTTTCCATTGCATTTGGCTAGCAATGTGCCCATGTCAGAATTGATTTGGATGAAATCCGAGTGGCCAAATCCACCTTTGTCTGTCATTTCCTGAGCAGCCAGTAGCACATCGTTCAGAAGAGACCCCAGAATTTCTTGATGTAAACCTGAAATCTGTGCAGTTCCCTCCAGCATTTCACCTTCTGCCGTGAACACGCCACAACCAAGGTAGCCCTTTACTTCTTCAAACGCCGCAAGTTTTTCTTTGATTGCCATTGCAACCTCCTTAAATTGTTATGCTCATTCATTTATATGAAGAGCTACAGCACTTTGCCAGAATCTGCATGTGTCAAAACCTTTAGTATCAAATCTATTGTTTTTCGAGCCATGGCAAGATTACCATTCTCATCTATGTGGACCATCATATGTAAAGGAATCCCCCCCCAAAAAAACCTTTTCCCAATAAGTGCCCCCCGGGAAAAATTTACTACAACACCATAGATTGTCCCCACTTTCCCAAGTGAGAATACAGCTGTTGAGCGTTCTATTAATCTGGCAAAGTCTCGCTGTACTTTCATCAATACTGTTTTCCCTTCCATACCTTTTCCAACAAGAAGCATGCCGGATTCATCATATAAACCGATTGAGACGAACCCTTTTACATCCGTCAGTTCTTTTAATGGCAGTTTAATCATTGCCTCCAAATTCTCAACATCTATCGGGCCTGTTGATTCTTCAAATTCTAATTGTTTTTGTTCTTTGCGTAACTTCTCATCACTATCCTTCATCGCCTTCATCAATAGATTCATCAGTGGTCTTTTAATTGTTTTTTTTCTCCCACGTTTGGTTGATGTCACCACCAGTCGGCATTGTGGCAGGGAAAACATTGCAACTGCGGCTTTCTCCCCTTGCAAATTCTGAAAAGATGCATCAAAAAGTTCTCCTCTGGAAAATGAAAGATAGCCAGTATTATTACCTGACGAAACTTCAAGCACCAATGTTTTCCCTTCCATGTTGATCAATTGGACTACGCTGCTCAACTCAAGTGATTGCAACAAGCCCTCATTTTCTTTCTTTCCATTGTCGCGAATAAACTCAAGGATCAAACTCTCCAATTCTTCAAATTCAAAGGGCTTTTCCAAATATTTTAGTCCACCCAGATTCCAAACCTGTTGTTCGACAGCTGGACTTGAAAAAGCTGTCATCGCAATAAATCCTGCCTCCGGCTGTTCATCTTTTAATTTTAGAAGAACGTCCAATCCACTTCTTCCAGGCAATCGAATATCAGAAACGACAATTTGATATGAACGTTTCTCAATTAACTTAAAAGCTTCTTCAGCATTGAATGCCACATCCGTTTTAAACTCTTTCGAATAGCGTTTGAGTCCTTCTTGCAAAGCAGTTGCAACGGATTTTTCATCATCAATAATCAAAACACGTGCCATTCTTCTTCTCCATAATATATTCGGCGATCAAATATCATGCAAGTTCTCTGCCAAAGAAGAATATCCAAAGGATCTGCCTGTCGGGGGCAACACGGTTACCAAGTTGAAACATGTTATCCACTTCATTTCGTTTATGTTAATTCGATTATTTTTATTTTAAAAAAAATGTGAAAAAGACGCAGGCCAGTACTTTCAATTTAATCGGGTCCAATTTGAACCGAATAGCAAACTGAAAAGTCAATTTGAACCGGTCAATTTAGCTGATCCGGTTGTTTTGTATGTCGAAGTTTCCGCTTTAATGTAGACAAAGAAATTCCCAACAATTCAGCCGTCTTTGACTTATTCCGATTACAACGTTCATAAACATTCTCAATATACTGCCGAATCACAATCTCCAACGGTACAACTTGCTGTTCGGTATTGGAAAATTCAGAAAAAATTGACATAGGATTACTTTGAAACGATTCATTATTTACCTTTCCGAAAATAAGAACCCTCTCAATTTCATTCGCAAGTTCACGAATATTTCCAGGCCACTTACGTGCCTGGAGTTTCCGAAGCCAGTCCTCTCCGGGAAACTCAACTTTCCTCTTCAACTGTTTAGACAGTTTCTCCCAGAGATAGCGTGTCAGGATCGGAATATCTTCTCTCCGCTCCCTTAATGCGGGCAAATGCACCTGAACCACCGAAATCCGATAATAAAGGTCCTCCCTGAATTTACCGGGGGATTTGATTTCTTTCGACAGATTCCGATTTGTAGCGGCAATTATCCGGGCTGTCGAATAGCGGATTCCGGATCCTCCGATTCTTCGATATTCTCCACTTTCAAGAACACGCAATAATTTACTCTGAAAATTCGCACTCATTTCTCCAATTTCATCAAGAAACAACGTTCCGCCATCTGCAAGCTCAAACAAACCTTTTTTTGAAGTCTGAGCACCGGTAAATGCACCGCGTTCAAAACCGAAGAATTCAGATTCAAATAATTCTTCTGGAATAGCTGAACAATTTACCGTCACAAAAGGGGCAGCACTCCGTTCACTTTGAAAATGAATCGCTCTTGCCACCAGCTCCTTTCCGGTTCCGGTTTCACCTGTAATCAGAACAGGAGAAGGCACGTCTGCCAACTGCGTAATAAGATTACAAACATTCCGAATTGAAGGGCTGTTTCCCACAATCCTAATCTTATTGGCCTCAATCTCTGCCTGAAATCTTCTTGATGTTTCCAGAAACTGTTTTTCTGCCGCATTCTTGACTCGTTTCAGCGCATGCTCCAAATCAAGGGGCTTTTGCAGATAATCAAAAATAAATTCTTTCAAATTCTGTTCCATAAAATCACTGTTGAGATTGGACGCCGTTATCAGAATCACTTCCGGAGCATTGAGCATATCCATTGTCCGCTTTACCAGTTCAAGCCCGGAACCGTCCGGAAGAAAAATATCGAACACACAAACATTGTATTCATTTTTATCCAACAGAGCCAATGCGTCCTGGAATGTATAACAATGTTCCACCCGTGCATGGCTATTCTTCAAAGCCTCAACAAAAGAATCTGTAAACGTTTTTTCATCATCCACAATCAAAACCGAAGAATTCATAATTTATCCTTTGCCAATGGAATAAGTAGGGAAATTTTTGTGCCAGAATCACAGGGTTCAGCTGATATCATTCCCCCCATGTGAATCATCTTTTTTCTTGCAAGAGACAACCCCAGTCCTCTCTTTTCTGCGTTAGATGTCACAAAAGGGAGAAAAACTCGATTTAGCATTTCAGCAGCAATTCCGGGTCCGTTATCCTTAATTAACACCTCAATATGGGAAGTTGTTTGTTTGCCTTCGTAGATTTTAATACACCCACCCTCTGGCATCTGTGCACGTGAATTTGCCAAGATTTCTCCAATGACAAACTGAAGATCATCGTATCTTGCCATGATAT
>JAADJC010000020.1 GCA_013151025.1 Acidobacteriota bacterium
AGGGTTCCGGATTTGTCAATCCGGCACTTGGAAATGATGCGGTAAAAATGTTTTTCCGGTGGGGAGTACGGAGTGGTTCGAAGGGGCTGGCCTTCTTTGTAGCCCACGAGGTATTGCTGTTCCTGTTCGGCGGAAGACCACTCTTCCCGAACCCATGGAACCCAGGTGGGATCCAGCATCCTGAAACTGCCGTCTTTTTCCCTGAGTGCCACTACACAGTGGTTAAAGTGGTCGGCGGGGAAATTCTCAATCCTTGCCCCTGCCATGGTCATGGCGGGATAGGCATGAAAACCGGCAGCCCGGAGAAATGAAATGAGCATGCTGGCTTTGTCTTTGCAGACCCCCTGCCGATCCCGGTAATTCATGTCTGCGGAATGAAGGGTGTATCCTTCGCCTTTGCCCATGGAAAGCCCGGAATACCGGATGTAGTGGGCAACCCAGTGGTTCAGTTTGTCGATTTTTTCGTCGTCAGTCTTGCATTTCGCGGTGATTTCGTCCACTTTTTTCTTGATGTTAGGGGTGTAATTGAAGGCAAAATTCTCGTTTACCCCGTAAAACCACTCCGATTTGTCTTTCCAGGATACGGTTGTGGAGATGAGCAGTTTCTGGCATACGTTGGCAATGTCCACCATGTGGGGTTCCCGTTTTACAGGTTCGATATTTTCTTTGGTAAATGTGTATTTCATACCGCCATCTGTGAATGCCGCCATGGGTGTGACTTCACCTTTGAAGAATTTGTATTGAATAGGCTTGTCCTTCGGCAGTTCCACCGAATAGGACTTGTGGAGAATGGGGGAAAAGCCCTGAAAATGGACAATGGCATAAAATTGCCCTTTCATCGGCGGCTGGAAGCGGCTTTGGCTGTCATTGACAGCCTTGTCCAGAAGGGCGTATGAAAACCCCTTCATTTCCACTTTGTAGTGGACAATATCTCCCGGCTTTAACAGCCCGAATGGGATGGACATCCGGGTGTTGGGCCAGTAAATCCACCGGGTTGGCTGGGGATAAGTTTTGATGGCATTCGGAGATATTGAAACCTTCGTGCCGTCCCCGTGGATAACTTCGGCCGAAAGTACCTTTCGAATCTGGGTCAGGGGGTCGTAAAAGAAGCTGACCGTCTGGTAGCGCCGACATCCCCGGTCATTGAGAACTTTGATTGCGGTGGTTTCCACCGTGTGGGTTGTCCCGGAAGGTGCGACCTTGACACTTGTGTCCTCCAGCAGGGTAACCGCATCAAATTTTCCCCGGTATTGATCCGCTTTTTCGGACAGCACGGCCAGATCCGGCCCGGCCAGAAGCGGAAGACTGCTTGCGGCAATAACAATAAAAAGCAACAATTTTTTCATGGAACCTCCCAAAACAGCTTGAGTGAATTATACACGATATTCTTTACGGGGCAGACAAGCCAAAGTTTGGAGGGGGACATTGTTTCAAACTTTTTTCCACCTGTGATAGACTGTAAACAACAATCCGAAAGTAAGTGGCAGGGGAGGTTCACTATGAACCGGAAGGCACTGTGGAAGAATCTGTTGCACCCATATTTTTTTGCGACAGCCCGGAATGGATGGTGCTTCGGGATTTATTTTGTCGTGGTTCTGTCCACCTTCTTTGGTGCCTGTGACAAGGCGGCTGCCGCGGACACGTTCAAAAACTATGTGCTTGCGGCAAAGGGCTATGATGTGGAAATTGTTCTGATAAAAAATGATACGTTGAATTCGGGCAGTCAGTATTCGGTAGTGTTCAACGCCTGCGACGAGGTGGGGGCACTTCTGGCCAGTGTGGACAAAACCGGTGAAATCCTTGATGGCAATCTCTTCAGGATTGAGTTGTCCGGGTTGTTTCCTTCCATTCAGAATCCCGGTGATATCGGGTTCATTGAGGTTTCAGCCAGCAACAAAATAGATGGCTGGGTGATTTACAAAAGCGGTGACCAGCGGGCGATGGTTCCGGCCCCCATTGACGGCAGCGCTGAAGTGTACAACCTTCATTTTACAAACAATGGGGAATACTGGAATTTTCTGAACAATGTGGCAAGGATTGACGACAGGGAAAGTGTGGTTACCGGAACAGTCTATCCTCGCCTGGAAGCCTTTGCCTTTGACGGTATGGCCAATGGCTACGGCTTTGTTATGCCTGATCTCAACACCGGCAGAAGCAGCGCCAGTTTCAATGTGAAAAATTTGTTTGGCGGGCTTGTCCCGGCCGATGCCACGTGGATGCAGATAAAAAGTGAACTTGTGCTGCAGAAGGGGAAGGGCGGGAATGTAAGTCCGGTGGATAATCTTGTGAACAATATACTGTTTATGAAGGTGAATGGCGAATCCGGTGGCGCTTTCGGCAACATTCCGGCATTTGAGGAACTGATTGTGCCGCATATTGCAGCGGACGGGTATTACTGGTGGACAGGGCTGGTGTTGAACAATCCCTGGAATGAAACTGTGAAGTTTGTCATCCAGTATTACGACTCCAGCGGGGTTCACCTTGACGCAGACCCTGGCAACGCCGGAATAGATGACTTCAAATCTGAGCTTCCCCCCTTTGGGAAACAGGTTGACCTGATTCAGAATTTTGGGATGCCGGCGGGGGCGGGATTTGCCGAAATTTTGGCTGAAAAGCCGATTATGGGTGGGGAATTGTTCGGAGGCGATCCTGGTGGGGCCAATTGGCCGATTATGGGTGGTGTCGCCCTGCTTCTGCCCAATACCGGCGGATACCTGAACAGTGTGGACGGCGGTGTTCCGCCTCGCCATGTCTGTTGTATTCCCCTTGCGGATTCAAAAGATGCCGGGGAAAGCGAGGCGGGTATCTGGACCGGTTTAGCTTTTGTGAACCTCGGCAGCGAAGAACAGAAACTGGTTCTGGAATACCGGACGGAAACCGGGGAAATTGTCGGGACGCAGCGGTATACGGTGAATTCTATGAGCAAGCAGGCGGCAACGGTGGACAGCCTGTTGAAAAGCGCCGGCCTGGACAGTATTCGCGGCCAGGTTCGACAGATTATTGTTTATGGCTGTGAAGCCACGGCGCCGGCGTCTGAAAACCGTGAAGTGATGATGTACGCCCTTCAGGGGGGGGTGAAACAGGTGGATGGAAATGAAATCCACAACTGGATGATTGGCGAGGATGCCGCGAACACCAGCCCGCTGGAGATTCATCCTTTTCTCGGCAATGAAACCCGTGGCCTTGTGCGTGGCGCAACGCCACTTACCGGAACGATGAATGTCGATGTGGAAGATAATGACACTTTTTTCAGCCATTTCATTGTAAAAATGAGAGATTCGGTGAAGGGTACGGTTACCGGTTATGCCCTCCTCGCCTTTGATGACAGTTGGAACGAAACCGGGACACTGGGGGAATTCAGCAGGGCTTCTCATCCGGAAAGCGCCGGGAAGCCATACCTGGTGAATTTCAACTCTGAAACAATTGTGGATGAAAACACCTGTCCCTATGGAACGTTCAAGCTGGGGCTTCAAATTCATACAACCACCGACGGTTCGGACCAAACCTGGCTGTACAGAATCCCGGACAGGACAGTTACACACAGCCCGGAAACAAATCTGGCCATCGTAAATGCCTGCGGTATTCTGGCCAATGGGGATGCCAGGCAGGCGCTGGCTGAAATCCTGGGAAGAGACGATGTGACGGTGGATGAGGGGAATGCTCCGATAAATACTGATGACGCATACAGTTACCTCGCATCACTGACCAATGGAACTACAACGGCGGATGATGAGATGAGGCAGGACAGCGGGGCTGTGCTGGCGAAAATTACCAACAAACTGGTGTTTAACGTGGTGGATTCTTTCGGTATGGAGAAAACACGGTGTTTCAATTTGCCGGATGAAAAGACAGAGTGGGAAATCCAGCTTTTCTGGGAAAATCACGGAGGGGAATTTCAGGGGGAAAATCGGCGAGCGGATGGCGCCTGCCAATTGAGGGCCCTTGTGAGCGGCAGTGTGCAGAACCCGGCCTGGTCCCCGGATGGGAAACGCATTCTCTTCACGCGATTCATAACGCGCTACAACGAAGGGCCGGCTGATCTCTTCATTTTTTCACCGGAGAGCCAATGCCTGAAAACACTGGTATCCGACGGGAGTGGAAATGTGAACCTGCCGGGTTCCGTATGGAATCCAAATACGAGAAAAATTGTTTTTTCTTCATCGAGGGAGCCCCATGATGAAATTTACATCATTGACGAAGACGGACAACCGGGAGACGAGACGAAGGTCACGGACAGAAGCGGTGATATTGCGTATGAACCCTCCTTTTCTCCCGATGGCCAGTGGGTGGTATTTGAGTCCCACAGAGAAGATGTGGAGGGCAACGGTGTGATTACCAGATTCAAAATTGATGGAAGCGGCCCCTGTCAGGCCCTCACGGGAGCTGCAGACGACTGCCGGCAACCCAATTGGTCTCCCGCGGGAAATCTCATCCTCTATCAGAAGTTTTCCGGGTGGCAATGGGATATCTATGTAATGAATCCGGATGGAACAAATCCTGTGAAAATCACCTCCGGTGAGGGAGACAAAACAGATGCTTCATTCTCCCCCGACGGGCAATGGATTGTGTACAGTACGGATAACGGCGAACTGGAGTTCGCAAATCTCTACATTCTTCCGGTTGCGGGGGGCAGCCCGGTGAGGGTAACCAATTTCTCCGGGTATGACGGCGCCCCTTCATGGTCCCCTGACGGAAAGAAAATTGCTTTTGAATCCTGTTCCGGAGATCCGGACGAGTCCGATGGAACCACAATATGGGTCATTGATGTTCCCGCACATTAGCTGTACCCGGATGCGTCAATTTTCCATCGGATACCGGCAGTTCAGGGGCAAATTGTTTCTCTCCATTTTGTTTCATTGAACCCGAAGAGGACTCGTCCTTCCTCCGTAACCAGAATCGGGCGTTTGACCAGCATCCCGTCTGTGGCAAGAATGTTCAGCAATTCTGATTCTGACGCGGTTTTGACTTTGTCCTTCAAGCCCAGTTCCCGGTACTTTCTCCCGCTGGTGTTGAAAAGTTTCCGGATTGGCAGTTGGCTCGCGGCAAACCACTTTTCCAGCTCTTCCCTTGTGGGCGGGTTTTCAACAATGTGGCGTTTTTCAACTTCAATTTCATTTTCTTCCAGCCATTTCAATGCTTTCCGGCAGGTTCCGCACTTGGGGTAATACACAATCAACGGGGACATGTCAGTTCTCCTTTTCGTATGTTTCACAGGCGAAACGAATCGCCTGTGAGAATTCCCGGACGTGGCTTTCTTCCGTGTCGAAGGAACACATCCAGCGGACAATGCCCTTTTCCTCGTCCCAGATGTAGAAAAAGAATTGTTTCTGCAATTCTGGAATAACGGCTTTTGGGATACGGGCGAATACCCCGTTGGCTTCCACCGGCCACGCGATTTCCACACCGGGAACGTCCCGGACGAGTTTTGCCAGTAGCCGGGCCATTTTGTTGGCGTGGCGGGCATTCTCCAGCCAGAGCTCGTCTGTCAGATAGGCGATGAACTGAGCGGAAAGGAAGCGCATTTTTGAGGCCAGCTGCATTCCCTGTTTTCGGATAAATTTCATTTCTTTGTCCAGTTCGGGGTTCAGAACAATGATGGATTCCCCCATCATCATCCCGTTTTTAGTTCCGCCGAAAGAAAGAATGTCCACATCGGCATCGGTGGTGAGGGCGGAAAAGGGCACATCCAGAAAGGCGGCCGCGTTGGCGATCCGCGCGCCGTCCATGTGGAGCACAAGCCCGTTTTTGTGGGCGGTGTCGGCCAGTCTCCGGATTTCTTCCGGTGTGTAGCTGGTTCCCAGTTCCGTTGCTTCGGTGATGGAGACCACCCGGGGCCGGTTGTGGTGTTCGTCATGGCGCCCGGAGAGAGCGGCCTCAATCTGTTGCGGGCGAAGCTTTCCGTCCATAGTTTCAACCGCTTCCAGTTTGCACCCGGTGTAGTGTTCCGGTGCTCCGCATTCATCGGTGTTGATGTGGGCAGTATTAGGACAAATTACTGAATTATAGGAGGTTGTAACCGATTTTAGGGAGAGGACATTGGCCCCTGTTCCGTTGGCAACAGGGTAAAAAGCGGCCTGCTCCCCGAATTGTTTTCGAATCAGTTTTTCCGCTTCCTTTGTGTAATGGTCATCTCCATACGCAACAACATGCCCTCGATTGACAGCATTAATCATTTCCAGAATTTCCGGGTGAACGCCGGAATGGTTGTCACTGCCGAAACTGATGGGTTCCATCCTTCCACCTCCTGTCATTTTCTCAACTGTATCCAAAAACTGGCTCAAGGGAAACTAAAAACTCAAATGTGATATATATCATGTTGATTTTTTTGTGAATGATGATAATCTATATGCATAGAGCTTACGATAAAACATGGTGGGGACGGGTCAAATGAAAGAATATGAAGTGTTCACAGAGAATGGTGGGCAGGCATACACTGAGTACATTCTGATTGTGGTGCTCGTAATGGTGCCGATCTACTGGGTTTTTAATACCTTTATCAATGCTGTGGATTTTTATTTCAAATTAATCAGTTTTTTTGTGCAATTGCCGTTTCCCTGATGGCACGGCAAAAATTTTCTTTCCATAGGAGGTTTGAATGTTCAGATTTATGCAGATGTTCGGTTCACGGGTTCCCACCGGCTTCAGTCCGGAAGGGGTAGACGTGAAGGCGTTATTGAAACGCTTTCATGAAGATGAAGAAGGCCAGGGAATGACGGAATATATCATTATTCTGGTCCTCATTGCCATCTTTGTCATCCTTGTGGTGAAGATTTTCGGCAAGAAGATCAAAGGGCTTTTTGGTGAGTCCACCAACGCGTTGAACAAGCAGGTTCAGGTCGAAGGGGCATAGCTTGCTGATTCCGGGACAGGGGCTGGAGATTACACGAAATATATTGTTGTATGGCGTGGTGACGGTCTGTGCCGTTACCGATATCCTCTACGGGAAAATTTATAACAAGATTACCTATCCGGTGATTGTGCTGGGGGTTCTTCTTGCCGTTTTTTCCGGGCTCATGATGTTGAAAGCATCCCTGGTGGGACTCCTGGTGGGGT
>JAADJC010000139.1 GCA_013151025.1 Acidobacteriota bacterium
GAAACAGCATTCCGCCAGTGCTGTTGCGACGCCCCCTTCCGATGCGTCGTTGGCGGAGGAAAGAAGGTTCTTTTCCGAGCATTCTTCCATAAATTGAATGATTTTTGCTGTTTCATTGAGGTCGATTTCCGGGCATTTGCCCTGAATTTTACCGGTTTTGAGTTTCAAATATTCGCTTCCACCCACCTCACCGGTGAGTTCACCGATGAGGATGATGGAGTCGCCGGGGTGCTGAAACCGGCTGGGGACGCGGTTTTCGATGTTTTCAATCAGTCCCACCATTCCGATGGTCGGGGTGGGGAAGATGCCGACCCCCATGGTTTCGTTGTAGAAACTGACATTTCCGGAAACAACCGGGGCATTCAGTTTTCTGCAGGCCTCGGACATTCCTTTTGTCGATTCAGCGAACTGCCACATGATTTCCGGTTTTTCGGGGTTGCCGAAGTTGAGGCAGTCGGTAATTGCCAATGGCTTCGCGCCGGTGGCGGCGATGTTTCGCGCCGCTTCCGCAACCGCGATTTTTCCACCGGTTTCAGGGTCGAGATAGCAGTAACGGGCGTTGCAGTCGGTGGTCATGGCAATGCCCTTTGTTGTTCCCTTGACCCGAACCAGCGCGGCGGCACTTCCGGGGCGAAATACAGTGTTGTTCCGCACCATGTGGTCATAGACGGTGTACACCGGACGTTTGGACGCAATGGTGGGAGAGGCGAGCAAAGCTGTTAACTGCTCATTCAACGAATCCGGAACCGGAATGGTTTCGGGGTTGAACCCCGTAATTGCGTCATGATTCGCGGGCTTTGCCGCCGGCCGATGGTAGAGGGGGCAATTATCCACCACCGCCCCCACCGGCATATCCGCGCAGAGTTTGTCGTTTTGGTCATAAATTCTGAATCGGCCGCCGTCGGTGACTTTTCCCACAGTTGCGGCATCCAGTCCCCATTTTTCAAAAATGTCGAATACTTCCTGTTCCCGGCCCTTTTTTGCCACGAGCAGCATCCGTTCCTGGGATTCGGACAGCAGGATTTCATATGGGGTCATGGCGTCTTCCCGAAGGGGTACCTTTGAAAGGTACATGTCAATACCGGAACCGGCCCGGGAAGCCATTTCAAATGAAGAGGATGTCAGCCCGGCGGCCCCCATGTCCTGAATACCGACAAGGCAGTCGGTTTTGAACAGTTCCAGGCAGGCTTCCAGTAACAATTTCTCTGTAAACGGGTCTCCCACCTGCACTGTGGGACGCTTTTCTTCCGACCCCTCGTCGAATTCTTCTGATGCCATGGTGGCGCCGTGGATGCCGTCCCGTCCGGTTTTGGAACCCACGTAAATGACGGGGTTTCCAACACCGGAAGCGGTGCCGTAAAAAATTCTGTCCGCTTTAGCCAACCCCAGGGTAAATGCGTTTACCAGAATATTGCCTGCGTAACAATCGTCAAAATAGATTTCTCCGCCGACAGTGGGAATGCCCATGCAGTTTCCGTAGCCGGCAATTCCCTCCACGACACCGTGGACAAGATATTTCATTTTTTCCGTGTTCAATTCGCCGAAACGGAGGGAGTTGAGGTTGGCAATGGGACGCGCGCCCATAGTAAACACATCCCGGAGAATGCCGCCGACACCGGTGGCCGCACCCTGATAAGGCTCGATGAAAGACGGGTGATTGTGGCTTTCCATTTTGAATACCACTGCCAACCCGTCCCCGATGTCCACCACCCCCGCGTTTTCTCCCGGCCCCTGGATCACCTGCGGCCCTTCGGTGGGAAACTGCTTCAAATAGGCCCTTGAACTCTTGTAGGAGCAATGCTCCGACCACATTACAGAGAAAATGCCCAGCTCCACGTGGTTGGGGTCTCTGCCCATGAAGCCGCAAATCTGTTCGTATTCATCAAGGGTCAATCCGTGTCGGGCGATTTCTTCATCCGGGATTCGTGTCATTGTTTCTATTTCTCCAGTTTGAAATGATAGGGCTGAGAATAATCTTTTCCAAAACAGACGGTCAGGTTACCGTTACTCTGATACACGGCAGACCATTCCGTACCGCCTTTGTTCAGTGTCTGTTTTACGTTGTCCAGCAGATTCATCATGTTGCTTTCATTGAAATCGGGCTTTACTCCATCCGCGAAGGTGGCACTGAGTTTGTCAAATCGCCAGCACTTGCCGGAGAAATTTTCCGGATTGCCCGGTGCCATTACAAAGTTCGTGGCAAAAATGATATTGTCGCGCCGGTAAATCTGAACACCATCCGGTGTAAATTCGACCACCGCGCCATTCCCTTCGGCATCTCCGATGAGGAAATGAAGGTGCGGCCCCGGAAAAAAGTCAATATTATATTGGTTGCAGATGCCCAGCGCCTCATCCAATGTGGCAGCCGTATCCAGAATTTTCCGCACCATCTGCACAGATGTCAGTGTCTCCTTTTTTGGGTCTATCGGTACTTGGGCCTTATTAATCATCGCAATTGCAATGAACAGCCCTTTTTCGTTCATTCCGTCAAAGGGGGAGATGTATCCACCCATCATGTTGATCCGGTCCAGCAGAGAGAGGCTTCCGGTGACACTGAGATAGGACCCGTCCACCATTGAGATAGAAGCATACCGGCCGGGCTGTCTGTGGACTCTGAACACAATGGGAATAGTGTTATACCAGTCAAAATTGCGGCCGTAAACGGTGCCTGAGGACGGGTTATGTACCGCAATCAGGGAACAATTTATATCGGCAGGTTTCTGAACAGCAGCAGGATAAAACCGTTCAATCAACTTATGGACCTGGGCCGCATTCTGCGGCAGAAGCGCATTGCTTCCATAGAAATCCATTTCCAGTACAGGATAGTTGCTTACCTTTACGGCGCTTTCCAGTGTAGCAAGGGGATACTTGATAAGAAACAGAACCATCAATAGCAATGCCAGTATCAGTTTTTTCACAACACCCTCCATTTTCCAGATTCACCCTATTGTGCCGCTTTTCTCCGCAATTATCAAGAGTAAGAAGGGAAGTTTAAGTCTGAGTTTGAGTTTGAGTCCGGAGCAGATTCAGAAAAGATAGAGGATTGGCCACTCCCTGCCTTTTTTTCACTCAACCTTAGACTTGTATTTTCTCTTGTCAGGATTGTTTCTTGCCAAAAGAGCGGGTTACACCTAAAATGATTAAGTTGGAACGCGAGAGGAGGGGAATTATGCCGAAAGCAGATGGAATGGCGTTGCCATTTGAATCCACAACCAGTATCCGGCCGGAGCTTCTGGAATCGATTGAATATGATGGCCGTCCCCAGTTGATTTCCTATACAACGGATGAATTTTCCGCTGTATGCCCATATTCAGGTCTTCCGGATATTGCCCATGTGGAGATTCGATACATCCCGGAAAAAAGCCTTGTAGAATTGAAATCGCTGAAATACTATTTCATGTCTTTTCGCAATGTCGGGATTTATCAGGAAGATGCCACATCTCTTATTTTTGAACATCTTGCGGAACTTCTGGCCCCCCATTTTCTTCGAATCTATACAAGGTATAATGTTCGGGGCGGGATAGACGCAGAATGCGTGATTGAAAGCGGATATGAGGAAGATGCCATCCGGGAGTTTATCCACCGGGAAATACGCTGATGGGGTTTATGGTTTCAACAATTAAAATCGTTGGACAGGTCCGGGAAATGACAGGAGTTGAAAATGGATAGGAAAATGGCCATTATTGGAGGCAGCAATCTTTTTGAATCTGAGGTGGTTCGTCAGGCACAACATGAAAGCATCCGAACCCCTTACGGCGCCGTGACAGCCTACTACACGGGAAATGCCATGTTAATTCAAAGACACGGCATTCAGAATTATCCACCCCATAAAATCAACCATAAAGCGAATCTGTCCGCAGTGAAAATGCGCAACATTGATCGCGTGCTTGCCATCAGTTCGGTGGGATCATTGAAGCGGGAGATTGCTCCTGGTACCTGCTGTATCGTTCGGGATTTCATCTCATTTTACAATATCCCAACCATTGATACGGAAAACCGCATCCATATTACTCCGGTCATGTCCGGGCAAATCAGTGACACAGTCAAAAAATGTGCCGAGACCTGTAAATTGCAGGAAGTGGTGTACTGGCAAACCACCGGTCCCCGGTTTGAAACGCCGGCAGAAATCCGTATGATGGCGAATTTTGCCGACGTGGTGGGGATGACGCTGGGGTCAGAGGCGACCATTGCCTGCGAACTGGGGCTTGAATATGCTTCAGTCTGCATGGTGGACAATTTTGCCAACGGTATTGCGCCAACTTTGCTTGATTTTGACGCTTTCAACAAGCTTGTGGAACAGAACCAGGGGGAAATGGATGATTTTCTTGAGGAAGTATTGCAATGTCTGTGCTGATTAAGGGTGGGATACATTGTTTTACACGGGAAATCGTGGATGTGCTGATACGTGGTGGGAAGATGGTGAAAATCGCGCCGGAGCTTCCGGATAAAGCGGACAAAATCATCAACGCTGCAGGGAAGATACTCTATCCTGCCTTTGCAAACATGCATACCCATGCCGGAATGACTCTTTTTCGAGGTTATGCGGACGACATGCCCTTGATGGAATGGCTGGAGAAGAAGATCTGGCCGATTGAGTATACATTTACTGAAGAAGACGTTTATGCAGGGACAAGACTGGCAATTTTAGAAATGATTAAGACCGGTACCACTCTTTTCAACGACATGTACTGGCATTTTGATGCAGGATGGCAGGCAGTGGAAGAAATGGGTGTTCGTGCGGTTCTTTCTGCCGTTATGATCGATATGTTTGATGAAAAGCGCCAGAAAGATAATGAAAAACGCACGAGAGAGATTTTTGATCGCTATTTAAGAAAAAACGACCGGATTCAACTGGCGTTAGGGCCCCATGCAATCTACACGGTGTCGGAAGCCGGATTGCGTTTTGCCGCAGAAATGGCGGCAGAATATGATGCCTACATCCATATTCATCTATCCGAAACCCTCCATGAGGTGGAGGAATCTCTGAAAAAGCACGGGAAACGACCTCCGGAATATCTGGATGGACTGGGATTGTTGACCGATAAGTCTTTTCTGGCCCATCTGGTGTGGCTGAATTATGGGGACATGGATTTGCTTGCTGAGCGAAACTGTATCGGCGTGTCTTCCCCTGTTTCCAACATGAAGTTGTCTGTAGGCGGGGTGATGCCAATGATGGAGCTGATGACCAGGGGGATGCGAATTACACTTGGCACAGATGGCGCCGCTTCCAACAATAACCTGGATATGGTCGACGAAATGAAAACTGCGGCACTCCTCCAGAAATGGCGAAATGATTCGGCAGCCACTCCTGATGCCGCTGAAATTCTGGGAATTACCACTGAAGGATTTCGAATCCTGGGTATCCCGGTTGGAAAACTTGAAGAAGGGGATACGGCGGACCTGATTCTACTGAAACAACACCCGATTATCACGCCGCTGCATAACCCCATTTCTAATCTCGTTTATGCGGCATCGGGAACCCTGGTGGATACCACGATCTGCAATGGAAAGGTGCTGATGGAAAATGGCTATGTCCCTGGTGAAGAAGACATTATCTCTGCTGCTGAGAAAACAGTCAGAAGGCTTTTTAAAGGGTAAGCGTTCAACCTGTCTGAATGGCATTTCCCTTTTTTCTTCTATTGATTCAGAATCAATGACCGAATAATTTCCCGGCTGCGATTTCCCCAGATGGGATGGGGTTCCCGCATTTTTTTCTGGGTCATATGAAGCGCCTGCTCGTAAGTGGTCATACCGCTTTTTTTGGAGTCCAGAACAATATTTTTTGTCAGCGCATAGATGGCGTTTTCCCACTCGTAATTCAGGTGCCGGTAAATGGCAGGGTCGTTGTTTACATAACCGTATTGTTCATTGGCGCAGTTGACAATTCCCATACGGTTGTTGAGAAAATCCGGTGTGTACACAATTTCCCTTTCCTGAAGCATCTTCGCGTGGCGGGCTTCGTCTTCCAACTGGTTATTGGCACCTCCGGCAATGATGGCGGCGCGGATTTTCGGAATGGTATCGTCATTTAACGTGCCGCCGGTGGCGCAGGGGGAAACAACGTCCGCTTTTTCAAACAGCGGAGACATATCCCCTTTTTCAATGAGCCGGTATTTCACCCGGGGTTCCGTCCCAAACATAGCTTTTGCCGTATCCAGTGAGGATTGAAAAATATCGTGGAGAATGACGCTTCCCACACCCTTTTTCAGCAATTCCTCCGTCATAAACCGGGCAACGTGGCCGCTTCCCTGCACCGACACGGTTTTTCCGGAAATCCCTTTCATTCCAAGGGCGTCCAGGGCGCCTTCCATTGCACGGGCCACTCCGATGCCGGTGAGTTTTGACGGGTTTCCGCTGCCGCCCTTTTCCTCCGGAATACAGGTGGTAAACCGGGTCGCGGAAAAAATCGTATCCATATCTTCCGGCAGGGTACCCACATCTTCGGCAGTGACATAACAGCCTTTCAGCGAAGTGACAAATTTTGCGTATTCGGTATAGAGGGTTTTGCGGAAAGCGGGATCGTTTCTGTCCTGATTGGAAGGCACCGCGATGACACCTTTCCCGCCGCCCCACCAGAGGTCTGCCAGTGCGTTTTTGTACGTCATTCCCTTGGACAGCCGGATACCGTCAAAGAGAAAATCTTCAATCCTGTCGTAGAACCAGAAACGGGTTCCCCCCGCTGCCTGCCCGCGGTTGGTGTTGTGAACAAATACCCCTTGGAGTGTGCCGGTTTCCGGGCCAACTTGAAGAAAAATACCTTCGTGCCGGTCAAAATCCGGCATTTCAGACCGGAAATGCCGGGTCAAGCCGGCCAAAGCCTTATGGCTTGTGAGAATTTCATTGTTTTCGTAATCAAATACCCACCACGCACGGGTAATGCCGTTTTCTTTCAAAAACGACAGTTTTCTTTCAAAAACGACAGAAATTCATCAATGGAAGCATTCGGGTTAAACTGAGACATCTTTCCTCCACATTCAAAATAGTCGCACGGGAATTGTATCAGAAATTTTTAAGAAGTGTTTTATTCTGTGCATGAGAAGTGTTCAGTGTTTTGTTCCGCTTCGCCGCCTGTGTTCTGACCGGAAAAAGACAGAGAATTTGTCATTGACGATTCATGGTCAACTCTCTGATTTTCTCTTTCCCTCACGCACACGCACATTCACTTGCACAGGGTCTGTGCCGCAGGTACTATTTCTGAATTTCCTGCCAGGAGATGAAGCGGTCATCACCACGGTATATGCCAAAGGTGGCGGTACCGGCATCGAAGATGAACCATGCCGGGGCATTGAGGATAATGTCCACCATGCCTTCGTTGTTAAGCCCCGGAGCGCTGAGGGTGACGGAGCCGTTCCCGTTTGTGATTGTGGTAAAGGCGGAGATTGCGGTATCGCCGGATGTCAGATTGCCACGCCAGTTTTGCAGGGTGATGTTGGCCTGAACGTAAGTCGTGCAACTGTCGTCTGTGTTGGCAAGGTAATTACCACCGCTATAGTATTGGGCGGCAATGGTCAGGGTCAGTCCACGGGTGGAGGGAGAAAAATTATCCAGTATCTGTAGGCGGCCGTAGCGGTAGGAAATGCCGTTGGAAACAGCCGCAGTGCCGCTTGCGTCGGTTGCCACTGGTACGGAGTCACTGTCTGTCCCGGAGAGGTTGAGGGTGATGATTTCCGGATCGTGAGCCGCACCCCATCCGTAGCGGTTCCCCGGGGTGGTGAAGGGGGCGGTTCCATTATTGAAGGTGAAAGAAATGGTTCCGGCTGTTAATGAGCCTGTTCCGGTTTGAACCGTAAGACTCAAGTTGCCCGGCACAAGTTTGGCAAAGTTCCCTGTGTAATTGGTGGTGACGTTGCCGGCAGTATTTTTGGCAGTCAGGGTGGTGTCAATGGAAAAAGGTTGTTCGGCGTAGGTGAATGGATTGGCGCCGGCGGTACAGGCGGGATTTTGAACAAATGCGGTAATGTCAATGTATTTGGGTAT
>JAADJC010000071.1 GCA_013151025.1 Acidobacteriota bacterium
GGGAAATGAGGATAAGACATGGCTGAAATTACACAAGAACAGGAAAAATCCCATCTTCTACTTATCAGGACTTAACCTGCCTGTAATGAGTAGGGGTAGAGAAAAGACGGCGCAAAGCGCAGGATGTTAGATGAAAAAAATTACGGTGCCTGCACTGCAGGTCAACTTTTTTTATAACGCCTGCTTTCCAACATGTCAGAATCGACCTTTGTTCTGTATCTGGTCGAAGCGCCATTCGCAGAGCTGCTTGAAACGATTCATAACATTGGATGTTACCCGGTTGTGAATGCCCTCCCAGAACCCGTGAACCAAACGTTTTTTCGACCAGTCTTCCCTGCCGTAAAAGTTAAATCCGACCACGAGGAAAACCTGGGCCGGTTCCACCTCTCCCTGGGAGGCAATACCGGACCGGGCATACATGGAAAAGATGCCGATGGGATAACCACCGGTGCAGTCATAGAGCAGATAGCGGGCATTGTCCATTTCGTTCGGGTCCGGTATTTCCTGGATGCGCCGGGCATTCAGGTTAAAGAGCGGAATGTAGTGAAGACCCAGAAATCCGTTTTTCCGGTTGAAGGGATAGCGCCGCCAACCAAATGGATAGAGCCGGATAGCGTCCAGGCCCCCATTGATCCGGTTAACCTGAGCCAGATGATTGGGCCAGCAGGTAGCATCTCCGTCCCATTTCATCAATTCTTCAAACACATATTTTACCGGAAGGTTGATGCCGATCTGGTGAATGTTAAGGATAACGTAGCGATGAACGTCCAACTCCAGGCGCTGCATAATCCGCTGGCTGTAATTCTCCCTCTCTTCGTCTGAATTGAACCGAACCAATGTCGGGATGTCCGGTTTGTGGAGGAAAAAGTGATAGACATCAGTCAGCCAGTTCCTGCTCCGGGCCGGTGGAACCGACGGCATTGTCCGGTCATTACCCATACTTCACTCTCCCTTTCATTCTGCAGTCTGCAAAAAATGAATCGACTGGATAATTGTACCGCATTTCGGCATATACTGTTTCCCGGACCGCGTTGTGCGGTTACCACTTAGTAGAACCCGGAAAAAAGCCCTGTTCCCCGGCAAATTACCTGAGACTCAGGCCCTTCTCTTCCGGAAGACTTGTGCCCCGTTTTCGAACAGCGTTTTCATGAATGACAACCAGACACTCCGGTTTGGACGGGGTGCTTTTCCATGGGCCAGATACCTGAGTTGTTGCTCGTACCAGGTGATTTCAAGGAGGGCCATTCTGTTAATTGCACGAATACCGGTGCTGAGAGGGTGAACGGAGCTTATATATTCTTCCCCGGAAAGGATTTTTTCCGGCAGATCTGGGTCAACTGCCATGGGCCTGGCCAGTCCCACCATGTCCACCAGCCCTTCATCCACGGCTTGAGCCATAGCCCTGCCGGTCCGAAAACCTCCGGTAATGACGATGGGCGTTGAGACGGATTCCCGGATATGTCCGGCATGTTCGATAAAATAGGCTTCGGCGTCCTTTATTTTTCCCGGGCCGGTTTTACCGGTCATGGCGGGTTTCTCATAGGTGCCACCGGAAAGTTCGATAAGGTCAATGCCGTCTTCTGCCAGGGCCATAACAACAATGGCCGATTCCTCAGCCGAAAAACCGCCCTTCATAAAATCCGAAGAGTTCAGCTTAATTCCCACCGGGAAAGCGTTTCCAACTTTTCGGCGGATTGCCTTGTAAATTTCACGGACAAATCTCATCCTGTTTTCGATGGGTCCCCCCCATTTGTCGTTTCGCCTGTTGTGCAACGGGGACAGGAACTGGCTGATCAGGTAGCCATGAGCCCCATGAATCTGCACACCTGTAAAACCGGCTTTTTTGACAATTCCCGCTGTCCGGGCAAAGCGTCCGATGATTTCTTCAATCTCCTGTTCAAAAAGTGCACGGGGTGGATTGAAAAAGTGGCTCAACGGTGATAAAAAACCCACTGCTGAAGGCGCCACCGGCTCCTGCGAAAGGGTGTTGGGGCTCTGTTTCCCAGGATGATTGAGCTGGGGCCACACATGCGTCCCATTCTCTCTCCCCGCCTGTGCCCATCGGGATAACGCTTCCATTTGAGATTCGTCCTCTATGACTACGTTTTTCGGTTCTCCCAGGGCATTTTTATCAATCATAACATTGCCGGTTATGCACAGGCCAATCCCGCCTTTTGCCCAACGGCCATAAAGCCTCGTCAACATCGATGTTGGCGCATGGTCCTTTGTACCCAGGGCCTCGCTCATGGCAGACTTGCAGAAACGGTTCTTGATCACTGCTTTGCAGGGAAGCTCCAGGGAACGGCCGAGAATTTCTGAAATCGGAAGGGAATTTTCCCACATACGCCCTCCTTTTTTAAAATTTCAAAGCTGTTTGAATGAATAAAGTTTTCTTTCGTCAAAGACAGTTGATTGCTCAACTTATCATACGACATTCCTGCCGTGCAAGTTCACCTGTCTCAAAGGGGTGTTTTGAAATATATGCTGCGGCAGGCCAATTAACCTTTACCGGCCTGTTTCGAAGCGGGCATGCATATCCACAGGATGACGTATGCAATCAGTCCCACCCCGCCAAAAAATAGCGACGTCAGGAATATTGCTCGCCACAGCCACGATGGAAGCGGCGTATATTCACCGAATCCCCCACATATTCCGGCTATTTTTTTGTCCTCAGATGATTTCCGCATTTCCCTCAGCGTCTTGAATACTTCCGATTTTTCTTCGTCAATAGGTTGATGTGTCACCTTGTTCCCTCCTGTTATTTATACGATCGGTCGGGATCACGATTTCTGTCCAGCTCCTGATTGAAACAAAGTTCCATACCAGATGACTTGTCAGTAAGCTATGCCTTGTACCGGACAAGTGCCCCGTTCAGTTCAGTTTCAAAGCGTTCCGGGTCATCCGGGGTAAAGAGTACACGCCGGATATATCCTTCACTCTTGTCCAGTACCACATGTTCCAGGAAGTTCGCCCAATCCAGCTTCAGAGCGGGACGAAAGTTTTTCAACTTCAGATCACCCTTTAAAAGCCCCTTGACATCGGACTCGGAAACGGTGGCTTGCTCAATGTGTTCGAACGGAACCACCATCAACCCGAACTTTGTGGCAAACTCCACACGATTGGCATAAATCCGGTACTCCTGCCAGAAGCTCTTGACTGTACTTTTTGACGTGTAAACGAGATTTTCACTCATTTTTCCGCCTCCTTTTCGAATCCTTTGTCTTGTTACCCTGAAGCGACACGTTTTATTCACCTGTCCGGTGCAAAATTTCGTTTTTCATCAATTACGCTGCCTTTGTCCATAATAACAATTCGGGTGGCAATGTCAAAAGCCTCGTTCCGATCGTGGGTAACATAGAGAAGGGTGAAACTAAATTTTTCCTGAAGTCTCAGAATTTCTTTTCTGAGCCTTACGTTCAATTCCAGGTCGAGGCTGGAAAGGGGTTCGTCCATCAGAAGCACGCCCGGCTCCAGAACCAGAGCCCTTGCCAGTGCAACTCGTTGCTGCTGGCCCCCGGACAATTCAGCCGGCTTTCGGCGGCTATAATCCGCCATACCCACAAGGTCCAGAATGTCCCGGATTCGGATCACTCTTTCGGCTTTTGCAATGCCCCTCGCTTTGAGCCCGAATTCTATGTTTCCTTTCACGGTGAGATGGGGCCAGAGGGCAAGGTCCTGGAAAACCATCCCCAGGTGCCGCTTCTCCGGCGGCACAATTACCCGGCCATTCTTCGCAACCAGTTTGCCTCCAACCGATATGCTGCCGCTATCCGGCGCTATAAAGCCGGCAACCAGCCGCAGGATTGTGGTTTTTCCGCAGCCGGATGGCCCGAGAATAACCACACGCTCGCCCCGGCCAATCTTCAGCGAAACGTTGTCAAGGGCCCTGGCACTACCTGAATTGTATGTTTTGGAAACAGAATTCAACTCGATTATTTTCATGTCATTTCCTTTCCGGCCACGGGGCGGGAAATTGCCCACAGGATAGCTGCCGGTACAATTGTTATGGCAATCATAATGATACAAAGGGCCGCAATGAGCCGGGAAGAGCCGTTTGCCATGAGGGTAAAGATGCGAACCGGCAGTGTGTCATGGCCTGCCGGGTAAACCAGCATGGTGATTCCGGTATCCCGCAATGAGAATATGTATCCCACGATGAAAGCGGCGAATATACTCCGCCTCGCCAGTGGCGCAACAATCAGAATCATCCGGCGAAACCACCCTGCCCCGGCAACCTGGGCGGCCTCTTCCATGGACGGGGGAATCTGCGACAACCTGGTGGCGCAGATGCGGCTGGTCAGCGCCGTGTACCTGGCAAGGTAACCCAGTATAATGATTGCCGAAGTGCCGTAGATGAGATTGGCCCAGGGCCGGTTCCACAGGCTCACAAGGCCGATGCCGATAACGGTGCCGGGAAGAGCAAAGAGAAAAATGGTGATGAAATCAATGGTACGCCAGAATTTTACGGCTTTTGTCTGAATCAGGTAGCCGGTGAAAAACCCGATGAAGGTGAGGAGAACCGCCCCGGAAGCCGCATAGAGAATGCTTCGAACAATGCTGTCGCCCGCCCGGTTAAATGCTTCGACATAGTTTTTAATGCCTGCGGATTGAATCACAAGGACGGAGAAGGGCAAGACCACCAGTACCAATCCCAGAACCGTGGCTGAACTGAACATGAGCCTGCGATATTTCCCCAACGGAATCGGAAATGCCGTGGCAGCATCGGGGGACGGCCGCAATTGTGAACCCTTTTTCCGTAAGAACCAGACTTCCCCCGCGAGAATGGCCAGTGTAAGCGCTGCCAGAGGGACCGCAGCCGCTGTGGCCGCTTTAAAGTTGTAAAAGGCGGAAAACTGGGTAAAGCTCTCCACCGGAAAAACATCGTAGCGGAGAAAGTTGGGCACGCCAAATTCCCCGAAGCTGAGGAGAAAAACCAGTATGGCGGAAAGGAGAATACCCGGCAGAATCAGAGGAATCGTAATACCCTTCAGAACACCCCGCCACCCTGAAGCCAGTAATCCGGCCTCTTCCAGGCGGGGATTTACCGCCTTCAGAAAGACCATGGTCAAAATCATCGGGATGGACAGAAAGGTAGAAAAAAGAACCAGAGCTGAACCAGGCAGTCCGAACAGAAACCGGCCCGCTGCCGCAGTCAACTGCGGCCCCATGAACGGGGCCAGCAGGCCCTCCCTGCCCAGCAGGTCAAACCACGATACTGCGGTGATGTAAGGGGGAATTAACAGCGGAATGGCAAAGAGGAACATAAAAAAACTTCGAAACGGAAAGTCTGTTTTCCCGAAGAGAATGCCGAGAGGAACACCCACTGCTACGGCAAACACTGTCACAATGGAAGACAACGCCATACTGTGGCCCATGAGTACCCACTGATGCCGGGATGTGAGCACGCCTTCGTATGCAACGAAGCTGAAATGGCTGTCTAAACCCAGACTATTGACCAGCATGGAAAAAACAGGCAGCAGGCCCACAAGCAGCAACAAAACGATGATAATCGCCAGGAAAACCCGTTTTTGCACCTACAAACCCATCCAGCTCTTCAGAAACGGTTGAATCTCGACCAGTTTCGCCGCGACTTCCGCGTAATCCACCGGCATGGCCTTGATTTCACTGATGGGGTTTAACTCCGGCGGCAACTTGACTCCAGGATGCAGCGGAATCTGGGCGCAGTCGGCAAAGGCAAGTTTTTGCTCCGTCTTTTTTGAAAGGAGGTAATCAATGAGCTTTCTCCCGGCTTCAGGATGGCGGGCACCTTTAATCAAAACCGTCGCGTTGGGGACAATGAAACATCCGATTTCATCCTTTCCCTGGTCCGGGTACACCATGACGATATCTTTTCCCTGCCGAATGCGGTTTACTGCGTCATCACTGTCCACCAGGCTGAAATCATATTGACCTGCCGCCACAAAATCAGCACTCTCACCATTATTTGTGGAAATCGCCACTTTATTCTGTTTCAAGGCGACCATGAACGCCCTGCCCTTTTCATCACCCCATTTTGTAAAGAGGGCGGCGACTTCGGATGTTGTTGTTCCGAAGAGCGGATTCGCAATTACAGCCCTGCCTTTCCACCGGGGCTGTACATACGCTTCTATGGATTCCGGCTTTTCTTTCACCCCTTTCTTTACAACCAGTACCCGAGCCCGGGCGGAAAAACCGGTCCAGTACCCGTCTTTATCTTTGAACATGGGCGGAATATCCTTCGCGTTCGGAGAAAAATAAGGTGTACTGATCCCTTTTTGTTTCAGTACTTCCGCCCGAATGGGTTCATTGGCCCAGTACACATCCGCCTGTGGGTTGTCTTTCTCCGCGATTAAACGGTTCATCGACCCCGTACTCTTCGCTTCTTCCGTGTCATACACGGCTCTAACCGTAATTCCGGTTTCCTTTTCAAAATCCTTCAAAATCGGTTCGGAAAAAACCTGATCTTCGGATACATACACTACGACAGTTTTTTTCTTCGCAACTGTCTTTGGGGGGGATAACAGGAAAATCCCCGCAGCAACGACACACAGAATTACAAGAACATAGATTAACTTTTTCATTATTTCACCCGGGTTTCTGTTTTCCGTTTCAGTGCCTGAACGGTAAAATCGTCGAAACAGGTTACGGCATCCGCCTTCGTCCACATACCGACACCTCCGGCTCTGTTTATCTTTTTCACATTTGTTTCCAGGAGCTTCCTGCCGTTCAGGTAACACGCAAAACGATTTCCCCGCTGAACAATTTTCATCCGGTGCCATTTGCCGGCAGGGAGTTTAACGGTGGCGCTCACAAGGATTCTACGCACACCGTTAATCACGGAGTACGCCACAAAATTGTCTTCCAGCGGGTTAAACCGGGCGATGTAATAATTGTTCTTATCCTGAACCCGCC
>JAADJC010000044.1 GCA_013151025.1 Acidobacteriota bacterium
CATCTCACCGTTTTCAGCCGGGATGGTCACTTCCGTCACTTTCTCATCAAAAAGGCTTCTGTCCGGACTGACCAGAGCAAAAGCAACACTGTCATTCATATATCACCCCTTGGCAATCTGCTCCGCCTTTTCGATTGCTTCTTCAATGGTACCCACCATGTAAAAGGCCTGCTCGGGCAGATCATCATACTTTCCTTCCACCAGTTCTTTGAAACTACGAATGGTATCTTCCAGCTTGACATATTTCCCGGGAATCCCTGTGAACTGTTCTGCTACATGGAAGGGCTGGGAAAGGAATTTCTGAATCTTACGGGCACGATTGACTGCGATTCTATCTTCTTCAGACAATTCATCAATACCGAGAATCGCGATAATGTCCTGAAGATCTTTGTAACGCTGGAGAATAAGCTGAACTGAACGGGCTGTCTGATAATGTTCCTCTCCAAGCACAGCCGGGTCCAGAATCCTGGACGTGGAATCCAGAGGGTCCACAGCCGGGTAGATGCCCAACTCTGAAATCTGACGGGACAGGTTGGTGGTAGCATCAAGATGGGCAAACGTGGTTGCCGGCGCCGGGTCGGTATAGTCATCCGCCGGAACGTAAATGGCCTGAACAGACGTAATGGATCCGTTCTGAGTGGAAGTAATCCGCTCCTGCAATTCGCCCATTTCGGTGGCCAGTGTCGGCTGGTATCCCACAGCAGACGGCATTCTGCCCAAAAGAGCCGAAACCTCAGAACCGGCCTGAGTGAAGCGGAAAATATTGTCAATAAAAAGCAATACGTCCTGGTGCTGGACATCACGGAAGTATTCCGCGACCGTCAGCGCTGAAAGACCAACCCGAAGACGGGCTCCCGGGGGCTCAGTCATCTGGCCGTATACCAGCGATGTTTTCTCCAACACACCTGATTCTTTCATTTCAAAATATAGGTCGTTTCCTTCACGGGTTCGTTCTCCGACACCGCCGAACACGGAATATCCGCCGTGCTCCATCGCAACATTATGAATCAATTCCATGATAAGAACAGTCTTGCCCACACCTGCTCCGCCAAAGAGACCTGTCTTTCCTCCCTTTGAATACGGTTCCAGCAGATCAATGACCTTGATACCGGTTTCCAGCATCTCCGTTTCGGTATTCTGTTCATCGAATCCTGGTGATTCCCTGTGAATGGACCAGTAGTCCTCTGCCTTGACTTCCCCCTCTTCGTCCACCGGCTCCCCGATCACATTGAGAATCCTGCCAAGGGTTGCATCTCCAACCGGCATGGTGATAGGTTTTCCCGTATCCACCGCGTCCACGCCCCGGATGAGACCGTCGGTCGGTTGCATAGAGACACACCGTACCCGGTTTTCACCGAGATGTTGTTCAATTTCTGCGATCAAATCCAGATCTACTCCGGTTTCTTCATCCTTGTGGCGAACACGGACCGCATTGTAGATGGGCGGAAGTTCACCTTCGAATTCAACGTCAATCACCGGCCCGATGACCTGAATTACTTTACCCTTATTCATCCCTATATCCTCCAAGGTTTAATTGCTTATCTGCCCGCCGCTGACGACTTCGATGAT
Source organism: Acidobacteriota bacterium (assembly GCA_013151025.1). Taxonomy (GTDB): domain Bacteria; phylum Acidobacteriota; class Holophagae; order Thermotomaculales; family Thermotomaculaceae; genus UM-FILTER-49-7. Next base: position 1,570 of record JAADJC010000044.1, read on the forward strand.
TTCAGTCGTAATTGCAGCCTGTCTGATCTTATTCATTTTCAATGTCAGTTTATCTATCATTTCGTTAGCGTTTTTGGTTGCCGCTTCCATTGCCGTCATCCTTGCTGCAAATTCCGCCGCGTTTGATTCAATGAGAACGCGGAAAATCTGTGTTTCTACATACCTGGGCAGAAGATCATGAAGAACTTCTTCAGCAGAAGGCTCAAAAAGGTGAGGAATGAGAGCTTCATTTCCGGAAAAATCCTCCTCCACAAGAGGAAGAAGGCGCTCCACAATCAGATTCTGCTGCAGTACTGACTTGAACTCATTGTATATGACATAAATAGAATCACAGTCTTTTGTAACAAAATCACTCATAAGGTCTGCCGCAATTTTTGCCCCCACAATTGGATCAAATTTTTTAAACACGTCCTTGTAGTTACGACCCACTGATTGCACTTTCTTCTGGAAATGCTCAAAACCTTTTCTGCCGATGAAATCCACAACTATATTCTTGTCCGACCACTGTTCCAGCAGTTCGAATACTCTTCTGAACACAACAGCATTGAAAGAACCGCAAAGCCCTCTGTCGGCTGAAACCACCACCAGACGTATATTCTTTTCCGGCCGGGTCTGCAACAACGGATGGGCCCCAATCTCCAGGCGACTGCTTACACTGCGTATAACATCCTGCAGTTTATTGGCGTAGGGCCTCGCACGATACACCCGTTCCTGTGCGCGCTTCATCTTGGCTGCCGACACGAGTTTCATCGCACGGGTAATCTGCCGGGTGTTTCGGACACTTTTAATTCTTCTTCTAAGGTTATGAATTGCTGCCATTGCCTGTACCGCTAAGAAAATCCTTCTTATATTCAGTAATGGTGTCCCCGAGGCTTTTTACCAGCGCATCGGTCAGTTGTTTTTCTTTTCGAATAGTCTCAAAAATCTCGGGATATCTATTCTCAATAAAAGAATATAAACCGTCTTCAAAATCTCCAACCTGCTCAATCTCCAGCTCGTCCATATAGCCTTTCGTTCCGGCAAAGATAATGACGACCTGTTTCTCCACAGGTAACGGCTTATATTGGGGTTGCTTCAGGAGTTCCACCAGTCTGGCACCCCGGGTCAACTGCTTCTGAGTAACCGGGTCAAGGTCGCTGCCAAATTGGGCAAAGGCTGCTAATTCCCGGTATTGCGCCAGATCCAACCGCAGAGTACCGGCAATTTTTTTCATCGCCTTGATCTGGGCAGACCCTCCGACACGGGAAACAGACAGGCCAACGTTAACCGCCGGCCGAACACCGGAATGAAACAAATCAGTTTCCAGATAAATTTGACCGTCTGTAATGGAAATAACATTCGTCGGAATGTAAGCCGCCACATCACCTGCCTGGGTCTCAATAATGGGTAGAGCCGTCAGGGATCCGCCACCCTTTTTGTCGTTCAGCTTTGAGGCCCGCTCCAACAGACGGGAATGGAGATAGAAAACATCTCCCGGATACGCTTCACGGCCTGGCGGACGCCTCAGGAGAAGGGAAATCTCTCGATATGACGCCGCGTGCTTGGATAGATCATCATAAATGATCAGCACATGCCCACCCTGCCTCATAAAATATTCACCCATGGCGCAACCGGCGTACGGCGCCAGATAAAGCAACGGCGCAGGGTCAGAGGCAGTGGCTGCCACAACGATGGTGTAGTCCATCGCACCCATTTCTTCCAGTTTCTTTACCACCTGAGCCACGGTAGATTTCTTCTGTCCTATCGCCACATATATGCAAATCACATCTTCATCTTTCTGGTTGATGATCGTATCGACCGCCACAGCCGTTTTCCCTGTCTGCCGGTCCCCGATGATCAGTTCCCGCTGTCCACGACCGATGGGAATCATGGAATCGATAGCTTTCAGCCCGGTCTGAAGCGGTTCGTGTACCGAACGCCGATCAATGATACCCGGTGCAATCTGCTCCACAGGATAGAATCCTTTGTTTTCAATTGCACCCTTACCATCAATGGGTTCTCCCAGAGAATTTACAACACGCCCCACAATATTTTCCCCTACCGGAACGCTGAGAATCCGCTTTGTTCTGCGAATTTCATCCCCTTCCTTGACGTTTGAAGATTCCCCGAAAAGTACAATTCCCACACTGTCTTCCTCAAGGTTGAAAACCATCGCATACATGCCATTATCAAACTGGAGCAGCTCCCCGGCCATCGCTTTTTCCAGGCCATAAACCTTTGCGATACCGTCTCCAACCGAAATCACTGTGCCCACTTCGGCAAAGTCAATCTCCGATCCGACTCCCTCCAGTTGTCTGGCCAGAATCTTACCGATTTCTTCCGCTTTTAGTGCCATTGTAATTCTCCCGTCAGTTTTTCTCTCATCTTAACCAGATTGGTTTTTAAGCTTCCATCAATAAGGAGGCTTCCGATTCTGGCAACCGCACCTCCGATAATATCGGAATCCACTTCTGTACTTAAAATCACCCGCTTTCCTGTTTTTTTCTCAAAGGCAGCCTGAAAACGATTCTCCATGTCCTTTGAAAGAGTAACGGGGACTGTTAATTTCACTTCTACCATTCCCAATTCTTCGTAGAGCATCCGTCTGATCGGCTCTGAAAGATATTTGAGGATATTGAATCGGTTATTCTTGACCAATGTAACCATAAGCCGACGGATGATTTCATGCGCTCCGGCATCCATCAACAACTTATCTATCATCTTTAATTTGTCACGGGTCAGAATAGACGGGTTCATAAAATAATGAACAGCCGCTTTGTTTTCAGTTAATTCCCGTTCTGCATCATGAAACTCATCGCAAAGTGCAAGCGCATCATCCCATTTCGAAACAATGGAAACAAACGCCCTGGCATACTGGTTTATGGCTTCCTGGCTTGCCATCTATCCCTCCAACTCATTCAGGTATTGCTTCATCGTATTTTCAACATCTCTGATTTCCATCTTTTCCAGCAGGATGGCTTGTGCCTTTTCCACTGCCAGATCAGCCATATATTTCCTCAATTCATTTCTGGCGGTACGGAAACGATTTTCAATATCCCGTTCGGCAATCCGGCGGATTTTGTCTGCCTCCAGCTTTGCTTGTTCCAAAATCCGCTGTTTTTCGCGATTGGCAGCTTCATCTGTTTTCTTCAGTATCTCTTCCACTTCATCCTTAAGTCCTGTCATTCGTTTCTCAATTTGACTCAGGCGTTCCGCAGCTTTCTTCTCTTTTTGTTCTGCATTTTCCAATTGTAGAGTGAGATTCTCCCGCTGCGAACGGAGCGCATTTGCTACAGGCTTCTTTAACAACCAGAAAAGAAAACCAAAGAACACCACAGCATTGATGGTCTTTGCCATCAATTCAAACCAATATCCTTCCGGAACCTGCCCTGCTGCGAACGCGGGCGCCCCAATCAAGAAGACCAGCACAATCAATCTCTTCATGAGATTTTCCTTCCCACCAGGGATTCCGCAATCTGTTCCGCAAGGTCATTTACAAAAGTGTCGGCTGCGGCCTTTTCCTTCTCAATTACTTCCAGGGTTTCCTTCTCTATATGCGCTTTTTGCTCCTGAGTACCGGCCCTGGCATGATCCACAATGGATTCCCGCTCTTTCCTTGCCTCTCCCACCAGTCGCTCACGGAGAGCATTGGCATTCATCCTGGCATTCTTCAGTTCCGATTCAAAAAAGGCGAGCTTCTCCACGTAAAGAGCCTCTACATCATTCAGTTTCCTCTCTGCGCCCTCGATAATATCCTGCCTCTTTTCCATAACGTCTTCATAGCTGTCCACATAAAATCGCTTTAACAGGACAAACAACACAATGAATACCGCCAGGACAAAAAGGAAGGTTGAATTGATCCGCATTGGCTCCGGCAACGTCAACATAAATTGTTCCATAGCGTCCCCTTCCCTAAAAAATGTCAGTACAAGGTATCATAGATTTCAACCGGCTTCAATGCTCTTATCAGATTGTAATACGAATGCTCACCCATACCTTCACAGCCACCCCGTCCTTCATTCCCGGCGTGTATTTCCACCTCTTGACGGTTTCCACAATCCGCCTCTCCGCAAGTTTTCCATTTCGACCGGCTGCGGACAGGCCCCGTATTACCTTCACTTGGTCAGTGTTGCCATTTTCGTCAACCAACGCCATCATGGATATCGTACCCCGCACATGCCAGGAGGGACTGATTTTTGGATTCTCTTTAAAAATCGCTTTCGGCGCAACATCGATTTCTGACAACCCAACTACCTGGCCATACAGTGCTTTCTTTTTCTCTTCCAACTTCTTTTGCTCTGCAAGCTTCTTCTGTCTTGCCTCTTCTTCCTGTTTCTTTTTCAGATCTGCCTGCTTTTTCTTCTCAGCAAGCACCGCCTCTTTTTTCTGTTTTTCTTCTTCCTGCTGTTTTTTCAGCAGAGCTTCTTTCTTACGGGTTTCAGCCTCAATCCGCTTCTTTTCCTGTTCTGCTTTGCGAATCTGTTCCATCTGTTTCTTCCGCTCGTTTTCAACCCGTTTCAGCAGGATCGCCTTGGCCTTCTGGTCTGCTTCATTCTGAACTTCTTCCATAATCTGTTTGATTTTGGCATCCATATCCGCTTTCATCCTGGCGATTTCTTCATTTTTCTTCTTTTCCAATTCTTTCTGCTTGGCAATTTCCTGAGTGGCCTGTTGCTTTGCGAGTTGGCCTTCCCTCTCAGCTTTCGTTTTCTGCATAAAGAAATAGCCACCAGCCAGAACGACAATAATTACCACCGCAACCAGACCAATCAGCAGGCCCTTGGACATCTTTTTCGCTTCTCCGAAACCTTCCCCTCCACTGACAAAATAACCGGCATAATTCGCGGTTTTTTCCATATCCAGCAACTTGGCAGACTGTTCGCTACGTTCCCGATACAGTGAATGCATAAAAAAAGCCAGATTAAATGTTGTCGGGGAATAATCGCCGGAAAAAATCAGGTTTTCCAGAACTTCATTGAACTCCTGAACACCTTTGTAACCACCGTTGATGTCCAGTGCCTTCAGGAGGATATCCTTAACATCATCCGGAATCGGATCATCGCCGAAGGAGGATGAACCCAGAACCGCTCCATCCAGTTTACCTTTAATATCCGAAGGAAGATTTCCATTCTCCATAAACGATTTTCCTGTCAACAGCTTGAATACAATTGCCCCGATGGAAAAAACATCATGGATCTGACCACCCTTCCCGTCTTTCCATACATCCGGATGAATATAGTCCGCATACTCTACCTTCAATTCCGGATTCT
>JAADJC010000119.1 GCA_013151025.1 Acidobacteriota bacterium
CTCTCTTTCTTACAATCGGGATTGAAGAAGAGCTGTCAGTAATGACACTTGGCGGAAAACTGGCCCAACTTGGATACGAATCCACAGACGTAGTCCGCACACGGGGAGAGTTTTCCCGGCGAGGTGATATTGTGGATGTTTTCCCCATCAATCTGGACACCCCGGTTCGAGTAGAAACAGAATTTGATTCTGTGGCATCAATCCGGCATTTTGATCCGATTTCCCAACATTCCATGACCAAAGTGGATTCGGTGGAAATTTTCCCGGTACGCCTATTTCAGGATACCCCGGAAAATAGAAAAAAACTGGCTATCCGGTTTTCCCGGGAATTTTCAAACCCGGACCTGAAGCTGTCGCTGGAGGAAAAACTTAACCTCATCCGAAGTGGAGAGCTGGAGGGGTTTGACTACTATTTCCACCTTCTCTGGAAGAAGAATTGCCTGAAAGACCTCTTTAAAAACCATTTTGTAGTTCTTCACGACCCTTCCGGCATCCATAATGCATGCGATGTCTTTTTCCAGAAAGCCGAAAATGACTATGAGCAGGCCGCCCCGCAGGGATATATCGGTTTAAAACCGGCCACCCATTTCCTGTCGAAAACAGGTCTGTCGGAATTTTTCAACTCCCATGAAAAAGCAGTGATAGCCGGGACAGGCTCCCCCGGACCCTTCCGACCACTGGCAATTGGCGGAAAAGCGGTTGCTGTCACAGAAGCTATAACCGGTACACTGAAAAAAATACCGGTGATTCTCGGTGTACGGAGTCCCGGAGAAGCAGCCCGGATTGAAAATTTCCTCTTTGAAAACGGTATCTCCTATTCCAGGAAACCTGTCGAAAGAAAAGCCGTTTTGTTGGAGGAAACACCTTTCCGCACCGGGTTTGAAATTGAGGGCCGACTCAGTTTTCTCACCACTGCCGACCTCTTTCCCGGACGACGGCGTGAAGGACGTCGTCCTTCTGCCCACACCCCGTTTTTCTCTGATTTTTCAGATATCAAACCCGGGGACCATGTGGTTCACGTGGACTATGGCATTGCGCGATATGAGGGACTGAAGACCATGTCGGTGGACGAGGCATCGGAAGAGTGCCTGGAACTGGTATTTCATGGGGAATCAAGAGTAATGTTACCTGTTTCCCGCCTCCATCTTCTCCAGAAATACCAGGGATCGGGAGGAGCTGTTCAGTTATCCAGCTTACGCTCCGCTTCGTGGCAGAAGGTGAAGAAACGAATCCAGAAAGAGGTGTCACAGTACGCGGAAGAATTACTCGATCTATACGCCAGAAGAAAACTGGCCAGAGGGATTGTCTTTCCGGCAGATTCCATGTGGCAAAGGGAATTTGAAGAAATCTTCCCGTATGATGAAACCGAAGACCAGGTTCAGGCAATCGAAGAAATTAAAAAGGATATGGAAGCCGCCGCTCCCATGGACAGGCTACTCTGCGGGGATGTGGGGTTTGGTAAAACGGAAGTGGCCATGCGTGCTGTTTTCAAAGCAGTGGACAATGGCAGACAAGTGATGGTGCTGGCCCCCACAACAGTACTCGCTTTTCAACACCATCAAACCTTCCTGGAGAGATTCCAGCGTTTTCCGATGGAAATCCGGATGCTCTCTCGTTTTGTATCTCCTGCGAATCAACGGAAAACGCTTCATGGGCTGGCTTGTGGGGATGTGGATATCCTCATCGGAACCCACCGTCTGCTATCAAAGGATGTTATTGCTCCAAAACTGGGACTGCTTATTGTGGACGAGGAACAGAAGTTCGGAGTACTCCACAAGGAAAGAATGAAAATGTTGAAACAGAATATCGAGGTCCTGTCCCTCAGCGCCACTCCCATTCCACGCACATTAAACATGTCGGTAATGGGGTTGAAAGACATCAGCATTATTGAATCACCGCCTCGGGATCGCCTCGCAATTAATACCTATCATATCGTCTTCGATCCCCTTATCATTTCTGAAGCGATTCAATTCGAAATGAAACGGGGCGGACAGGTGTATTTCGTCAATAACCGCGTACAGACAATCGAGACACTGGCGCAAACAGTTCGAAAACTTTCTCCCCCCGGCACACGGATTGCCGTTGCCCACGGACAACTTCCTGAAGCCGAACTGGAAGCAGTGATGCTTCGATTTTTTCGCCATGAGATTGACATTCTCGTCAGTACGGCAATCATAGAAAACGGAATGGACGTTTCCATCGCCAATACCATGTTCATCAACGAAGCTCACACATTCGGGCTGTCCCAGCTATATCAGCTCCGAGGTCGAATCGGGCGTTCAGATAAGCCCGCTTATGCTTACCTCATCACACCGGGCAAGCATAAGCTGACAGAAGATGCCAGAAAAAGACTTCAGGCGCTGGAAAAATTTTCACACCTGGGCGCCGGTTTCCGCATAGCCATGCTGGATCTGGAACTCCGGGGTGCAGGGGATCTGCTGGGTGCACGTCAGAGCGGCCACATTAATTCCATCGGATTTGAGATGTACCTGAAGATGCTGGAAAATGCAGTCAGAAAAGTTAAATCGCTTGATGAAATAGTTGAAGAGGAAACTGTCCTGGAAATCAGTCAGTGTGGCCGTATCCCCTCCCATTACATTGAAAGCAGCTCCGTTCGCCTGTCATTTTATCGCCGCATGGGCATGGCCACATCCATAGAAAAACTAAAACAGGCTGTGGATGAGATGAGGGATCGTTTCGGAACCCCACCGCCACCTGTGCTGGCATTAACCTCGGGTCACAGGGTCCGGCTCATTGCAAGAAAACTCGGCATTCTGGCCATTTCCTTCAAGGGAAAAAGCTGCACAGTGACACCTGGAGGACACCACTCCCTGGATGTAGAAAAACTCCTTGCCATTTTACCGAAAACACCCGGTGCGACACTGGATTCCAGCGGGTTTTTCCGGATTGAAAAGTTTGAAAATGAAGAAACGGAATCGTTTATATCCCGCGTTGGAGAACTTATCATTACCGTTTCTTGACCGATATTTTCAATCTCCACTTCACTTGCGATAATAATTTGTTTCCTTTCAAATTCACAATTTTGACAATACTTGCAAAACACTTCAAATTGTTGACCTTTTCCAAAACTCCATGCTACAATAAGTTGATTTCGAATAAACGGAGGCCAGGTTGGTTTTTTTCAATTATTCCACCATGCAAATGGTGATTAAGGTCGTTTATTACGGCCCAGGTTTGTGCGGTAAGACAACCAACCTGGAATACATTTACTCCAAAACTTCGTCTAACTCCCGTGGCGAAATGGTCAGCCTTGAAACAGAGACCGACAGAACCCTGTTTTTTGACCTTCTTCCAATTGATGTGGGTGTCATTGGCGGTTTTAAAACCCGTTTTCAGCTTTATACCGTGCCCGGGCAGGTTTTTTACAATTCAACGCGAAAGTTGGTACTGAAAGGCGTGGACGGTATTATTTTCGTAGCAGACTCTCAAATACCAATGCTGGATGCCAACCTGGATAGTTATGAAAACATGAAAGAAAACCTGAGAGAACTGGATGTTGACGTTCACTCCATTCCCGTCGTTCTCCAGTACAACAAACGGGACCTTAAAAACATTGTTTCTGTTGAAGAACTCAACAAAAAACTCAATGTAGATGGACTTCCATTTGTTGAATCCTCCGCAATAAACGGCACCGGTGTTTTTGAAACATTGAAGCTGGCATCCAAGCATACGCTTCTTTCCGTCAAGAAAAAGATGGCTGCGCCGCAAAAAGAAAAACCGGCACCGGCTCCCGCTCCGGTGACATTGACAGAATCCTCTTCTCCGGCGCCTGAATCTGAAACCGCTCTCCCTGTAAAAAAAGAAATACAAGAAGATGTAAAGGCACCCATCCGTGAAATCAGTGCCGCCTATCTTCAGAATGGTTCCGGAAATGACGCAAAAATAGTCCCCATTGACACAAGGTCGGATAATCCGGATCCGGACCCTGAACCGAAAACCAAACCGCAACACTCTCATGACGCCCCGAAATTGACTCTAGACGACCTGTTGGATGAGCCTACAACTCCCACAAAGAGTAGAAAAATTAAGACATCCATGCAAGTGGACGACCTGCTCAGTGGTCTTATACCCTCCAAACAGACTTTCATTAAGAAAATGCACTTTTCCTATAAACCGGGAGAATTCAAAAAAATCAGCAGAGCCAACATTATTATTGAATTCAAAGATGAATCCGGGGACGTAATAGATATGCAGCAATTCACCACGCAATTGCACAAAAAGAACAGCACCAGGAATGCCCTGATGAAGCTGCTGATTGATCTGGAGTCATGAAAATATTCTTTCTCCTTCCCTTGCTCTTCCTCCAGTTTCCGGATTCATTCATCAAGCTGGATACTTTCCAGGTTTCTTTTAAACAAACCACTGTCAGCCCGATGTTTCCAGAGATTACAGACTCCGGCATTCTGTCGATCAGCGGCTGCCGGTTCCGATTTGAATACACAACAAACGAGAAACGAATCACCATCGGCGATTGTAAAAACATCTACCAGTTTTCAGAAGGAGAATCCAAACCCATGATAGTCAAGTGGGAAGAAATTAAATCCAACCCATTTCTGCAACTTCTTATCAACCGGGATGCAATAAAAACAGAATTTGTAGTCAAAAAGCTCTCAGACTCCCCCCTTATCTATCGCCTTGTCCCCAAAAAGCAGGCAGCAGACATGCCCTTTACCATGTTAAAGCTCACCCTGAACAAGACCGGTACCCACCCGGTTAAAATTGAAATCATTGATGAAACCGACCAGGTAATCACCTACAAGTTTTCCAACTTTCGTGCCGATCTAACACTGGCGCCTGAACTCTTTGACCCGGAGGGAGTAAAATGAAACACGCTTTTTTTCTGGCAATTCTTTTTCTGACAGTTACTGCCAATGCCGTCGAAATCAAAGGAAATGTGTCCGACGAAGCAGGTAATCCAGTCGCCCATTCGCCGGTATTTCTGGTGATGCAACGGGTCGTTTTCAACATTCGCAACCTCAAGTATGAAGAAGTGGAAAGCAAAACTGTTTCCACAGAGACAGACACTCACGGGCTTTACATAACCACAGTGGATATTGACCATTATTTCAACAGATTCTACCTTTATTTTCATGGAAAAGGGTTTGACTTCGCTCAATTCTTACGCCCTGAACCGGAAGACATTACCAAACAGGTAAAGAAAGGGACGGAAATTGTGATAAATCGGGTACTGAAGACCAACCCGCTGTGGAGCGACCTTCAGATTGTGCTGAAGGCACTGAACCCGGAGTCTCAGCGGTATAAAATTCTGAGAAAATACGGTTTCCCTGAAAAACGAGAACAGCGCCAGGACGGTTCCGAAAAGTGGTATTACTTTGATTTAGATAAAGCATTTACAGTCGGCCAGCCGGAGAAAATAGATACCCACTGACCCGGAACAAGCAACAGCTCGCTCCCACCCTTTGGAGAAAAATGAATATGTCAACGGAATTGAACAACAGTCAACGGGAAGCAATTGCCTGTACAAAGGGACCGCTCCTAGTGCTTGCCGGGGCAGGAAGCGGGAAAACACGGGTAATTACCTGCAAAATTGCCCATCTGATACGGGAAGAATCTGTTCCGGAACGCTCAATCCTGGCGGTAACGTTTACAAATAAAGCTGCAGGAGAAATGAAACGCCGTGCTATGACAATGCTGGACAGACCCCATCTGGGCACTACAATTTCCACATTCCACTCCCTGTGTCTCAGAATCCTGCGCAAAGAAGCAGTGCTTCTGGGTTATAACAGTGATTTTTCAGTCTGTGATTCTGCAGATGCCCTGTCCTTGATAAAGCGGATAATTTCCAAAAGCGGTCGCAAGAATCAAAAAGAATATGCACCTAAAAAAGTACAGGCACTGATTTCAGCAGTAAAGAATCAAAGTGCCAGCGACAGAAGACTGGAACAACTCCCTGCCATTGACCAGATTCTGGATCGTTACGACGCAACCCTTCGGGAAAATGATCTGATGGATTTTGATGACCTTTTGCTGAACACAGTGGCCGTTTTTGAGCAGAACCCATCTGTCCTTGCCCATTATCAGTCACAATTTCCCTACCTCCTTGTGGATGAATTCCAGGATACAAATGCAACCCAATACCGCATGATTCGTCTACTGGCAACTGTCGCCACCCATATCTGTGTAGTGGGAGACGAAGATCAGTCCATCTATGGCTGGCGCGGTGCCGATTTCGAAAACATCCTGAATTTCCCCGGGGACTTCCAGGGATGCCGGATAATTAAACTGGAGGAAAATTATCGGTCTACAAAGCATATCCTGGATATTGCAAATGCCGTCATCTCACACAACTCCATGAGGAACCCGAAAACCCTGCGTTCCGACATCCATACTAAGAGTGAATGTGTCCTGTATGAAGCCCCCGCCCCCCGGGAAGAGGGAATATTTATCGCAAAACAGGTGCAGGCACTACGCCAGCAGGCAATCCCACTGAACAACATAGCCGTGCTTTACCGGGCCAATTATCTTTCCCGGACGCTGGAAGATGCGTTTCGTCGGAGAAATATTCCCTACCGAATTGTCGGCGGATACAAATTTTACGAACGAAAAGAAGTCAAAGACATCCTCGGTTATCTCCGAGTAATTCGGAATTCATCAGACAACTTGTCATTTCGGCGAATCATCAATGTCCCCCGGCGGAAAATCGGCCCGGCCACAGTCGAAAAATTAGAATCTATCCATCCGGTTCTTTACAAGGCACTGGAAAACATGCCGAATCGATTTCCAAGAAAACGGGAGCTGGATGAACTGCACAGCATCATCGAGACTTTTCAAAAAAGAAAAGACTTTGGCCCTGATTTCCTCCGGGACCTGATTGAGCGAATCGGCTATATTGAAATGCTTAAAGCAGAAGAAGAGTCGCTGGAAGCGGAAACCCGAATGGAAAACCTTTCAGAACTGGTGAGTGTTGTAGGAGACTATCTTGACGGCGAGGAAACCCCGTCATTAAATGGCTTCCTGGACGCCGTTTCCCTCCTTTCCGACACAGACGAAATAGAAGACGACAACCGGGTAAACCTGATGACAATTCATTGTGCAAAGGGATTGGAATTTCATTCTGTTTTTGTGTGCGGGCTGGAGGAGGGGACCTTCCCAAACCAACGAACCATGGGCTCCAGTCGAGAACTTGAAGAGGAACGCAGACTGATGTACGTAGCAATCACACGTGCAAAACAAAATCTCTACCTTTCTTTTTCCAGAGAGAGGGGCTGGAAATGGGATATGAACAGGAAAAAAATATCCCGCTTTGTAAGAGAAATACCAATAGAACTACTGAATATGAATCGGCTTACAACGGCAGCTGTTCATTCCAGATTATTGACAGCGGCTCACTCCGGCAGTCTTTCCCCATCACCGCCCACTGAACATGATAGAGAACATTCATTTTCCGCCGCCAAAGGCAGTGCCGTTATTCACCACACTTACGGAGAAGGAATTGTGTTAAATGTTGTCAACGGCAACCGGATAGTGGTAAAATTCAAAAGAGCCGGAATCAAGGTATTGAACAGTATGGCAGTCCAGTTGAAGAAAGACTGATGTTTTTTCTTTTCCGGCACAATGCAAAAGATGAAGTGCGGCATTCCGAAACAATCATGGTATCGTGTGAAAAATGCGACGCCGTGATTCAGGAATCTGTTACCTGTCGAACGCACAGGGGTTTGTTGCTGTTCATACCCTATCGATTTCATTTCAGTTTTATTCGATATTCTCCTTTTGGACACCGCCGGAAACTGAAAAGAAATATTGGAGTCTATTGATGATTGAAGTTCAAACAATTCCGTTGGGTGCATTTCAAGTGAATTGCCACATTTTGATTCACCGCGAAACCGGCGAATTTGCAGCCATTGATGCCCCGATGATGACCCCCGTATTCGATGGATTACTCAACGCAGGCCTGCACGGAAAATGGATTCTCCTGACCCATGCTCATATTGATCATATTGCCGCTCTGAACCCCCTGAAGGAAAAACTTCAATGTCCGATTGCAATGCACAAAAAAGATCAGTACCTTCTCGGTCATGTAGCTGATAATCCATTTCAGAAGATGCTTCAAGCCGGCGTACCACCTGATCCGGACGAATGGCTGACAGAAGATTCTGCCCTCAAATTGGGTACAGAATCAATCCAGGTGATTCATACACCGGGGCATACACCGGGGAGTATCAGTTTTTACATTCCGGAGACCGGCGTGTTTACAGGAGACGCGCTGTTTCTTGAAAGCGTTGGAAGAACCGATCTCCCGGGGGGCGACATAAACGTTCTGATGGCATCCATTCGGGAAAAACTGTTTATGCTTCCCGACGATACTCCGGTTTTCCCCGGGCACGGCCCAAACACGACAATCGGCCATGAAAAGAAATTCAATCCATTTGTCCAATATCCATAATCAAGGGAGGAAACATGGTACAGGGAGTTGAAAGAAGAAAGTATCCGAGAGCGTATTTCACAGTAAAAGATGGTATTACCGCTGTATTTGAACTTCCCGGCCCCGAGAAATTTGCCATGTCCACCAACATTCTCAGTCTCAGTGAAGGGGGCATCAGCTTCATCGGCCAGAGGGAAGCACTGGAAAACTTGACAACTGAAGATGAAGTTCTGCTGGTACGGCTTATTGAACCCCAAAAGCTTCAATTCCTCCAAAGAGTTCTGATCCAGGTTCGTCATACGATTAACGAACCCGAAATGAAACATATTGTGTGTGGATGCCACTTTATCAACATCAATACGGACCAAAGAAAAGGCATATCTGAATTTGTGGACAATATGCTGGACCCCTCAAATTAAGCCGAAACGGGAAAATTGACCCTTTAACATAGATGCAGTGAATGGCTTCAGGATCAGCCCATCCGCGACCTCTTCCCGAATGTGCTTCGGGTGCATCCCTGTCAGAAACACAATGGGAAATTTTCTCAACCCCTCCGCTTCCAGCTCTTCAATGAACTGGTATCCGCTCTTTCCCGGCATCATAATATCCAGAAAACAGAAAGAGACATGCTTATTCCGGACAAACTCAAGGCCCACATCCGCACACTCAGCTGATAATGTTTCGAACCCGAAAGAAGTAAGCAGTCTGGTCATGATATCCCGGACAAAGGATTCATCATCCACCACCAGCACACATCCTCTGGATGGCTGAGTTTGCCCTTCATGGCCGATATCGTGGAATTCTCTCGCCAATCGCCTCTGCACGGTTTCCCGAATTCGTTCATTCTCTTGAATCACCGGCTTAAACCGTTCATAACCTGGCAAACTGGGAGGAATTCTGTCCGGACCGTCATGTGTATCCACGGCAAAATGCAATCGGTCTCCTTCCTTACGAACTACCAGCTTCATATGGGGATATAGCCGGTTACCCAGTCGAACCGAGGCCACTCCCTCAGCCGGGGATTCCACTCCCTGAATCCTGAAGAGCTCAGAAAATCTCTTCACCCCGGAAACAGAGTCAGCAAGGTTTGCAACAACATCAGGAAGCTTTTCCCCCTTATATGCCTCATTGAGGAAAATCTCCAGCGCCTTCTTCAGTGATTTCATAACTGAACATCTTCCATGGGGAGTTGAATTAAAACCCGCGTGCCCATTCCCTCCCCTTCACTTGACACGGACATGCTGCCACCGATGTTCCGCGCCATTTCCCTGCATACGGTCAAGCCCATGCCAAGACCTTGAAGGGGATGGCTCTGATAGTGCTCAATATCCACAAGTTGAGTTAATGGATTATATACATCATTGAGATATATCGGGTCAATGCCGATTCCGCTGTCTCTTATCTCAATTTCAACATTATTTTCTACTCTGTTGCAATTGATATCCACACTGCCACCCGGAATGTTGAAAACGATGGCGTTTTTCACCACATGATCTACCATCTCGCGGAGATAGGCCCCATCCAGCGGTATCACCAGACCGGGTTCACACTTTATTTCTACATTCAGCGATTTGTCCCGGATGTATGGTTCCCTGTCCTCAACCACCTTCTCCAGGACATCGGATACCAGGGCGGACTGACCGGAACGAATGTTGAATTTCAACTGGTTTAATCTGCTGATTTCATTTACCAGCATGGAAATCCGTTGTGAAGCGGCTATAATTTTGTCCAGCATATTCACATCTTCATCTGTAAAACGCTCACCAGCCTGGATTCTCAGACACTCCGCATAGCCTGTTACAGCTGTCAACGGCGTCTTTACTTCATGGGACAACAGGTCTGTAAAATCGGCACGAAGTTGATTCAGCCGCTTCAGTCTTGATTTTGCCTTTTTGGTCGCCCGATACAGATGACGAATCACGCCGGTCTGCTTTGCCAGTTTCCGGTTTACCCGTGTCAATTCCCCTACCTGTTCTTCCAGTTGGTGAACAATCTCAACTGTAACCCGTTTCAAAGAAGATGCGCGGCTCCCGTCCCGGGACCGTCTGGAAGCCACGTCGTGGTAAAGGTAACGATCCAGAATCCCGTTCAGGCCCTCTGTCTCAATGGGTTTAGGCAAGAAGTCATCGCACCAGCTCAGGATTTTTCCCCTTGTATCTTTACCAACATCAGAAGTCATGCCCACAATTTTTGTATCTTTTAATCCGGGTATGTTTTTCAGCCTCACAGAAGCGGCGTATCCGCTTAGATAGGGCAATACAATGTCCATGAAAATCAAATCCGGCACCAGCTCGATTGCTGCCTTGATGCCGGCTATTCCGTCTGAAGCTTCGTGAATCTGCACCGGGTCCGTCACCAGATCACGCAACTTTTTACTCAGTTGCTCCCGCATTGCATCTGAATCATCAATGATGAGAATCTTCTTCAATCACAATCTCCCGTATTTCTTCGCCCGTCACCCGGAATCGTCCGATAAAAAGCTTGCCCTGAACCATTTCCCGCAACTGATCCAGAAAACGATCTCCCCATTCTATTACAACAATGGCATCTCCGTTCAATGCATCGTCCAATTCTTCAAAAAAAATGTCGCCGCCATCTGGAATCCGGTAAAAGTCCACATGAATCAATGCCGGTGTTCCAGGATAAATATTAATGAGGGTAAAGGTTGGGCTGGAAACAACGTTGGGGTCTATTCCCATGGCCCGGGCCAGCCCCCGTGTAAAGGTGGTTTTTCCGGCCCCCAAGTCTCCTGTCAATACCAGTACATCCCCGGGAGAAAGTTTTTCCCGCACTTGACTGGCCAACTGCTCTGTTTCGACGGCGCTTCCTGTTTCAACAATCATTTGATTTCTTCAACAACTGCATGCAGAGCATTCGGAATTGCGTTCAGAATTGCCGGGGCAGTCACTCCTCTCATGGTGAGTGTTTCCCCCGCGAATTCCCCTGCCAGACCATGGACATATACAGCGCAAATCGCCGCATCCATCGCCGTCATACCCTGGCCAAGGAATGAACCCGCGATTCCGGAAAGCACATCCCCACTTCCTGCCGTAGCCAGACCCGCATTTCCGGTGGGATTCACAAAAGTATTTCCGTCCGGTGTGGCGATAATTGTTCGGTGCCCCTTCAGTACAGTTACGGCGCCTGTCCGCTTTGCGGTTTCCACTGCAAATCCTATTCGGTTCTGCTGGATTTCAGAAACAGTTGTTTCATGAAACACCGCCATCTCTCCAGGATGCGGAGTCAGGATCGCCGGACGGCTATCCAATACACTGGCAAGTTCATCTACCTTGAAAATCCTGAAGACATCAGCGTCCAGGACAGTGGGGATTGTGGCAGCCGAAAGCAGTTTCGCCATGGCGTCATGAGCTGATTCCGTGGTTCCGAAACCCGGTCCGGCCACCAGGGCATCCTTTCCCGCCAACGCTTCAGAAAGAACGGCTGCGGAATAGGGTTTATCTGCAAGAAACACCATCAGCTCCGGTGCCATCGGCCCCACAATAGAATAGCTGTCCCGATGAAGATGAACGGTCACAAGGCCGGACCCGCTGCGAAGGGCCGCCCTCCCTGCCATCACACATGCGCCCAGTCTTCCCGGGGCGCCCGCTGCCACTAATACATGGCCGAATGTACCCTTGTGACCATCCGCTTGCAACTCCGGCAACCGGGAAGCAATGTCTGTTTTTTCCAGCAGAAAACAGTCTGCACCCACTGAATCAAATACATCTTCCGGGATCGTGATATCATCCACCACGATTTCACCACATCTTAAACAGGAAGGAGAAAGAACGTGGCAGCGTTTCAACTTCCCAAAAGTTACAGTTAAATCCGCATGAACCGCTTCCCCCGGTACAACGCCGCAATCGCTGTCCAAACCGGACGGCACATCCACAGAAAGAATAAATCCTCTGCATTTTTTCAAAAGCAGGATTACTTCTCCAATTACTCCCCGGGGTGAACTCTTCATCCCGGTACCCAGCATTGCATCCACAATCAGATCTGCATTGCATATTCCATTCACAGTCTCCGGAGAAAGCATATCAGGCTCATTCACAGTGGAAATATTATAGTTTCCCAGAAGTTTTAACTGATAAGAAGCGTCATCCGAAATTTTGCCCATGCCACCCAACACAATAACAGTAACCGAAATGCCCCTGGAAACCAATTGGCGGGCAATCGCCAAGCCATCTCCCCCGTTGTTCCCCCGTCCTGCCAGCACAACAACCTGCATCCCCCGCAACTCAGTCCCAAAACGCGCAAACAGTTCCCGGACACACGCGGCGCTGGCATGCTCCATCAATAACAGTCCATTCCCATTTAACCGTTCAATTGTTTTTGAGTCCGCCTCTCTCATCTGTTCTGCGGTAAACACGGTATCCATTCGGCCCTCCAATACGGCAATCCTCACAGTCTGCCTGCTGAGGTGAACAAAAGAATCTACTATGAAACTGAAAAGGGGATTGTGACGCGAAAAACCGTCCCATCCGGAGAAGTCTTAAAATCCACGTGTCCATTCTGGGCTTCAATGTATTCTTTGGAAACTGCTGCGCCAATACCGTTCCCGGTTTCCTTCCCTTTGCTGACAAAGGGCGTGAAAACCTCATCCACAACATCATCGGGGATTCCCCGTCCATTGTCCGTAATCTCCAGCACAAAATTTTCTTTCTCCGATTTAAGAGAAATCCGCACTTCCGGGTTTGAAAGACCTGCAGATTCCACCTCTTCAAAAGCGTTCTGAATCAGGTGCTTCAAACCGGTGATAATCCGCACCAGTTCCACGTGTATGTTTTTCTCTGCACTCCCTTCGTCCATAGAAATCTCAAACTTCACACCTTCCACAGCTGCTTTGGCCTGGTACTCTGTTTTCAGACCGATATACAGGTCCTTGACCTGCACACTCTCTTTCAGTGTAGATTTATTGCCCCGAACAAAATCAAGGAGATCCTGGATCATAACGGTGACATCACTCATACCCTTGTCCATTTTCCGAATCAGTTCTTTTCGTTTGCTGTCGTCTTTTGCTTCCCGGAGAAGATACTGATAAATCTTGATACTTGCCAGACCATTCTTGATATCATGGAGAACCTTCGCAAACAAAACACCCAGTACTTCCAGTTTTGTTTTTCTCTCTACCGCCTTTTCAGTGCTGATTAAATCTGAATAGATTTTTTCAATTCCGGAAATAATCTGAGTAAACCCGTGAATTGGAATCTGGCGGCCACTTATTTTCTTTTTACGCTTCTTTTTCCCGGTGTACCCCTTGACCCATCCCTCCAATTTTCTCACGCTGCGATACACAAAGAAATAGAATAGCAGGCTGAACCACATCACCACAAGGCAAAACACAATGGACAGTAACACCTGAAAGCGATACGATTCATTGATTTTGCTGAATTCACCGTCATTTGCAAAATAGATCGCCTGAGAACCAAATACTACAAGGGTTCCCGCTCCATCGGCACTAATCCTGTCTTTCTTATTTGTGGCATCAATCTTCGGCAAAATACCCCACTGGGCCAGGACATGTCCATCCTTCAAAGTACCAATTCCCAGAACATCATCAGGCATATTCCCGCCATGCATCCGGGTAATCACGGATGTGAGCACCCTGCAGTACTGCATCCGGGAACGGTGAAGCGCATATATCTGCAAAATGAGGAAAAACATTGCAGCAAATAAAATTGAGGTGTAAAAACTCTTTGCAGAAAAGTGTTTCTTTAGCATTTCAACTCTATTTTACTACTGTTATACGCAAGTATTCAAGAAAAACCGTTTTCATTCTTGAATGTTCCCTGTAAAGCAACGCCAGACAAAATTTGTGAAGCCTCCGAAACAAGGCGTTTCATCAACTCTGCAGTGGTGGGAATATCGTGAATCATCCCGGCAATTTCACCGGCTTCCACTTCACCTGCATCCACTTCCCCATCAAAAATGGCCCGCCTTGCGGCACCGGCCCCCAATTCCGCTTCCAGCTCTGCAGCTGTTGCGCAGCGAGCCTCCAATTCCTGGAGTTTTTCGGTTAATGAATTCTGAACCAGTCTAACCGGTATCAATGATTTCAACATCAATCTCGTGGCAGAATCCCCCGAGGAAACAAGCAGTTTTTTGTAGGCATCCGATGCAGACGATTCCACTGTCGCGGCAAATCGGGTGCCAATCTGGACCCCTTCTGCACCAAGTGCAAAAGCAGCAGCGATACCCCGTCCATCTGCAATTCCCCCGGCCGCAATCAAGGGAATGTCCACACTGTCCCTTGCCTGGGGGACAAGAACAAAAGTTGTCAGCTCTTCCCTCCCGTTGTGACCACCAGCCTCGAATCCTTCCACAACCACCCCATCGACTCCTGCATCCTGACATTTTCGAGCCAGTGTCGGCGAAGAAGCCACATGAACAACGGTGCAACCGGCTTCTTTTAAGATTGGTGTGAAGCGTTTTGGAGAACCGGCAGACATGAAAAAGATAGAAATCCCTTCCTCCACTGCGAGATTTACCTGTTCTCCCGCATATTTCGAGAAAATCGGGATGTTCACGCCGAACGGACGCGTTGTCAATGCCCGCGCCTTTCGGATATGTTGCCGCAACAATTCCGGTTTCATGGAACCTGCTCCGATGAGTCCCAGCCCTCCGGCATTTGAGACAGCCGCAGCCAGCTTCGCGCCGGAAACCCACACCATACCCCCCTGAACAATGGGAAATTGAATCCCGAACAGTTTACATACCTTGTTTTTCATTATCCCCCTCCCTGGAAAAAATCGGCGTCAGGACCGGGTCTTTCAACGCATTTCTACCCATGACCAAGTCCCAGGTTCGGGCATCTTCCATACAAAAATACACCGGCGTCTTCGGTGACATTTTTTTTACTTTCTTCACCAACCGCCGAAAGAAACGGATTCTTTCTGGAAACAGGTAGCGAAACTTTCCATCACTGCACCGCAAGAACTCCCCGTCCAAAAGCTCGGATTCGGGAAATCTGTCCTCCACAAAACCCTTCAGGGCCGGTTCATAGCGAAACCCGGCAAGGGACATCCAATCCAGTTTTTCGTGCCGGGAAAACAACTGATCCACAAGATCCAGATAAGCGTCTTCAAAACCAGGAAAAAAAACAACCGGATCCAGGTGAAAAGCAATACCATAGCCCTTTCCCGCTGCACGGGAAGAAGCAGCCAGTCTTTCCTCCAGCGTTGCCGTCCCCCTTTCCTCACGGCTTACAACACGGGCAGGCTCCATAGTCCAGCCGATTACCCCCCTACCAGGCTTATTCCTGACATCCGGTAATTTGTCTACACTTGCACTTTTAGTTTTTAATTCCAGTACAACTCCGGGAAATTCAATTGCAAATTCCATCAGCTTTCTGCCAAATCCCGTCAGGGGCTCCAACGCCAGAGAATCCGCAAGTTCTCCAGTTCCCAGTCGAATAAATCGATGCTTTCTGAACACAATTTCCAGTTCCCGAAACAGATCCTCAATATTCACAGCAAAGCGGATGGCCCGGAGGTTCAAATAACTTTGCAGAAAGCAATAGGAACAATCAAAGGGGCAATTGGTGGTCTGATCAATCACATAGTAGTTACAGCAAACTTTCCCTTTTGTGCCGGGGCACTTCCTGAAAAACTCTCCCTTAAAAACATCCAGAAGGAGATGGCGCTTCCCCTGCCCCACCGGGTCTGGCAGAAACCGTTCCACATCATTGCGGTAGGCAGCATCATCCTGGATAATTTCCGGCCTCAACCCTGCGCGATCACAAATTTCTTCTACGTAAGAATAAGATTCTGCAGCCTCTGTTACAAAAATCCGGTCAATCATTGCCGACATGCTCCGCCAGAAAATGGAAAAGCGCGTCATCTTCAGAAATTTCTCGCAACATGGCAACGTATTCCCTGGCATCTTCCGGACATTTCAACAGGCACGAAAAACCAAAGGCATCTCCCTCCAGATCTTCAGGAAACTTCAATCTTCCACGGTACCGTCTCAACAGAGAATTTAACTCCTTTCGGATTCCAGTGGCCTGTGGGAAACGTTTCTGTCTCAGTAACGCCAATACGTCTCCGCCCTCCCTGTCCAAGCCTTCGATTACCTTGGAAAACACCGCATTTTCCCTCTTCCTGACAGGAATCAGAAGGTCGTATGCCTGAACCATCTGAGACATGCTGAGTTTGCAGGTGGTAAACAATTCTGCCAGTGTCAACTGCTCATCAAGGGGTTCGCGGGACAACTTCACAGCAAACTTCAATGGTGCCTTCCGCACTGACAATACCTCAAAAAGCTTCGAATCCAGTAACCGAACCGCCATACAGTTGTTCAACACAACCTGTTGCCCCTTCAGACCCAGCCGGGACAAAAGTGTATCGAGAATTTCTCTGTCTTCCATCCAACAGGCTTCACGGACAAAAACCACAATACCTGCTTTCTCCATCTCTGAATATGGTGAAACCAGCATGTTAAGTTCCACAGTTGCCCGAAGTGCGGCTTTCCTATCCTTCATCACATGGATCGGCACAACATCTTCATCAGCCAGAAGTGAAAGGCGTCGGTAGCCGTCCAGAACCACCGGATTTGTCCCTCCGGTGGCAATCAACGGCATCAATACGCCCTCCCGTCGAACTGAACGGGCCAACGGTGCCGGTACATCTCCCTGGTGGAACATGAGCCTGCTGTCTTGAATCAATTGTTTTTTCTGAAAATGTTCGACCATTGTCATCTCCGCCATCGAATCACTTGCCTGAAAAACGATGCTTTACCACCGCACGCAACTGCCGGTCCACATCGCGTTTCTTGATGGTTTCTCGTTTGTCATACTGCTTCTTCCCCTTTGCCAGAGCAATTTCCACTTTTATTCGATTGTTTTTCAGGTAAATGGCCAAAGGTACCACCGTCAACCCCTTTTCCTTTATTTTTCCCAGGAGATGCCGCAACTCCCTTTTGTGAAGGAGGAGTTTTCGGGGTCGCTCCGGATCATGATTCAACTGGGGGGAAGCATGGGTATAGGGAGAAATATGCATCTGAAGAAGGTACAATTCCCCATCAATAAAATCGCAATATGCATCTTTGAAACTGGCCCGGCCTTCCCGACAGGACTTTACCTCAGTTCCTACCAGGGCGATACCTGCTTCCATGGTATCTTCGATGAAGTAGTCGTGTCGTGCTTTCTTGTTTCTCGCAATCGTTGTTCCCATGTGGTTTGCTCACTGTCAATCTTATTTTTTGCTGAGAATCTTCCTCAGTGTATCTGCAATTTTACGGTCAAATTGCTTGTCCTGCTGTGCCATGATTTCTTTTATGGCATCTTCCACCGATATGGACTTGCGGTAACCGGTCCTCCCTGTCATCACCTCAAAAGCTTCCGCCACTGCGATGATCCGGGAACCAAGTGGAATTTCTTCGCCTTCCAGACCCTCCGGGTAGCCGGTTCCATCCACCCGCTCGTGATGGAATTTTATCATCTTCCGGATGTCCTTTGGCACTCTTATTTTCTCAAGAAACGACATACAGACCTGAGTATGGGTCTTTACCCTCTCAAAATCAGTGATATTGATAACAGAATCCTTTTCAAACAGCTCAGGGTCAATGAGAAGAATCCCAATATCGTGAAGCAAAGCGGCTACCGTAATGGCGTCCACCAGATCCAGTTCATCAGAGAGGACCTCAGCGATGGCACGGGCATACTTGGCAGTATTCAACGCATGAATCCGGAAATTGTATCCGGAAGACTTGGAAAGCTCCAATAAGTTGAGAATCAGGCCGATGTACGTATCAAAACAGCGGTATTCCCGGATTGTCTGGGAAAGAAAATTCGAAAACATCCGACTGAAACGGGAAAGTGCCGCCACTTCCTCCCCTTCAAAGTAGTCCGGAGAAAAACGCACTGCGCACAGATATGCCGAAAAAGTGTCCTTTTCCAAAACATTCATGGTGTAATATGTTTCAATCTGCCCGGCATCCACTTCTTCCATTGTTGACATCTTTTCCACAAAAAAGTGCGAACTGATATTGTCTCCCGACCCGAGAAATGGGAAAAAATCCGCAAGGGAATTGGATAATTGCTTTTTGCTTTTTTTTGCAAGAGGATTAATGCTGTACACAAAATTAATGCTCTTTTCGTTAATGGTTACATTCAACACAATGGCATCAAATTTGACACTTGGCTTTAAAAACACGACTGTATCCTGAAAAAAGCTGCTTATGACAGGGAGATACCGCCGGAAAGAAGCAAATTTTACCAGAAAATACTGATAAGAACGTCCCATTTCTTCCTCCGGACCGTGCCCGGTTTTTTTCTTACCCTTCCCGAAAAATGCTTCCAGATGAATTTTCATATCTGAAGCAACCCCTTCTGAATTTCTGACAGTGGCTTCGTCGTATTCCTTCCCGCCGGCCCGGTTCCGTTCTTCAATAAAGGCAATGATTCGATCCATCATATAAATCGGTGTCACCTGGGCATTTTTCAAGTTATAGACCTTAAAGTGTGTTTTCAGTTCAGAAAAATTTGAAATATCATTCACAATGAAAGGGCTTCGCTTTCTCATCAACAGTCGAATGATGGGATGGTCCAATTCATATACCCCCATTTCCGGGGTCTCTTTCAAATAGCCATAATATGCGGCCAATCGGTAATCACCCGTCTGCAGATCCTGGACATACAGCAGTGCCTTCGTAGTACTGTTCAACTCCATGCAAGACAGAAGGACCCGCTTAAAGTCCTTGACGTAGCCTTCCGTTTTCAATTCACTCATAGAACCACCTTTTTCAAAAGGATACCCCAGTATCCTTTTTCCGTCAAGTTCGCAGCCGGATTTTGTAAACACAAAAAGGAAAAGTATCATTTTGTATTTAACATGAAAAAAATGCCTGACACAGAAGAAACTATGCCGTTTTCCGTAGAGTTAGCCGGCAAACTGTGAAAAACTTACGCGTCAGGAAACACAAAAGTGCTAAAAACATTTACATATTTTCTATCATGCTGAGTTTACAGACGTTATCTTCCCCGCATCTCGGATGGTGCAAATTGACAAACCGCTTATTGTGGCTGATGTTTCATGGTTTTTGACAGGATTTTCCACAGAGTTTTTCACAGCTTTTGTCAAGAACAGCCCAATCGCTTTACCTGTCAATGCATTGGCTGTTTCAGGCCAATTCCACCCCATTTACAAACCATTAAACTGTCCACTTTTTGACATGGCATTCTTCGCCGGATTCAACAACATCTTACATAAAAACTTATGGTAATATGGCAAAGGATAACGATGAAATCATCAGGAGGAACCATGGACTCGATTCTGAACCGGCTTTCATCACCCCGGGAACTGGAAGCCATGACAACAGATGAAATCCAACAACTTGCAAAGGAAATTCGCGCCTTCATCATTGAATCCGTCTCCCACACCGGTGGTCACCTGGCCTCCAGCCTCGGCGTTGTGGAAATAACCATGGCGCTTCACACCGTCTTTGACTTTACAAAAGACCGCATTATCTGGGACGTGGGACACCAGGCTTACACCCACAAAATTCTGACCGGCAGAATGAAAGACTTTCACACCCTGCGTCAGTATGGCGGCATCAGCGGATTCCCGAAAATCACCGAAAGTTCTTATGATCATTTCAACACCGGCCATTCCTCCACATCCATCTCAGCGGCGTTGGGGATGGCTGTTTCACGGGATCTGGCCGGGCAGGATCACGAAGTCATCGCCTTCATCGGCGACGGCTCACTGACGGCAGGACTGGCATTTGAAGCCATGAACCAGGCAGGCCACCTGAAGAAAAAGATGATTGTAATACTCAACGACAATGAAATGTCCATCTCCCACAACGTCGGCGCCCTCAGCGGTTATTTGAACCAGATTCTTTCGGGAAAACTGTATAACCGGATGCGGGACCATGTGGAAGTTGTGTTGAAAAGCGTACCGGGCATCGGGAATTCCTTCATAAAACTGGCAAAAGCCATAGAAGACACACTGAAAAGACTGTTTGTTCCCGGCATGCTGTTCGAAGAGCTGGGTTTTCACTTTGTCGGCCCGGTGGATGGACATGACTACGGCAAACTGGTCACCACACTACAGAAAGCCAGAAAAATTGACGGGCCGGTGATGGTTCATGTTAAAACAGTGAAAGGGAAAGGGTATAAATATGCTGAAAAGTCCCCGGATAAGTGGCACGGAGTCTCTCCTTTCGAGATTTCAACCGGCCGCATCCTCGGCCCCCTCCCCAAGGCGCCTTCCTACACAGCCGTATTCGGGGAAACCATGGCCCGGCTTGCGGAACAAAATCCAAAAATTATAGCTATTACAGCTGCCATGCCGTCCGGAACCGGACTGGAAAAATTCGGAAAGCAATTCCCGAAACGCTTTTTTGATGTGGGTATAGCCGAACAACACGCCGTAACCTTTGCCGCCGGCATGGCAATTTCCGGAAAAAAACCATTTGTAGCTATTTACTCCACCTTCCTGCAGCGTGCCTACGACCAGGTTATTCACGACGTCTGCCTTATGAACCTCCCGGTAGTTTTCTGCCTGGATCGTGCAGGAGTTGTGGGCGCTGATGGGGAAACCCATCATGGTCTCTTCGACCTGAGTTTTCTCAGGCCCATCCCCAACCTCATCGTAATGACGCCGGCTGACGAAAATGAACTTCGCCATATGCTTTTCACCGCATCCAGACTCTCCATGCCAGCCGCCATTCGCTACCCCCGTAGCAGCGGAGAGGGATTGCCACCGGATGAGACACTTCAGGAAATCCCCATCGGGAAAAGCCGGACATTACAGGAAGGGGAAGACGCAGTGCTCCTTGCGGTGGGATCAATGGCATGGAAAGCTGTACGAGTAAGCAAACGTCTCGCATCCGAAGGCTTCTCTGTCAAAGTTATTGATGCCCGTTTTGTAAAACCCCTGGATGAAACTGCAATTCTGAACGCCGTGAAAAACTGTGGTCTGATAATTACCTGCGAAGAAAATGCGTTGGCAGGTGGATTTGGTTCCGCTGTATTGGAACTTCTGGAACAGAACCGGGTACTTGCGCCAACTCTTCGTATTGGCATCCCCGATACCATCGTTCATCACGGTACCCAGAGTGAACTCCTGGATGAATTGTGTCTCACCGAAGCCCACCTCTTCTACCGTATCCGAGAATTCATCACGGAAAACCGTACAATCCGAAAACACAAGAATTGAGAAGGGACGAGTTTGAGTTTGAGTCTAAGTTCAAATGAGAGAAGAGATTGACAGATCTGAATTCACGCATCTCACCCATCAAAGCGCTGAAGAAACAGCATTATTCATCACAGCACGAACAACAAGATAAGAAATCAAGTTATATTTAATTGTTTCTGGTGTGGGGAAGAAGAAGGGAAAAGAAAGAAACGGGGGAAATAATATGAAGGATTTCTTTGATGGGTAGTGTTTGGTAAGCCAATTTTGGTGTTTTTTGTGATAGGCAATCTTTAATGGCTTCCCCCGTACGTTCTTTCTACAGCAAATACGTTGCAAGGAACATGCCAGTATAAAAGTCTAACAATTAAGTGGTTTTTCAGCCTTTAGTGTCAAGATTTCGCTAATAAATGGCGTTAAACTGTCATAAGATTGACGAAGCGTGACTGTCCATTGGTAACCTGTCCTGAAAAGAGTACAGTTGCTTAAGGCCGATTCCCAGATTCAGCCCTGAAAACCCAGCCGGCTTGGGTTAGTCTTAAGCGCATCTATGATATTCTGAATGTGGATCGGCAATTCAATACCCAGTTCTTCGGCACCTCTGCGAATTTCTTCCCGGTTTACCTGCCTGGCAAAAGCTTTATCTTTCAGTTTTTTGCGTACAGATTTAACAGGAACGTCCCCCAGAAGCCGTGACGGACGCACATATGCCACTGCCACCACAAAACCGGACAGCTCATCCACCGCATAGAGTGTTTTCGCCAGAAGCGTGGACCGTGGAATCCCTGTATAGTCCGCATGACCCCCGATGGCTTCAATCATTTCCTCAGGAAATCCCCCTTCCCTGAGGATTTCCATCCCTTTCAATGGGTGCTGATCAGGAAACTGTTCGTAGTCAAAATCATGGAGCAATCCCGTAATTCGCCAGTACTCTTCATCTTTCCCAAACTTGTTTGCATAGAACCCCATGGCTTCCTCCACCGCGAACAAATGTCTTTTCAGAGAATCTTTCAGAACGTATTTGTTAACCAGTACCTCTGCTTTCTTTCTCATATAATGCTCCCGGATTTAATCCACAAGGCCAAATTTCGCCGTGAAATGGCGCAGAAAAGGTGGCTCCCAGGTAATTTTAAGACCCTTCGCCTTTTCCCGTTCCCCATAAGTTTCGATGATGGACTCAATTGCAAAGTCAAAGTGGCTCTGGGTGTACACTCTACGGGGAAACGCCAGGCGAACCAATTCCATCTCGGCTGGAATTTCCTCCCCTGTGTTCGGATTCTTCCTGCCAAACATGACACTACCTATTTCCACCCCCCGGATACCGCCCTTTCTATAAAGTTCAGCGCAGAGAACCTGACCGGGAAACTGCGATGCCGGAATATTTGGATAGAAGGCTTTGGCATCAATATAAACTGCGTGACCGCCGGTAGGTCGGATAATGTCGATGCCGGCTTCCGTCAGCCGTTCACCCATATATTCAGCCGTACGCAGGCGGTATTTCAGATAATCTTCATGGAGTACTTCTTCCAGCCCGACGGCCAGTGCGTCCAGATCCCGCCCGGCAAGACCACCATAACTCGGGAAACCTTCGGTGAGAATCAGCAGATTTCGGGCATTCATGGCCATTGTGTCGTCGTTCATGGCGAGAAATCCTCCGATGTTGACCATGGCATCCTTCTTGGCACTCATTGTACAACCATCAGCATAGGAGAATATTTCCTGCGCAATTTCCAGCACGTTCTTGCTTTGATAGCCAGGTTCCCGGAGTTTGATAAAGTAAGCATTTTCCGCGAACCGACAGGCATCAATAAAAAACGGAATTTCGTACTTGTGCAGTAATCTGCCGGTTTCACGGATATTTTCCATTGACACCGGTTGGCCCCCGCCGGAATTGTTAGTGATGGTAATCATACCTATCGGTACATTTTCGTGGTATTTCTCAAGAAAATCCGACAGACGATCCAGATCCATGTTCCCCTTGAACGGATGTTCCAGTGTTGGAATTTTTCCCTCGGGAATGACCATATCCACCGCTTCAGCTTTGTTGAATTCAATATTCGCCCTTGTGGTATCAAAATGCGTGTTACTGGGGAGTTTATCCCCTTCCTTCACGGCCACACTGAATAAAATCCGTTCCGCAGCCCGTCCCTGGTGGGTGGGAATGATGTGGGTAAAGCCGGTAATGTTCTGAACCGCTTTTTCAAATCTGAAAAAACTCTTGCTGCCGGCGTAGGATTCATCCCCGGTCATCATGGCTGCCCACTGGCGGTCACTCATGGCACCTGTGCCACTGTCGGTCAAAAAATCAATGAGAATGTCTTCAGCCTTGATACAAAAAGGGTTATAATCCGCTTTTTTCAGAATTTCAATCCGTTCTTTTTCTGTCGTCTGGCGAATGGATTCCACCATCTTAATCCTGAAGGGTTCGATCAATGTTTTCATTGGGTTCTTCTCCTGATCACATGTTTTCCTGCATGTAACATTGTAGCACAGAGAAATTAACCGCAGATTACAGAATACATAGGGGGGAAAGATATGGATAAACATTGGGAAGGAAACCGCCCGCTCCCGCCCTGGATCGGAATTAAGGAATTGTAGTTTTTATCCGGAAAGTCCAGTTCTGACTGCTTCGCAGACCGGGAACCGCATCGTCCATACGTCCTGAGCTTCTATAAGGACACAAACTGATTTCACTCGACCATGACTTTTAATCAGGGCCTGAGGGAGAGCTGACAAATTTATCGCCTTGTCACCTTCTGCCTCGCACTTGCACCTTCTGACAACCACACTCACTTTGAGCACACAAGTTTAAATAGAAGACAAGGTTGAACTCAATTAACGATAAGATTAAGAAAGGGAAACGAGGAACTCTTTCTCTAAATACGCAGAGATTATTTCTTGCACAAGCACATTCGCATACACCTTCTCATCTGCCCACTACTCCTGCCAACCCCACTCTTTCACGCCCACTCTACTTCGCGGCATTTCATTGATTATTGTTACGTTATGTTCTACAATTAAGAAAAGAAAGCGGCAATAGCCGCAGACCGTACCAACTGGAGGCACTGAAACGTGAAATTTACCGAACTACAACTTCACCCGGACCTGATGGCAGGGATTCGGGATGCCGCCTTTGAGACCTGCACTCCGGTTCAGGAAAAGTGCCTGATCCACACACTGAAAGGCAAAGACGTCACCGTCCAGTCTCAGACCGGGACCGGTAAAACCGCCGCATTCCTCATCACAATCTTTCAACTGATACTGGACGGAAAACTTCCCGAAGAAAAAAAGGCAATGGTCATCGCCCCCACAAGGGAACTGGCTGTACAGATTGAAAAAGATGCCCAGTTGCTGGGTAAACATCTGAACATTTCCATGGCCACATTCTTCGGAGGCGTCAGCTACCGGCCGCAGGAAGAAAGCCTTTCCAACAATGTCCGGCTTATGATCGGCACCCCGGGACGACTTCTGGACCTGGGACAAAAACGGAAATTCAATTTTCGTGATGTTCAAATGCTGGTTATTGATGAAGCCGACCGCCTCTTCGACATGGGATTTCTTCCGGACATTCGCCGGATGCTGCGCCAGATGCCCCCCTACCACAAACGAATTACCATGCTGTATTCCGCCACCCTGAGCATGCGGGTCAAGGCATTGGCCTGGGATCACATGAACAACCCGATTGAAATTCGTATTGAACCGGAAAAGGTGACGGTTGATGAAGTGACCCAGGTGCTGTACCACGTGGGGAAATACGAGAAAATTAGTCTGCTTTTGGGAATTCTCGCCAAAGACAAACCGGAAAGCGCCGTCATCTTCACCAACACGAAACATGCGGCCATCACCGTTGCCAAACGCCTGACATTGAATGGCTACCAATGCAGCTACCTGATTGGCGACATGCCCCAATCCAAGCGCCTGAAAACTGTGGAAGACGCAAAGAACGGAAAAATTCATTTTCTGGTTGCCACCGATGTGGCGTCCCGTGGCCTGCACATTGAAGATCTGTCCATGGTCATCAACTACGACCTGCCGGAAGACATTGAGAATTATGTTCACCGCATCGGCCGAACCGCCCGTGTCGGCAAGAAAGGGAAAGCAATTTCTCTGGTCAGTCCTGACTACGTTCATTCACTTTCCGCCATTGAAAAATATATTCACATGGAAATTCCGGTGGAATGGGCAGACGATGACATGTTCATGAAAGATGAAACTGCCGGGATGCACATTCGTTCCGGGCTGAAACCCAAACACGGACACCCCCGAAACAGAGACAGCCGTCCGAGAAACCCCAAACGTCCGGCCGCCCGGCAGAAAACACGGGCCGCCCGTCCTGCGGCTGCTCCGAAACCCCGGAAAACCGTCCCCCGGCCCCCGCACAAACCTCCGGTCAAACTCAACCGGAACGGCAGCCCGGAGGAACGCCTCGCCTACTACCGCGCCAAATACGGAGAAAACTTCAAACCCGGAACAGACAAGTAGATAAAAAAAGTGTTCTGTGCGGCTTCGCCTCCTGTTTTCCGTGTTCTGACCAGATAGAGAGAGATCAATACCCCGTCTTCTTTTTCCGTACCCATCACCCATCACAGTGCCGGAGGCACGACATCACTCATCACTTCCCTTTCCGTACATATTGTGTAAAATGGAAAGTGAAATCAGCATATTAAGGGGATATTTTATGCAAAACCGGCTTTTTCTCATCATATTTTTAGCATTGGCAATTTCCGTTCCGGGTGCCGCGCAGGAAGAAGCGGTTCGGCCTATGCTGAGCCAAAAAGCAATGACCATGCAGCGCATCGGACTCACCGACATCACTGTCACCTACCATCGCCCCGGGGTTAAAGGCAGAGCCATCTGGGGCAAACTCGTTCCCTACAACGAACTGTGGCGCGCCGGCGCCAACGAAGCCACCACAATCTCTTTCTCAGACAACGTCACCATAAACGGGCACCGTCTGAAAGCGGGAACCTACAGCTTCTTCGTCCGGCCGACTAAAACAAACTGGCAAATCATCTTCAACAGTAACGCCAAACAATGGGGGACCTACTTCCTCGACAAAAGCAAAAATGTCCTGACCTTTAGCGTCACCCCGTACAGCATCCCCCATCAGGAATGGCTCCTCTACGACTTCACCGACCTTGCTATGAACTCCGCAAAACTGGAACTCCGCTGGGATAACCTTGCCATACACTTCACAATCCGGGTCAACACAAAAAAGAAAATGGAAGAAGTCAACGAAGCCTACGTCCTCAAAGCGTCGGAACAGCTGGCAGGCGCCGCCCTCACCTACCTGGAACACCACGAAAACCTGAAAACCGCGCTGGCCGACATCAACCGCGCCATCGCAATCCACGCCTCCTTTGAAAACTGGAACATCAAAGCCAAAATTCTCGGTGAACTGAAACGCTACAAAGAAGCCATCCGGGCTGCCGACACAGCGCTGAAAATTCAGAAAAAAGAAAAAAACGCCTACACCAACATGGAAGCCTGGCAGCTCAGCCGCCTGAAAAAAATCTGGGCAAAAGCCAGATAAACCCCTGTCAAAGCGGGTACAGGCACCTGAGAAGTTGCCAGTCCCCGTTTTGACGTGATGGGTGATGTCGTGCCTTCGGCACTGTGATGAGTGATGAGTGGGGAAAAGCAAAGAGCAAAATGGGGACTGTCTTGTCCTGATAGAAGACAAGACAGTGGCACTCAACTCCTAAAATCAAATATCCTGAAATCCATAAACAGCATCAAACACGGCCGGGAATCAATCCGCCGGAAGAGGGAATCCATCTGGCCCCGCTCGGCTTTGCCCCTGCCGGGTAGAGTTTAACCTTGTACGCGATAAACCGGCCCGACTCGATTTTCACATTGCTGGACTGTGACTGCCATCCCTTGAGTTCAAGGCTTACCTTCCAACTGCCTGCAGGGAGCAAAATCTGGGCGTAGCCCTTCTTGTCCGTTACGGCACTCAAAACCGTTTTGCCCATTTTTGCCGTGACCTTCACCCCGGCAAGGGGCTTG
>JAADJC010000002.1 GCA_013151025.1 Acidobacteriota bacterium
GGGGGCATAAAAGCCCCCTCTTTTATTACTGTTATAAACTATTCAGCGGTGTTTTCTTCCGGAATGTGTCCGAGCCTTCATCAGGAGCGGACTGATGATCTGTTCAAAATCAGACTCATTTTGCTGGTGCGTATGTCTGGTAAATAAATCTTCCTCCAGATAAATGGGACATTTTTTTTTCAATGCAAGATTGATGGCATCTGAGGGACGAGCATCCACACCTTCAATGGCGCCAGTGTTGCTCTCAATCTGAACGGTCGCGAAATAGGTGTGGGCCATTTCTCTGACGATGTGAACAGCCTTCATATGAGCACCTGCTTTTTCCAGCATATCCAAGATCAGATCGTGTGTCATGGGCCGGGGTGGACGAATCCCTTCGCATTGATTGACAATGTTGTGTGCTTCCATAAATCCTACATGGATTGTACAACACCGATTGCCACTTTTTTCCTTTAATACCAGAAAAGGTGCATCTGAAAGCGGTGTATCAATTACGTCTTCCATTTCAACTTCTACAAACAATCAAAACCTCCATGAATAGTGTTCATTTAATAATATAACCCCTCTTTGTAAAATGTCAAAATACTTATCGCTATACTGTCTAATTTCTGGCTTCACGGCTTATAGCAACCGTGCTTTCAAGCTTGCCATTGTAACAGTTTCTATCCGCACATCCACAATAGAACCTATAAGTTGTGCCGCCCTACCGGCTTCAAAATGAACTACGTGATTACCTTCTGTCCTACCTGTGAGACGCTTCGGATTTTTCTTGCTGAAGCTTTCTATCAGAACAGGATACACATGATTTATCATCGCAAGATGCTTGTTCAACTGAATCTGTTCCTGCGTGTGTTGTAATACCGAAAGGCGACTTGAAGCAATGGAATCTGAAACAAGTGTATCTCTCAATTTGAGTGCTGCCGTACGCGGGCGGGGAGAATATTTGAAAGAAAAAAGATTATCATATTTTACAGACTGGATAACATCCATTGTATCCAGGAAATCGCTTTCCTCTTCCCCTGGAAAGCCCACAATAAAATCGGAAGAAATCCAGCATTCGGGAAGAATGTCCCGTATCATTTTAATTTTATCCAGATAATCTGATCGTGTGTATTGCCGACCCATTTTTTTAAGAATTCGGTCTGAACCGGATTGCATCGGCAAGTGAATAGTCGGACAAATGTTATCATGTGCTGCAATTACCCGGACCAGGCGTTCGTTGAAGTCCTTAGGATGGGAGGTAAGAAAGCGTACCCGTTGAACATCCGGTTGGTTACTTACGACTTCAAGAACATCCGCAAACCCCTTTCCTTCATAGTCGTAGGAGTTTACGTTCTGCCCCAATAACTCAATCTCATGGATACCTTGATTTTCAACTGCATCTCGAACCTCATTCAGGATGATGGAAAGAGGCCGGGAATGTTCCCTGCCTCGAGTAAAAGGAACAACACAATATGTACAGAAATTGTCACAACCCTCAATAATAGATATATAAGCCTTTGTCTTCCCGGTACGCTCAGCAAAAGTTACAGGTGCATCCATCTCAATTTTATGATCGTTTGAGTCAAGAAATTTCAGCCCATTCATAGCCCGGTTTACAGCTTTTGCGATCAGATGCGTACTTCTGGTACCCAGTACGAACTTCAGGTAGGGGATTTTTTCCATCAGCGCTCTGCCCTCCTGAGATGCTACGCATCCACATATCCCGACAATCTTTCCCTCTCCATATCGTTTTTTCAGTACCCCAACCCGTGAATGGATTTTGTGAACTGCCTTTTCCCGGACACTGCAGGTATTCAGAATGAAAACTTCCGCTTCTTCTTCCGACTCAGTTTGAGTGAAACCATTTTGCTTCAAGAGTCCCACCATTTTCTGGCTGTCATATTCATTCATCTGACAGCCCCAGGTTTCTATTTTAAATTTTGGCATGCAAGTTTTCTCCTGATGTATTCAAATTGGTGTTTAAGAAGGTCTGGGCCAATCTAAATCCTGAGCTTTCTCCAAGCCACACTCCAAAACTGTTTTAGAGCAGACTTTTCAGAATATGCTCAAATTTCGGTACCACTTTTCTATTTTCTTTCGCGATGTATGCCTCAATTTCCTCAGAGGAATCCATTTTCAATGCCGCTGAGGCGATTCTTTTACACACATCGGTATTTACAGAAGTTACTATTTTCTTGATAACGGGGATGGAAGATGGCGTCATGCTGAATTCCCGAAGCCCAAGGCCTAGTAAAAGAATCGTAAACATCGGATTTCCGGCCATTTCTCCGCACACAGATACTCTTACATCGTGCTCCTCAGCCGACTGAAAGATGTTCCGGAGTAAACGGATCAACCCCGGATGAAGCGGCTGATACAGATAATTTACCTCATCGTTGGTGCGGTCAATGGCGAGAAAATATTGAATGAGATCATTGGTTCCGATGCTGAAAAAATCCACGTACCGGGCCAGTAAATCCGGTATGGCTGCTGCGGAAGGCACCTCGATCATGATTCCTGTTTTGAGCTCATGGTTATAGGATATTTTCTCGGAATCTAATTCACTCTTAACTGTTTCGAGAAAATCCAGCACGGATTTCAATTCATCTACACCGCTTATCAAGGGAAACATGAGACGAATGCGATCAGAAAGAGCAGAAGCCCGGAGAATTGCCCGTAGTTGTGTACGAAAAATATCCTGTCGTTTCATGCAGAAGCGGACAGCTCGCAGGCCAAGTACCGGGTTCTTTTGAGAAAAAGTTTCCAGTACTTCATGAAAAAATTTTTCCCCACCCAGATCAAGGGTGCGAATGACAATTTCCCCTTTAACTTTTTCAACCAGGCTTTTATAAAGAGTAAAATGTTGCGCTTCAGTTGGTAACGAAGGAGCAACCGTCAAAAAAATGAACTCAGAGCGATAGAGTCCGATCCCCTCTGCGTTAAAGAATCTCGCTTTTTCAACCTCTTCTTGGAGCTCAATATTAGCGAGGAATGACACAGGCACTCCGTCTAAAGTCACGGGTTTCAAGTCCGATAAAAGTTCCAGTTCACCCATCCTTTGGACCCGCATTTTATGCTTTTTCCCGTATTGATTGATTTCCTTTTCTGTGGGCCGTATCAGAACCTGGCCTTCTGCACCGTCCACAATCATCATTTCCCCATCATTAGCTCTTTTCGTCACATCATGAAGGCCGACTACGGCCGGTAATTCCAGGGCTTTTGCGATAATTGCGGTATGAGTCGTTTTACCACCGAGGTCTGTAGCAATCCCCACAATATTCGGGTCTGACAGAAGCTTCAGATCTGACGGATGAATCACCTGTGCAACCAGAACAGTGGGTTCTGTTACCGTGATGGTGTCAATTTCTTTCAATTTATCTGTATGCATCAGGTTGTGAATAACCCTTCTGGATATATCATGAAGATCTTCGCTCTTTTCTTTTAGATACGTATCATCAATATCGGAAAATTGTTTGAGAAGGTCGTTCATGATTGTGTTGAACGCATATTCGGCATTGTGTCTGTGTTTTTTGATATGTTCAGTGGTTTTGTTCATCAGGAGAGCATCTTCAAGAACCAGTAAATGTGCATCAAAAATCGCCAGGTGACTGGCTGATAATCTTTGGGACATGGACTTTTTCAGGTCTTCAATTTCCTGTTTTGTTATTTCAACGGCTTGCAGAAAACGATCGACTTCCTTTTGAATATCCTGATCGAGGGCGCAATAGAAGGGAACCATCTCCCGAATTGCGTGATTGTTATTCAGGAGGACAACACGTCCGACCCCCACGTCTGGGAAAACGCCTGTACCGCGTATGAGGGTCTCAGGGCTCATGGGTCATTCCCCTTCATCAAATTTTCTTTCAATTAAAGAACCAATTGCAATCATGGCTTTTCCTTCATCCGGTCCCTGTATGGTAAATGTGAGTTCTGTCCCAACCGGAGCGGCAAGCAAAAGAACACTGAGAATGCTTTTCCCGTCTGCTTCCACGTTATCTTTTGAAATTTTGATTTCAGATTTGAAGGTTTCTCCCAATTGAACGAGTTTTGCGGCGGCTCTGGCATGAAGACCCAGCTTATTGGCTAATTTGAGTTTTTTTTCAACCATTTCACACCCTTTTCATTGATAATATATCGCTGACTTTGTATATGTTTTTCTGTCCCTGTTGTTTCACTTTTTCCGCGAACTCTGATAAATCGTTGAATGTATTCATAGTTGTAACTGCCTTAATCAGCATTGGGAGATTAACGCCAGTCACGATTTCTACCTGGAAATGCTTGGAGAGGGAAATCATAATATTAGTGGGGGTTCCCCCGAACATGTCTGTCAATACCAATACGCCATCGCCCTGATCCAGCTTTTTCATAAGCTTTTCAATACGGCGGGTTGCAAGTGCAGGGTCGTCGTCCCATTGAATAGAGTATGCTCCGACATCGTCTCTTTCACCGATGATCTTGAAACAGGTCTTCATTATTTCATCGGCCAAGCTACCATGGGTCACAATCAATATTCCAATCATTATTTCCTCTCAATTCCCTGAAGGCAATTTCGGCCTTACGTGGGATATGGAAAATTCCAGCATCTGTTTTCTTGCCGCCACCTCAATCAGGTTGGCGATGCTTCTGCCTGGCCCGACGGGAATCTGAATCAATGGAATATTGATTCCCAGATATGGTTTTACCAGATTCTTTTCTTTCACATCGCCGGAATCACCCGGTTCTCTGGCCAGGAACCTTCCAAGGTCGCGACCGGACAATCTCCCATTCCCTTGCTTTTTCATCTTTTCCTTCCAATCCGGCCAGTCCATGAGCTCAACAACAGTGTGAAGGTCTTTCTTCTTCCTCAGTGCCGCAATCCCAAATAAAAGATCCACATCAATAATGCCGATGCCCCTTATTTCCATCCAACCGCCTGCAAACTTTCGAGACACTGTAGCTGTCACACCACCCTGGCGGTTTTTATACAAAAGCGTACTGTCATCCGCAACCAGACGGTGACCTTTCATAATCAAATCCAGACAACACTCGCTCTTACCAATGCCGCTCCGACCGAGAATCAATATTCCCACGCCAAACAAGTCCATCATATTACCATGGACAGTCTGGGTAGAAGCAGTCAGCAGGTGAAATAGCTCCAACAACGTGTCTGTGAGTATTTTATCACTCATCTCTACACTGATCAATGGTAATCCCGCTTGCTGGAATGCAGCGGAGCAATTTTCTGGTACCAGGGCATTTTCTGTTACAAAAAGACAGGCCACTTCGGCTTTCTTAAGATTTTCTGCAATCAAAATGGGATTGAGTCCGGAACCGGAAAATGAGATTGCTTCTTCTTCCATTTGTTTGAAATCTTCCGGTACCATGATGATAATTGCGCCTGGAAGCGCCTTCTCAATCCCCCGTTCAATCAGATGTCTGAAACGATGAATTTCAATAGGAGCAGCCAGAATAATTTTATCAAGGTCTGAAACTTCGGTCAAAAGCCGGAATGGAATTGCCTCAACCGAGAAATTGAGATTTGGGTCTAAAAGCTCATTTAATGAAAGTTTAGATTTCATATTCACATTCATCAATAATCCGGCGAAGAGCTTCCGGGTTCAGATAGTCTGAAATATGAGTGGACAATCCATGCTTACTGATCATTCTTGAAATTGCTGCCAGTGCAGCCAGGTGAATTGTCCCGGATTTTTTCCTTGTAAGAACAGTAAAAACCAGAAAGACAGGATTACCGTCATGGGCATTGAATTCAATACCCTTAACAGAATAACCGATGAATATTGTCATGTCCGGCTGAATCAGATCAGTCTTGCAATGGGGAATAGCTATCCCATTTACGATTCCAGTACTGCCAAGCTGCTCTCTCTTCAGCAATTGATGGAAAACATCACTTGAGGCAAGGTCGTTTTGTAGAATGGAAAGCACTTTTGCACGATCAGTTATCTCGCGAAGAACCTCAATCTTCCCATTCTGTCTGAGCTCAAAAATATTGTTTTCAGGCACGTGATCCCGAAGGCATAAAAGTGTATGTGTCATTCTCTTACCGGATATACCTACTGCAGGGAGACCATTCCCATTGTATTGTCGTCCTGCCTGAAGAGTACGGTTAATGCTTCGTTCTCTTCATGGTTTCGGAAAATTACAAAGGGATTGGGTCCATTTTCAATTTCAAGAGCAGCTTCCTGTACAGTCATCGGTTTGAACCGGGTAAGAGAAAGGGGCACAATTTTTGTTTCGGAATCTGTGAAGGAATCATCCCTTCCTTCTTCTGTT
>JAADJC010000108.1 GCA_013151025.1 Acidobacteriota bacterium
ACACGTTCAAGCGGCGCCCCGACGCTGCCGGAAAGCCAGCCGGAAATAATTTTCAGGTTGGGCCAGTAAGCAAAGGGCACAAAATTCTCTTCTCTGTTGAGGATCCGACGCAATTCATCAGCCCGGGCCGGGTTTGGTTTTATATTCTCGGTTAGTACCCTGCGCACGTCATCGTTCATTTTTATTCGGCTGGAAATTTCACCGGTTTCAATATCATAACAAATTTCCGGTGCGTATTTCTTTGCAGCATTTACCAGTGTTTCCATTCTGGCAATGTTGTTTCCGATTATCATCCGGACATCTTCCACCAGGGCAAAGCGCATCATAACGTAATTCAAGGTATCCGGATCGTCAATACGAAACACAGACAAGGGAAAGGCAATGGTGGCAAGAAGCTCTTTCGGAGCGTTCATCATGGTTAGTCCCGAAGCGGCTCCGAATGGAATGCCCGAAGGCGTGGTGCCCATTTTACTACTGTTTGCAAGGGGAAAGATTTTTCCCTGTTTTACTTCAGGG
Source organism: Acidobacteriota bacterium (assembly GCA_013151025.1). Lineage (GTDB taxonomy): Bacteria > Acidobacteriota > Holophagae > Thermotomaculales > Thermotomaculaceae > UM-FILTER-49-7. The sequence goes on from JAADJC010000108.1 coordinate 517, forward strand.
GCGCAATCGAAAATAAAATGGCGTCTCAGTTTTTCCGTGGCGGATTTGGCCCGGATGCCGTTTATTGTTTCCGGAAGCAGTTTCGGTTTCCCTGAGCTGCCGCTGGTCAGAATAAAAGCGGTTGGTTTTCCTCTGAATAGCAGGTCGGATTCTCCGGTCTGCATCTTCATCGAAGCATCAGCATAATCCGACCAGGTACTTAACGGCACCTTTTCTCTGAAATCTTCAATGGTTCTGATATGGGAAAAATCATGTTCTTCCGCGAATTGACAACCTGCCGCCGCTTTCAATATGGAAAGAAGGGTTTTCTGTTGGGTAATTTCGGAATTCCTGCAGCATTCGGAAAAAAACTTCCAGGCGTCTTTTGAATTTGATTTCAAAAGTGTTTCAATCATTGTCCGTTCTCCTTTTCTGATCTATGAGTTGCGCGGCAAAGGAAACAGGCTGCCATCTGCTCTCTGTCATGAAGGACAGGAACCCCTTCAATGCAATACATTTTTAATACTTCGAAGAATCTCATGGGGGACATCAATTCCCCAGAGATCTCCCTGGTTCGGGTTATGGAAGCCCGGAACGGAATTTGCTTCGCAAACGACAAATCCGTCTTCCCCGAAAAGAAGGTCAATGCCCCCTAAGAAAAGGCCAAGTGTTTGGGCTACATTGTTGGACATTTCTTCGATTTCCGTGGTCATCTCAAATGGAATGGGGGAACCGCCGCAGGAAATGTTCGAGCGGAATGCTTTCGGGTCACCGGATTTCCGCAGCATGCATGCTTTAGCCTTTCCACCGATAATCATGACCCGGATGTCCCGGCCTTTGCTGGGCGTAATCATTTCCTGAATCAGCAGTTCTTCCCGGATATTACCGGCTTTTGCAATTTGAAGAATCTGGCTCAATTGCTCTTTGTTCTGAACAAGGACAACCCCACTTCCGCCGCTTCCGCCGATTGTTTTCAGGACCAGAGGAAAATCAAATTCATTTTCGACAAGGGAAAGAGAGTTGTCTTCAGTGAAGAGCATGGTTTTGGGAACCGGAATTCCCTTCCTGGCCAGGAGTTGGGTAGTCAAGAGCTTATCTCCTGTTTTTTTCATTACTTCAGCTCTGTTGACGCAAAATACTCCCATTGTTTCCAACTGTTGCAACCGTGCAATGTTGCGGTAGGACGGGTCATTGTAAAAACCGGCAATCACAAAATCCGGGGGAAGCGTTTGTTTCCCGTCAATGAGGAGATACGATGCCTTCTGATCGATGAGAACAGCCAGCCGGCAGGGGTCCAGTACCTGCAAGTCAATGAACTGCTCTCTTGCCGCCTCCAGTATCAGCTTCAGCTCGGTATTCATCCCGCCCCGATATAAAATGAATCCTTTCATTTTTCACTCTCCGTTTTTTTATATGTTCATAAGCTTTTCATAACAGGATTGAATATAGTTTTTCAGTTTATTTGCACGGTCATCAAAAAGACGTATTTTTGAATAATCGAGTTTCTGGCGATCAATGCGCGTGTATAAAAGCATCCATTTTTCCGGGGTTCTTGCCAGAATTCCCGAAAAGAAAAACCCCAATGATGCCAGTTTTTCATCCAGTTCCGGTAAAAGGGGGTTCCATGCGGGGATTTTAAGGTAAAAGGTAATGATGTTTTCGGTGCTCAATTCACGGATAAGGTGCTTCAGTTCCTGCATCCATTGTATCCCCGGTTCTTCAATTCGGATTGTTGCCACCTCATCCGAAGTGTTTTTCTCAATGGAATATTTGCCGGCCGAAAGAGCCGGTTGAGAAACATCGTTTTTTATAGTGGCGGATAGTCCTGCTTCGGTAAATATATCGGAAACAATTTCTCTGTGAACATCCGGTATTGTAAGATTGAATTCATCAAGTCCATGGGGTGCCCACACCGAATACAGAAGGGTTTCCCGCTGAGAATCAATTTTCATGGCAACGAATCGGCTTCTGTTGTGAACAGACAGTTTCAGGGCGAAGGGGCTGAAACTGAACATAGATGTAATTCGCTGGGAACCGGTATGGGCGGTTACGAGGTTTGCTTCCACAATATCAATATCCGTTGCTTCCTCAGCGGCAAATTTACTTTGCTTTTTTAAAAGGCGAATTAAATCGCTGTTTTGTCTATAGTCGGGGTTGCTCATCAGTGCGCCGGCTTCCACAATTTCACGGCACAAGTGGGAACGAAGATAGGCGGAATGGATCACAATTTCGTTTTCGGAGTTTTTTGCAGTAAATGATATAACTGTTTTATTTTCAATCGCTTCTTTTAGCATCTCCGGGTAATAAAAAATGGTTTTCACATAAGAATACCGATAGGTGAGATAGGCAAGCCGGGTGATGTTGTAGGCGTCTTCCGGCGTGGCGAAGCCAATGCTGAGTTTTTCTCCTGCTTTTTTTGCCACAACCGTGGCTTTCATTTTTACCGTTTCATCGTTTGTATCGGCATTGGCCAATGCGGCAATTTTTTTCTCCAGAACAGTTTGCCAGCCGTCCGTTCCCTTATTTAGAAAATAAAAATTGTCTGTCAGTTTCCGGATAAGGAAGAATTTTAATCCCTCAATACTCTCTTCCGGATTTTCAACCTTATAGTATGGAATGTTTTCTTTATCCACAGGAAGCCCCATGTTACTGAAAACAACCTTGAAAACACCCTTTTCTTCCATGCAGAAAATTTCAAATTGTCCTTCCTGCCCCTGGGGATAGTTGAGAATAATGTGTTCTGCGGCTTCTTCGCTGGCAAGTTTGAGTGCCTTGCACTCCGCCGTGTTTGCGCCGAAAAATTTCGCCGTCTCCACAACAAAACTCTGGATTATGGGGATCGCGTGAATGCGATAAACTGTTTTCAGCACCATTTCCATATCAAAAATCCTTTTAACCGCAGGAAAAGACTACGTTTACATAGTAGCAAACTGAAAGCCGTTTCACAAGAGAGAGGCGCATTCTGACGTGTTGAAACAATGGCAACTATAGACCCGGCCGGGCCAATTTTTTTATCCCCCGGGAAAGCCAACGGACTGCCAGTATGCTGGCCAGAAACCAGGATAAGGCGATAAAGCCGAATACCCCTGCCAGTCCCCACAGCCTGGCACCGAGGAGAGTGCCGGGAATCAGAAGTACAAACATCTGAATAACCGAAAGTGCCATGGCGTCCCACGCGCGCTTCAATACGTTTAGAACCGAACTGCTCAATCCAAACAGCCCTCTGAATCCATAGACAATGGGAACAATCTGTAAATACAGGACGATCGTTCGGATTACTTCGGCGTCCCGGCTGAACAATTCGGCAACAGGGCGGGCCAGCAGGAAAAGAATCAGAGCCGTAAACCCACCCCATCCCAATGAAAAAAACTGAGAATAGCGAATCGCCGCCTTTGCCCGGTCCGGTTTCCCTGCACCGATATTCTGCCCCACAAAAGGGTTCAAAACCGTGGACAGAGAAATCAGTACCATCAATGCCAGAGTTTCAACCCGGATGGATACCCCGAACCCGGCCACAGCTTTGGGACCGAAGCGGGCAACAATACCGGTTACTATCGCTGCTCCGAAGGGGCGGATAAGATTGGAAGCGGCTGCAGGGATACTCACTTCAAGGAGATCTTTCCAGGATTGAATTACCACGTTAAGCCCGGGCCAGTCAAAAGACAACATGTGATGACGTTTCTGAAGGATAAAAAGGGTCAATACAAGTGTCAGTGCCCGGGCGATAACCGTTGCAGCGGCCGCCCCGGCGATGCCCCACCTCGGGAAAGGTCCGATGCCAAAGATCAGCAGAGGATCCAGGCCGAGATTCACAAAAACGGAAAACATCATAATAATGCTCGGAAACTTCATATCACCGGTAGCTCGAATTACATTATTTCCCACCATGGGTATAACCAGAAACATCATTCCCGGATACCAGATAAGCATGTAAATTCGGATTAGTTTCAGTATGTTGGGGGAGGCGCCAAGCATTTTGAAAACAGGCCGGATGGTAAAAAGCCCCGTCACCACAAAAAGGAGGACTATCAACAGCGACAGCAACAGTGCGTCTGTTGTCAGCCGGCGTACCTTTCTCCGATCCCCTTCTCCAATGGCGCGGGATACCAGCGCGGAGGCCCCGATCCCCAGCCCGACTGCGGCGGCACCGATAATCATAACCACCGGGAAAATAAAGCCCATGGCTGCCAGTTCATCCGTGCCCAGTTTTGCCACGAACCAGGTGTCAACAAGGTTGAAGGCAATGGCGGCAAAAAAACCGAAAATCATATAGGTTGTCAGCCGGGCAAGGGTCCGGCCGATGGGTCCAGTGGTCAGTTCAGCTTTCATGCCGGTTTCCAGTGTTCTGTCTGATTTGTTCCCCTGTCAGTCCGGGTAATATCTTATTTCCACGCTGTATTTCACTCATCGGAAATGATTATAGCGTATCTGTCCGTCAATCTGAATTTTGAATGTGGGGAAAGAGGGCGGACTCAGGCTCTTTTTTTGTCTGCAATTCAACATTCGAAGGGAAACCGGGCCGCCCCGATTTCCCTTCGTTCGGGGGGTTAATTGTCCGTGTGTTGCTGCGCCATCAGTTCAATCAGCTGCTGGCGTTGATCGGCTGTGAGAATGTCATGGAGCTTGCTGGTTTCCTGCGCCATGAAGCGGTTGTAGGCCTGGGTCATTTCGGCAAGAATATCCGGCGGAATCGGCAGCATCAGGCCGGGCTGAAAATCATCTGACACAAAGGAGGCCAGTGCATTCTGAACGTGCTCAATCTCCCGCTGCCAGACAGCGATTCTCGCGTCTTTCATTTCCTGAAGCAGTGCGTCCACCTGGGTATTCTGTTCTTCCGTGAGGTTAAGTTCCGCCCGGTGCTGGACAAAGACACCGAAGAGCCTCTCATCCAGGCCCCTCTGTACCCCTGCCGGGCTGGCCGCCGTTACGGTTACCGACAGTAAAACCAGACCCATCATTAATCCCAGAGCTTTCTTCATCTTCTCCTCCTTTTGCCGTCAGACGGCTTTTGGTGTCGATTGAGACACCAGTGAAGTTCACAGAGAAAATATGGGCCTGGACTTTTTCTGAAGTGTTTCCTCACTGTAACAAAATGTAAAACCGTAGCAAACAGGTTCTCTGATTGTCCTTTTCTCTATTACATGCTCCAGATTGCGGCTGAATCAGCTCAGATTGGCTTCTGAAAGAAATTTTGGTGCTCTTCTCGCACCCGTTGCCTGTTCGAACGCATAAGCCAAGCGAATCAAAGTGCCTTCCTGCCATGCTGTTGAGAAAAAGGAAATCCCCACCGGTAAGCCAAACACGAAACCGGCCGGAACTGTGATACTGGGATAACCCGCGACTGCTGCCGGTTCCGATGAACCACCGAGAAAATGATCGCCGGTGATGCGGTCAATTTTCCACGCCGGACCGCCGGTTGGTGCTATGATGGCATCCAGTCGGTGCTTCTTCAAGGTTGCGTCGATTCCCTTTTTCCGACTCAAATCACGGCAGGCGGCCAACGCGTCTAGATAGGCTTTCTCTGTCAACGGTCCCTTTGCCTCAGCCAGCTTAAATATCTCCTGGCGGAAAAACGGCATTGTCTTCTTCGCATGTGCTTTGTCGAATGCAATCAGGTCCGCCAGTGTCCGAACCGGAGCGTCCGTGCCCAGCGTGGTCA
>JAADJC010000105.1 GCA_013151025.1 Acidobacteriota bacterium
CCCACTCAAACTTAAACTTAAACTCAAACTCACACCTGAACCAAAACGCCATTTTCTCCCGTTGCGCACACCCGCTTCATTTCCGGCTCACCCTTGTGTTCCTCAATTCTTGTCTTTCATTGACGCACCCCATTACTGGTGATAGAATTGTTTGAATTCTGATAGGAGGACCTTCATGTATAAAAACCTGTCCGTACCTGAGAACGGAGAGAAGATTACGATTGAAAACGGAGTGTTGAGCGTTCCGGACAACCCCATCATCCCCTTTATTGAGGGCGATGGCACCGGCCCGGATATCTGGCGGGCCGCAAGACGGGTGTTGGACAGTGCGGTGGAGAAGGCATACGGCGGCAAACGTAAAATCCAGTGGATGGAAGTATTTGTCGGTGAAAAAGCGTTTAATAAACTGGGCGAATGGCTGCCCCAGGAGAGCCTGGATGCCCTGAAAGAGTTCAAGGTTTCCATCAAGGGGCCATTGACCACGCCAGTGGGCGGTGGTTTTCGCTCTTTGAACGTAACAATCCGCCAGGTCCTGGATTTGTTTGCCTGTGTGCGTCCTGTCCGTTACTTCCAGGGTGTTCCGTCCCCGGTGAAACGTCCGGAAGATGTGGATGTGGTCATTTTCCGTGAAAATACGGAAGATATTTACGCCGGTATCGAGTGGATGGCATATACGCCTGAAGTCAAGAAAGTCATAAATTTTCTCGTCAATGAGATGGGTGTTAAAAATATCCGGTTTCCGGAAAGTTCTTCCATCGGCATCAAACCGGTTTCCGAGGATGGTTCCAAGCGGCTGGTACGTTCCGCCATTGATTACGCGCTGAAGCATGGCCGCAAGAGCGTGACCATTATTCACAAGGGCAATATCATGAAGTTCACGGAAGGCGGCTTCCGCGACTGGGGCTACCAGGTGGCAACGGAACCAGCGTACCGGAACAAGGTTGTGACACTTCGGGAAGTATGGGCACTGGAAAACAAGGAAAAGAATCCGGACCTGACGCTGGAAGAAAACGCCAAGATGATTGAACCCTGGTACGATCAGTTGGACGAAGCCAAGCAGAAGAAGATTCTTGCAGAAGTGGAAGAAACCATGAAACTCTGGGACAGCCATGGAAACGGCAAATGGAAGAAAATGATTCTCCTCAAGGATAATATCGCCGACATTTCTCTCCAGCAGTTCCTGACCCGGCCCAAAGAGTTCGACGTAGTTGCCACCATGAACCTCAACGGAGACTACCAGTCTGACGCGCTGGCGGCACAGGTGGGCGGCATCGGCATTGCGGCTGGCGCCAATATCAATTACATTACCGGCATCGCGGTGTTTGAAGCCACACACGGTACAGCACCCAAGTACACGAATCTGGACAAGGTCAACCCCAGTTCCGAGATTCTGTCCGCAGTGATGATGCTGGAATATATGGGTTGGCAGGAAGCAGCGGATATGATTGTGAAGGGGATTGAAAGATCCATTCTTGATAAGACGGTTACCTATGATTTCCATCGTTTGATGGACGGTGCGACGCTGGTGAAGTGCTCCGAATTCGGAGACAAGATTATTGCCAATATGTAACGGGGATTGCGGAGAAGGAAAGTTTCGGCTTTCCTGTTCCCGCGAGCCTGTCCGGACATCTTTTTCCGGAAAGGAGAATCAGTATGGGTAGAAAAAAAATTGCACTGGTGGGCGCCGGCCAGATCGGCGGTACCATGGCTCACCTCATCGCCGGCCGCGAGCTGGGTGATGTGGTACTGGTGGACATTAAGGAAGGAATGCCTCAGGGAAAAGCATTGGACATCACCGAAGCTACGCCCATCATGAAAACAGACTGCAAACTCATCGGCACCAATGACTACAAAGACATGGAAGGTGCCGATGTTGTTATCGTGACGGCCGGCGTTCCCCGCAAACCGGGAATGAGCCGGGATGATTTGCTTGGTATCAACAAGAAGATCATGGAAGCTGTGGCACCCAATGTCAAAAAATATGCCCCGAATGCCTTTGTCATCGTGGTAGCAAACCCGCTGGATATTATGGTTCACCTGATGAAGAAAATCACCGGTTTTCCCAAGAACCGGGTAATGGGTATGGCTGGAATTCTGGACACAGGCCGTTTCCGCGCCTTCCTCGCCATGGAAACCGGTTTTTCCGTTCAGGAAATCAATGCCATGGTGCTGGGCGGACATGGAGACACGATGGTTCCCATGCCCCGTTATACCAACGTGAATGGCATACCTATTTCCAAGTTTATTGCGGAAGATCGGATTGAAGAGATTGTCACACGGACCCGGAAGGGTGGTGGCGAGATTGTCGGCCTGTTGAAGACCGGTTCCGCGTTCTACGCGCCGGCGGAAGCAGCGGTTCAGATGGCAACCGCCATTCTCCATGACCAGAAAAGGCTGTTGCCCTGCGCAGCTTATCTTGAAGGCGAATATGGAGTGAACGGCTTTTTTATCGGTGTTCCGGTTGTTCTCGGCGCTGGTGGCGTGGAAAAGGTAATTGAATTGGACCTCAACGATAAAGAAAAAGAAATGTTTGCTGCTTCAGTGGACCACGTCAAGAAATTGATCGGCGAACTGGAAGCAATGAACTAATTCTTCAAAGGGGGAATAATGGAAACCGTAAAAGACAACAGCTTCTTTTACAGACGGCTCCACTCGCTCCTCGGGATCATCCCGTTGGGCCTCTTTATTCTGGAGCACTTTTTTACCAACTCGTTCGCAATTCATGGTGCGACAGTTTTTAATGACAAAATTGATTTTTTTGCTTCTCTGCCCTACCTGATTGTAATTGAACTTTTGTTTATCTTTATCCCGTTACTGGTTCATGGCATCTATGGCCTCTATATTGTATATACCGGACAGGCGAATCAGCTTCAGTATGGATATTTCCGCAACTGGATGTACCTGATTCAACGGGTTACCGGTGTCATTCTTCTGTTCTATATCGGCTGGCATGTGTGGACCACAAGACTGTCCGCCCTGTTCTATGGGAAAGAAGTTTCTTTTGACATGATGCATAAGATGCTGGCTTCCCCGGTGGTGTTCTGGTGGATGGTTGTGGGTGTAGTATGCGTGTCTTTCCACTTTGCCAATGGCCTCTGGAGTTTTAGCATTGTCTGGGGCATTACCATTGGCCCGAAAGCTCAGAAACGGATGGGATACATTACCATGGGCCTGTTCGTCATTCTCGCTGTGGTCGGCGTGAAAGCTTTGCTGGCATTCTGATAAGGAGGTAACAGGTGAGTGATAAACGAATTATTGTAGTAGGTGGCGGCCTTGCCGGCCTGATGACCACCATCAGAATATGTGAAGAGGGATTGGCGGTTGACCTGGTCTCCTTTGTGCCGGTGAAACGGTCCCACTCTGTGTGCGCGCAGGGCGGCATCAACGCCGCACTGGATATGCAGGGCAAGGGTGATTCCCCGTGGGAACATTTTGACGATACCGTGTACGGCGGGGACTTCCTGGCAAACCAGGGCCCGGCAAAGCGGATGTGTGAAAAAGCGCCTGAAATCGTTCATATGCTGGACCGGATGGGTCTGATGTTTAACCGGACCCCGGAAGGCCAGCTGGATGTTCGTGCATTTGGCGGCGCAAAGCAGAAGCGAACCGCATTTGCCGGCGCTACTACAGGGCAGCAGATGATTTACGCACTGGACGAGCAGGTTCGGCGTTTTGAGGCCGCCGGCCAGGTAAAAAAGTGGATCGGCTATGATTTCCAGGAACTGATTGTAGATGACACCAAAACCGTCCGAGGTGTGGTGGTTATGAACATGAATACGATGAAACTGGAAACGGTCCCGGCTTCGGCAGTGGTCGTCGCCACCGGCGGTCCCGGCTACATCTACGGCAAATCCACCAACTCCTTTATCAATACCGGCTCCGTGGCCACCGCCTGCTACCTGCAGGGCGCCAAATACGCTAACGGTGAATTTATTCAGATTCACCCGACAGCTATTCCGGGCTCTGACAAGGACAGGCTCATGTCTGAATCCGCCCGCGGTGAAGGTGGCCGCATGTGGACCTATAAAGACGGCAAGCCCTGGTATTTCCTTGAAGAAATATTCCCGGCTTACGGCAACCTGGTCCCCCGGGACATCGCGACCCGTACAATTTATGATATCTGCATCAACCAGGGACTGGGACTGGACGGAGAAAATAAAGTTTACCTGGATCTTTCTTTCAAAGACCCGGACGAGTTGGACCGAAAACTCGGTGGTATCATGGAAATCTATGAAAAATTCGTCGGAGACGATCCGAGGAAGGTTCCCATGAAGGTTTTCCCATCGGTTCACTATTCCATGGGGGGCATGTGGGTAGATGCGGAAACTGACATGACCAACATCAATGGCCTGTACGCAGCCGGTGAAGTCAATTATCAGTACCACGGTGCCAACCGTCTCGGTGCAAACTCGCTTCTGTCCTGTATTTACGATGGCTTTGTAACCGGACCGAATGCAGTCAAGTTTGCCAATGAGGTAAAACCGGCTTCCGATTTTGACGTACTGGCAGAAAAGTCTCTCGGCCAGAGCGAAAAGCTCTTCGAGCAAATCTACGCCATGGACGGCGACGAAAACGCCCGGAAACTCCATCAGGAAATGGCCAAGTGGATGACCGAACGGATGACTGTTGTCCGCCACAATGACAAGCTGGAAGAACTGGAAAAGAAGCTGGTGGAACTCCGGGAACGCTGGAATCACATCGGCATCGCCGACCACTCAAAAGTTCTGAACCAGGAAGCTATCTACGTGAAAGATCTTCAGCGAATGATGGATTTGGCTCGTGTACTGACCGTCAGTGCCTTGCATAGAAATGAAAGTCGCGGCGCCCACTATAAACCGGAATTTCCGGATCGGGACGATGAGAATTATCTGAAAACAACCATTGCCACCGTCAGCGAAGATGGCCCGAAAATCACCTATGAAGAAGTGGACACCTCCTTAATTAAGCCAAGAGCCCGGAACTACGCGGTGGACAAGCACGCAACGGAAGGGGAGGATAAGTAATGGCTGAAAAAACAGTTCGCCTGAAAATCAAACGACAGTTGAATGCAGAATCATCCCCGTTCTGGGAAGAATTTGAGATTCCTCATGGTCCTTCCATGAATGTTATTTCCTGCCTCGTGGCAATCCAGGAACATCCGGTTACCCGAAGCGGGAAAAAAACTACTGCCGTGGCCTGGGAATGCAGTTGTCTGGAAGAGGTTTGCGGCGCCTGCACCATGATTATCAATGGAATGGTTCGCCAGGCATGCTCCGCCTTGGTGGACAATATTGACCAGCCCATTGTGCTGGAACCCATGACCAAATTCCCGGTGGTTCGTGACCTCGTGGTAGACCGTCAGCGGATGTTTGATAACCTGAAAAAGGTGCAGGCATGGGTGCCAGTGGACGGTTCTTTTGACATGGGTCCCGGCCCGAAACTCGAAGAAAGCGAACGGGCGGTTCACTACGAACTGTCCAAATGCATGACCTGTGGCTGCTGTCTGGAAGTCTGCCCTCAGTTTGAGAAGGGCAATGATTTTATGGGTGCGCAGATTATTTCTCAGGTTCGCCTGTTTAACTTTCACCCCACCGGTGCCGCTTTGAAAGAAGATCGGCTCCATTCAGTAATGGGAAAAGGCGGTGTGGCGGAATGCGGCAACGCCCAAAACTGTGTAGAAGCCTGCCCCAAGGAAATCCCGCTGACCACCTCCATAGCGGAAGTGGGCCGACAGGTAACCCTGCAGGTAATGAAAGACTGGTTCAGAAAATAATCGGTCTTTATCTGACTGTACAAAGCGGGGAACAATCCCCGCTTTTTTTATTCCCGTTTTTCCTGCCGGTAAAGCGGCAGGAAAAAATCACGAATGTGGTAGAATCCGTTGGTAAAAGGAAACGGACCTGAGAAGGAGAATTTTGATGTCAATTGTTGCTGTAGGCTCGGTAGCTTACGATTCTTTGAAAACACCTTACGGGGAAAGAGAACGGGTTCTTGGTGGTTCAGCCACTTACTTTTCCATCGGGGCTTCCCTGTTCAGCCATGTCAATCTGGTTGGCGTCGTGGGAGAAGATTTCGAGGATACGGACCTGGACTTGTTGAAATCCAGAAACGTTTCGCTTGAGGGACTGGTACACCGTCCCGGAAAAACATTTTTCTGGAAGGGAGAATATGGCGAAAATCTCAATGAAGCCATCACCCACGATACGCAATTAAACGTATTTGCAGAATTCAACCCGGAAATCCCCAATTCTTACCTGGATTCCAGCATTATATTTCTGGGCAATATTCACCCGGCATTACAGGGCAAGGTAATTGATCAGATTGGAAAGGGCCGCTTCGTAGTCTGTGACACGATGAACCTGTGGATCAATGAGACAAGGGATGATTTACTGAAGGTCCTGAAAGAGACAAACCTTCTTTTTGTAAATGAAGGCGAAGCGAAATTGCTGACCGGGGAAAAAAACACTATCCGAACCGGCAGAAAAATCCTGGAGATGGGACCACAGATGGTCTGTATCAAGCGTGGTGAATTCGGATCCATCCTCATGAATAAGGAGAACATTGCCATGGTACCCGCTTTTCCGGTGGAAAAGGTCGTGGACCCTACCGGGGCGGGGGATACTTTCGCAGCCGGTTTCTTGGGCCATGTGGCCCGCACCGGGAAATTAGATTTCCCCACCTGCAGGGAAGCCGTCAAGGTAGGCACTGTTCTATCTTCCCTTGAAATAGAAGATTTTAGTGTGGAACGCCTGAAAACCATAACGATGGAGGAAATCAACAGTCGGCTTGAAGAATACCGGAAAATTATTTCCTGACGAAACTGGATTTGACCTGAAGGGGATGACCCCGGCACAGCGGAAAGTGTTGTATTACAACATTATGTTTCCGGGAATGGGTTTTGTGTACGCGGGAGACACCTTGCGATCACTGATATTCGGTGGCGGAGCATTGGGATTCCTTTTTCTGGGATTCGGGTTGATCTGGAAATCCGCTCTGGCCGGGGAAATCCAACTGGGCACGCTTTTGGGAGCCATGGTGATTCCGGGAATTTGCTTCATCCTTATGCTGGCCTTCCATCTGCTTTCCATTCTGAAAAGCCCGGCTGCTGTAATTTCAAAGTGTTCCGCCCGGCGTGCGGTTCTGTATACAACCGTTAGTATGATATTGGCTGTATCCGGGATTTTCATTATCCTGAAAGCCGTGTGGCATTCGGTGCCCTGGCAATGAAACATCTCCTGCTTTTTCTGTTCTTCAGTACCTTACTGACCTCTCCAGCCCTGTGTGACAACCAAAACCTCAAAATCGTCCAGAAAGATATTCATCAGTTAAAAACAAGGCTGATATTTCTGGAAAACCGGAGCCGGTCCCTCAGTGAAGATGTGGAATATCTGTCAGCCAGATTGCAGGTATTCCTGTCGGAACGGGCTGCCGCTGTTCAGGCGAAAAAGAAGACGGAAACAGAACTGGATGTTCTGAAAAAGAACTTGAAGCAGGTTGCATTGGAAATCCAGCAAAAACGTGAGTATCTGTCCGGAAGATTGAAAACGCTCTACCGGAAAGAAGACTATCTCCTTTTTGAAACCGTGATGATGCCGAAAAACGAAGCTGAATTGACCCATTCCGTCAATCTGTTCCTGTTTCTGGCGGAAAAAGATCGGGAAACATTGGATCGTCTGTCGCTTCTCCACCGGGAAAAAACAGATATGGAGGGCCGTCTCTCCGAGAAAACCATTTTTCTGGAAAGAAAAATACGGGAGTTGACAACTCTTCACCGTAAATACCGCACTACCTATCGTGAAAAACGAGCTCTCTACCGGAAAATACGAACACAGAAAAAACTTTATGCGGAATTGCTGACACAGCGGAAGGTATTGCTTTCCGATCTAATGTCCACTATTGCCACAACAGTAACGACAAGGAGCCCGTCCCGGGTTCCTATGGGCCGGTTCAAGGGCTTGTTGTCCCTGCCTGTGAAGGGGAAAATCATAGAGAAATTCGGTCGGGTCCGAAACCGTAAATTTGGAACATGGCTGAAAAACAACGGAATCACAATTCATGTGATCCAGGGGACCCCGGTTCACGCACTCTACGACGGAGTGGTGGTGTATGCCGGGTGGTACAAGTCTTATGGGCGTCTGCTCATCCTGAATCACGGGGATAACTACTACAGTTTTTACGCGCACCTGGATTCGTTTTCTGTTACAATCAACCAGGTTGTTACAACAGGAGACATCATCGCCAGATCCGGCGATACGGCATCGCTGGAACACGATGTACTCCATTTTGAGCTGTGGCATGAACGTACACCGTTGAACCCGTTAAAGTGGGTTCGAAAGGGTAAATAAAAACCGCAATCGGATATCTTACCGACAGGTTGTTGGAAGGTATCACCGGTTTTTGGAGTCTCAAAGATGTTAAAAAGATTGGTTCAATTGACAGTGATATTGACAGTAGTTGCAATTGCAACAGCAGTGGGAATCAGTAATCGAGAGAAAAAGCAGGCAGATGCCTATGATGCCTTTGGCGTATTTGCGAGAGTTTATAACATCGTCAAGGCACGCTACGTGGAACCGGTGGATGAGGCTCGTATCATGGAGGGTGCCTACCGTGGCGCAGTGGAAAGTGTATTTGACCAGAACAGCTATATCCCTGCCGATATTATGGCCAGGATTCGACCCCGTCTGGCTGAAAAGGGCCGGGTAGGAATACGGGTGATCAAGCGTGGAGGGTATGCCCAGGTTGTCCACGTGGAGCCCGGAAGTGAGATTGAAAAAGCCGGAATTGTTGCCGGAACTATCATCCAGAAAATCAACGGCAAGTACACGTGGGATCTGTCCCTCTTTTCCATTAACGCAATGCTCATGGGACAGGTGGGGAAACCTGTCAATCTCACCTACTACTCCATGGATAAAGGAAAAGATGAGGATCACATTTTTCAATACCAGGAATTAAACCCGGATGCAACTTCGGTGTGTCCGGTAGAAAAACTTTCTGCTTTTCGCATTGAGTCTTTCTCCATTGATGTTGCGAATCGCTTTGACAAATACGCTGCCACCGCAAAACCGATTATTCTGGACCTGAGATATACCCAGGGTCGTAACTATCGGGATATGCTGACACTGGCTGCGTTCATTCTTGACAAAGAGGTAACTGCCACTGCAAAACGAAAAGGCGCAATAAAGACCATATCAGCAAAGCCAGGTGAAAATGCACCGACATTCGCCTATCCCCGGATTTTTGTCTTGACGTCCGGATTCACAATGAATGCAGGCGCCGTACTGGCAAATCTGTTAAAAGGAGGCTCCGGCATCACGCTGGTGGGCACCCGCACCTCCGGGAAGGCATTCGACACTGAAGTTCTGCAACTTTACGATGGAGCCTATGTGGAACTGGCCACCGTATTTTACAGTCCCACCACGAAAAAGGGATTGAAGCCTGATGTTCGGTCCTATATTGACGATTCGGAAATTGCAGATAAAATTAACAATTTACTGAAGAAAGAGGCCTCGAAAGCGAATGGCGACAAAACGGCGGCCTAAACGCTCCTCAAAAAAATCCGCGACCTCGCCAGTGGTTCTTCGGATTGTGCTTACCGCCATCGTCCTGATCGCGCTGGGAGGAATCACGTATCTGGCTTTTTTCTCAGGCGGTTCAGCTTTGTCCACTGAGCGGGCCGGGGAAATCGTGCTGCTTTCCTTCTCGGAAGCGGGAGTCCCGGCCACTGCCGTTCACAGCGGCATCGGAGATAACGGGCATCCGGTATTCCGCGCCACTATGAATCCAACCGCTGCCAATCGGTTTCAAAAAGTACTGAAACAAAAAATCAAGGGAGTGAGTGCTTCCCTGTCGGCGAGACGGTTCGGGAAAAGTCGCCTTCTACTTTTGAAATCCGGAGACGAAGTCTATCGGATTATCCTTGAGGGTGCCGTAAAAAAAGGATCAACAAAGAAGGCATATCCCAGTGTCTCAGAAAAGAAAAATTCGGCCCACCATGCAACAAAAAAATTAACCTTCCTGGAGACACACAAGGGGGAACCGCAGGTTGTCATTATCCTGGACGATGTCGGGCTGGGACATATGAGCACTTTTAAAAAGGCCCTGAATATCCCGTATCCCCTGACGTTCGCCATCATTCCCTTTCGACGCTATTCCCGGGAATGCGCCGCAATGGCACGGGGCCGGGGCTTTGACATGATGGTTCACATGCCTATGGAACCGGATCGCTACCCTGCAGAAGACCCGGGACCCGGCGCCATTTTTGAAAAAGACAGCAGAGAGCTGATCGAAAAAAAGATTCAAGCGGCAATTGACAATATTCAGTATGCCGTGGGGATGAACAATCACATGGGGTCAAAGGCGACATCCGTTCCTTTTACCATGCGGGTCGTCATGCGTAAATTGAAACAGCAGGGTCTCTTTTTCATTGATTCTCGCACAACTGCTGAGACGGTGGCCCTCCATGAGGCCAGGAGTGCCGGGGTTCCTTCCCTGCCACGAAACGTATTTCTGGACAACAGCCGGAAACCGAAGGACATCCGCAGGCAATTGGAACATGCATTAAAAGAAGCCGAGAAAAAAGGCTATGTTATTGCCATTGGACATAATTATCCGGAAACTGTCGAAGTACTGGCAAAAGAACTGCCCCTCCTGGATCGGAAGGTCAATTTTGTCTATGCCAGGGAGCTGGTAAATGAAGCAGGCAAGCCGAATTAAACAGCTTTTCAGAGATGCTACACTGGCCATACTGGAAGTGGGAAAAAATGGCAAAATTAACTATCTCAACCATTCCGCTGTCCGCCTGTTGGGTGTTCCGGAAAAAGAAGCCATCGGCTTTTATGTCTGGGAATTTCTAAAGGAAGGAAAAACTGCATTTGATCAGATTGCGCTTCTTCTCAACGAAAACCCGGAGGGCATTTCCGACCTTAAGACCCGGATCATCAGCAGCCGTATCCGCTCCCTCTGGGCTGAGCTCTGTGTCACACCGTTTTCCCTTTCCGATGGAGACGAGGGCTACCTGATTTTCCTGAAAGACATTACGAAACAAAAAATCAGCGAAGACAGAACCCGGGAAACCACTAATATCCTGGTTAATATCCTCAATGATTCTGCGGATGCCATCATGGGAATTACCCTGGAAAATAAAATTTTTCTGTGGAATCGGGGTGCTGAAGATATTTTCGGTTATACCAGTGAGGAAATGACAGGAAAAACCCTGGATATTCTGATCCCGAAAGATGTCCGCGAACAGGGAGAATTGACATATTTTACAAAAGAAGCACTGAAAAAAGGTTATATTCGGGAATACGTAACCGATCGCCTCAGGAAAGACGGCCAACGGATTACGGTCAATCTTACCCGTACTGTGGTACGAAACGCCGATCGGGAAGTTGTCGGTTTTTCCGCCATCGTCCGGGATATCACCCGGGAAAGGAAAATGCATAAAAAGATCATTCAGCATGAACGACTTTCGGTGGTGGGACAGATGGCGGCTCAGGTGGCCCATGAAATTCGCAACCCGCTGAGTTCCATCATGCTCAATCTGGAATTGGTGGAAGATGAACTGGACAGACTGGAAGTCAAACAGGCGGTGGGGATTCGCCGACTCCTGAAAACAGTTGACACCGAGGTTTCCCACCTCAGCAACATCACAGACGACTACCTTTCTTTTGTTCGCATGCCGATACTTGAAATGGAGGAGCTTTCCACACTGGAGATTGTAAATGAGGTGGTCGGCCTGATGCGCCAGTCCCTGAATAGCCATAAAATTCATCTGGACTTGATGAAAAGCACTGTTCCCCACATCAAGGGGGATCGAAATCAGCTTAGACGTGCAGTCCTGAATGTCCTGAAAAATGCGATTGAAGCCAGTGAAGACGAGGGAACCATTCGGATCTGGTGCTCCGTTTCCCGGGACCACCAATGTCTGTACATCAACATTCGGGATTTTGGACCAGGCATTCCTGAAAAAGAAATTGAACAGGTCTTTGAATTATTCTACACCACCAAACTCACCGGCAGCGGCCTGGGGATGCACATCACCCGGATGATCCTGAAAGAGCACCAGGGCGATGTAGATTTGTTTTCCAAACCCGGCAAAGGGACGCTGATCCGGCTGAAACTTCCACTGGAGGTGGGTACATGCTGACCTATCTGCATATCCGGGGGCTGGCCATAGCCGACGATCTTGAAGTTGAGTTGAAGCCCGGCTTCAACGTGATGACAGGGGAAACCGGTGCAGGCAAATCAATTGTCGTAGATGCTGTGGGACTCCTGTCCGGCGGACGGGCTTACCGGGAAATGATTCGCACCGGAGATGACCGGGCAATTGTTGAGGGTATCTTTACAGGTGTTCCGGATCAAGCAATGAAACTTCTTGAAAGTTGGGGCATTCCAGTGGGCGAGCCGGTGGAAGTCAAACGGGTGATTCATCGAAATACCCCCAGCCGTGCATTCATAAACGGCGAACTTGTCCCACTGAACCGGTTGGCGGAAATTGGCAGAGAACTGGTACAGATTCACTCACAGAATGACCAGCAGCTCCTGCTGCAACCGGAAAATCATCTGGGCTTTCTGGACGCATTCGCCGGTACCGGGAAAGAACTGGAGAAACTGGCCGTCCTCACCATACGCGTCACAGATGCCAAGAAGGCGTATCGCGCTCTTCTTCTGGACGAAAAAGAAAAGAATCAGGAAATGGACGTGCTCCGCTTTCAAACCCAGGAAATCGAAACGGTGGATCTGAAACCGGAGGAACTGGAAAACCTGATGGAAAGAAAATCCTTCCTGAAAAACGCCGGGCGAATCAAGGAAGCCCTGGAAGAAATGGAAAACCTGTTTCACAATGAGGAACGGGAAGGACTGGTCAATGCGCTTGGCCATCTTGCCGATCATGTTGAGAAAATCGCCCCGCTCCAATCCCGCTTCCAGCCCTACCTGGAACCATTGAGTCAGGCCATAACGTTGATCTCGGAATTGGAGCAGGATATTTCTGAAATGGGCATGGAAATGCAGGAAAGCGGCATGTCCCTTGATGAAATAGAGTCCCGTCTGGTGGAAATCGAACGGCTTCAGCGGAAATATGGAGACAGTTACGACGAAATCATGGCCCACCTGCAAGGCTCCAGAAAGCGGTTAAGTGATCTCGAAGAGTTGGAGTTCCGGGTGAAAGAGCAGGGAGAAAAGCTTCTTACCACCCATAAAAACTGGTGGGATGCGGCAAAATACCTGTCTGAGACACGAAAAAAAAACGCAACAGGTTTCACAAAGAAGCTGAAAAACGAACTGGCCGCATTGGCCATGCCCGATGTAAAAATCCAATTTCGCTTCAGCGAAGATCTGAAACCGGAGTCTGTGCCCGAATCCGTCCTGGCCTTTTCCCACGGAGAAACCGGCCTGGACCATACAGAATTGCTGATATCCCCCAACGTAGGGGAAGAGCTGAAGCCTCTGGCAAAAGTAGCTTCAGGCGGTGAAATATCACGTATCATGTTGGCAATAAAGCTGATTTGCGAGGGGAAAGAAGATGCCGTTACTGCTGTATTCGACGAAGTAGATTCCGGTATCGGCGGACAGGCAGCCGTATCCCTTGCTGCCAAACTTAACAAATTATCCCGTAGACGACAGGTGCTGTGCGTCACACATCTGGGCCAGGTGGCTGCCGCTGCCAGTTGTCATTTTTCTGTAACAAAAACGGTGGTTGAAGGTCGTACCCGCACAATGGTACAATTCTTATCAAAAGAACAGCGCCTTCAGGAAATCGCGCGGATGACCGGCGGCCGCGAGATTACCGAGACCTCTTTAAAACACGCCGCTGAATTGATTGGGGGAAATAATGAGTAAGAAAGTGCTTGGCTTCTTTCTGATTCTGCTTTTGATAATCGTACCGCTCCTCGTTCTGGGCCTGAAAAAGGTGAACCGGGGTCAGATTGGCGTAAAAACCCGCCTGCTTCCCATTACCGGGACTAAGGGGATTGAAAAGACGGCATTGAAACCGGGTCTTTACCTGATTCTGCCCTTTGCTGAAAAACTCGACATTTTCTCTGGTCGGATTCAGAAGCTGGAATTGACATCCATACCGGGTCAGGGAGACCGCAGCGGCAATGACAACGTGGACATTCAAACCAGTGACGGAACCACCATCTACGTGGACGCCACACTGCTTTTCAGGATCATGCCCACCGGGGCCGCCCGATTGTTGTCCACCCTTGGACACGATTTCCTACAACGGAAAATACGGCCGGAATTCATTGCCGTCCTGAAATATAAGCTGGGTGAACTCAACGCCGAAGAATTCTATGACGCTGAAAAGCGCGAAAGAAAGGCAAAGGATGCGCTGGCAGAATTTAACCGGAGAACCAGGTCCAACGGCATTGAGGCTTTTCAGATCCTGATCCGTGATTTCCATTACCAGCCGGAATATGAAAAAGCCATCGAAAACCGAAAACTTGCAGATCAGACAACGCTGTTGAACCAATCACGGTCTGCATCCAGCAAGGAAGCGGCTGAAATGGCCCGCATTCAGGCAAAGGGTGTAGCCATGGCCAAAGTTGAAGTTGCCAGGGGAAACGCGGAAGCTGAAAAAATACGTGCAGATGCAAGACTGTACCTGGAACTGAAAAAAGCAGAAGCTGATCAGTTGGTTCAGACGGCAAAAGCAAAGGGAGACGGGTTGATTGCCAACGCAATGACCGGGCCCGGCGGGCAACGGATTGTAGCCCTTCAGATGGCGGAGGTTCTGAAAGGACTGGACAAAATTGTAGTGCAATCCGGGGGTAAACATGGGGTTAATCCATTGGACCTGAAATCCCTCCTCAAAATGACGGGGGTGGAAAAATGAAACGCATGGCCGTTCTTTCCCTTGGCTTTCTGATGCTCCTCTTCGCAATGGGATGCGCAAAGGTAGATACCAACGAGGTGGGTGTTAAAACCACATATTTCTCCTTCACCGGAAATACAGGTGTGAATGAAAAGGCTTATGGTACCGGTTATCACTTTTACATCCCGCCCTTCACCGATTTCAGCATCCTGAACAAAACAGAACAGAAACTGGAAATGACAAAAAAACCCGGAGAAGGCTCGCGGCCCCATGCCGATGATCTCAAACTGAAAACCTCAGATGGAAACAACCTCTGGGTAGACATCACAGTGAGCTGGCGGGTCACTCCCCAAAATGCATGGCTCACTGTTCAGAACGTAGGAGAAACAGTTCCGGAAATTGAAGAAACAGCAGTACGGCCTATTGCCCGAGGTATCCTTCGCTACGCACTGGGCAAACTCTCCTCCGAAGAATTCTACGATGCGGGCAAAAGAGAAAACCAGGTGCTGAAAGGGAAAGAACTCCTGAACCAGGCTTTCGCCCCACTGGGTATTGAGATCACCGGCGTACTGGTTAATGATTACCGCTTTGCCTCTGACTACCAGAAAGCCATTGAGGACCGGAAACTATACGATCAGAAAGCTCGGGAATACATGTCCCTTACAGCGGCTGCCGGAGAAGACGTCAAACGAAAAGTATTTGACGCCAGTGCGGAAGCAAACCGTATAATTGAAGATGCAAGAGGTGAAATGGCCCAGGCAAAACTGAAGGGCGATGCTCTCCTTTATACCGGCCAGAAACAGGCGGAGGCCATACTGGAACAGAAAAAGGCCACTGCGGTTGCATTGACCTACCTCAATCAGGCGCTGGCCGGGAACGGAGGGCCAAACGTAGTGGCCAAACGCCTGGCCGACGCCCTGAAGGGAAAGAAAATATCCATCGTACCCATGTCGGACAATGGGACCCTTTCTATGATTGATATTAACCGCTTTCTTGAAAACATGGCGGCAGCAACAGTAATAAAAAAGGCCAATACGGCAAAAGCAAAACCGACCGTTCAAACTGCAACCACACTGGCCACGCCACCAGAGGATGAGAAAAAATGAGACCAATCGAATTTGTCCGGAGCATACCATGAGAACTGCCGTTTACCCCGGAACATTTGATCCGGTTACAAACGGTCATCTGGATATTATTTCCAGGGGATTAAAACTCTTTGATCACGTAATTGTGGCGGTTCTTGTGAACCGGGAAAAACACACTATGTTTACCGTCGGAGAACGAATGGAGATGATATCCGAAGCCACACGGGATGTGCTCACCGGTCGAATCAAGATAATCAGTTTCAATGGCTTGTTGGTAAACTATGTTCGGGATAGCGGCGCTGACGCCATTCTGCGCGGGCTTCGTGCTATTTCCGATTTTGAGTATGAATTTCAGATGGCATTGATGAATCGGAAACTGTTAAAACAGGTGGATACCGTCTTCATGATGCCGGATGAACGGTATTCCTATCTCTCCTCCAAACTGGTACGTGAAGTAGCCAGTTTCGGTGGGGATGTTTCAGTTTTTGTCCCGGACTTTGTCGGGAAACGGCTGGAAGCCAAATGCGGGGGGAGGCCTCATGTTTGATATATTTACAATGTTGAAGAGTGCGGGTCCTGTTTCGCAACTGGTTATGGCGCTCCTGCTGATTCTATCCCTGGGCTCCTGGAAAGTCATTATTCAAAAGAGCTTTCAGATTAGACGCGCTAAACGCCATTCCGACTCATTTTTAAACCTCTTTCGCAATTCCAACAAATTTCTGGAAGTCAAGGAAGCCTGCCGGGACCATCTGTACAGCCCGGAGGCCGGTTTATTTCTCGCAGGGTTTAGTGAACTGAACTACCAGCTCAAATACCAGAATCCAGGGGATCCGGGAAAACCCAAGATCCGCAATCTGGAGTCTATCGCGCGCGTATTGGATCGGGCCAAGATCGTGGAAGTGGGGCGATTCGAAAAAACCCTGAATTTTCTGGCAACCACTGCAGGGGCGGCGCCATTTGTCGGTCTTTTTGGAACAGTATGGGGTGTCATTGACGCATTCCAGCGTATCGGCATTCAGAAAACCGCATCGTTGGTGGCAGTGGCGCCTGGCATCTCCGAAGCACTGATTGCCACTGCTGCGGGACTGGCGGTTGCAATTCCGGCACTCTGGGGCTATAACCACTATGTCAACAAGATTCGCACGCTTTCCGCTGAAATTGAAGACTTTACGCTGGAATTTCTCGGCATTGTAGAACGGAACTTCAGTTAAATGGCAGGGGGTATTCGGCAATCCGGTGAACATCGTGGTCTGGCAGAAATCAACGTCACCCCTCTTGTGGACGTGATTCTGGTTCTTCTCATTATCTTCATGGTTTCCGCGCCGATGATGCAAAGCGGCATTGACGTCAACCTCCCGGAAACCACCGCCGGGGCCGCCCTGGAAGAAGAGCGGGTTGTTATCACCCTCACTCGGGATAAAAAGTTATATATAAATAACGATATCATTCATCCGGAACTATTCATGGAACGGATGACAAAACTTGCCGCCATGAAGAAAGAAGTCTTTCTCAAAGCAGACAGATCCCTGCCCTATGGTGAAGTAATCGGCCTGATCGGGCGATTGAAAAAAGCAGGGATTGAAAACGTGGCATTGGTGACCCTCCCTGTAGAGGAAAAAGAAAATGGCCAGAGTCGGCATTAACATCATCATAGAAAAGCGAAAAACTCTGGAAAACGGGAACCGTACATTTTCCGCCATTTCCATCCTTCTCCACATTGTTATCGGGTTGATTGTGGTTATCGGTGTCCTATCGGCCAGGGACCGTGTGTTACGCGAACCGAAAATCTACCGGGTTTCCATTGCTACCCTTGCCACTGCAGCCAATCCCAACATAGAGCAAAATAAAACCACCGCAGTTTCTGAAAAACCCATACCAAAACCGGCTCTAACACCGATTCCAAAACCGGTTCATAAAACAATTATCACACAGAAAACTCCGAAAAAACCGAGTAAAAAAACCGCAGTCGGGTTGAATACGACAAAGCCAGAAAAACAAACCTCTTCTCAGCCGATTCCCCGACAGGAAGATATTATACAGCCATCAGCCGGGAGCAGGTCGAAACGGATCGGATTCGGCAGGCACGGATCTGTCGTGGATCTTGATGGTGCAAATTTCGAATATGCCTATTATCTGTCCATTGTCCAGGACCGTATCGGATCCAACTGGGTGCGCGCATACGTCGGAAAAGGAAAAGTAAAAATTTACTTTAGAATCAAACGGAATGGAAGCATTGTTGGTTCCATGATCGAGGAATCCAGTGGAAATGTGGGTCTGGACAGGGTAGCGCTCCGTGCAATAACCGCTTCCAGCCCGCTGCCGCCATTACCGGAGGGGTACACAGGGGATAACCTGGGGATTCACATCTGGTTCAATTACGAGGAGTAATCATGAAACGTATAGCCATCGCATTAATGCTGTTCTTCAGTTTCTCAGTTGTTGCCCAGCAAGAATTTGAACTAACCCTGTCCACCAAGGGAGTAGACCTCATTGAAATCGGTATTGCCGGTTTTACCGGAAACGGTGGCGATGCCGTAACAATGGAGAATTCCAGAAAACTCCTTTCTCGCGATCTCCAGCTCACCGGCATTTTCCACGTAATTCCAGAAAGAAACATGGCCCTTGTTCCTTCCCCGGACTCACCGGAAAACATAAAAAACTGCGAAGCATTTCTTTCAGTCGGTGCCAAAATTCTGGTTACCGGTGAAATTCGTTCCGAAGAAGGTGGTCAATTGCTGTTTACCGGCGTCGTCACCGATACCAAGACCTGTAAAAAAATCGTCACCCGGCGCTATCGGGGGGAAATCGCCCTTCTGAAAAAGCTGATCCACTCCTTTGCAGATGATGTCATCTTCGTCTTCACCGGGAAACGGGGCATTACCAACTCCCGCATTGCCTTTGTTTCGGACCGGACCGGCAACCGGGAAGTTTTTATCATGGACTACAACGGAGATGATCTGCGACAGCTCACCAGAATCGGCAGTGACACCATTTTCCCGGCTGTATCTCCAAACCGGAAACGTATTGCCTTTACCTCTTATCGCAACCACAATCCCGATCTCTTCATGATGACGGTGGGACAGGGTATAAAGACCATCTACCATGCCGAAGGAATCGGCTCCACCCCGGACTTCTCCCCGGACGGTAAATGGCTGTTATTCAGCGCTTCCACAGACGGAAACACCGATATTTACGTCTATAACATCGAAAAACAAACCACAAACCGTCTGACCCATCACATTGCCATTGACACTTCTCCCCGGTTCTCCCCAAATGGAAAAGAAATCGTGTTCACATCCGACCGCTATGGCGCACCGAGGATCTACGTCATGGACAGAGATGGCCTTAACATTCGACGTCTTAACACCCAGGGTTCCTACAATGACTCCCCGGTCTGGTCCCCCGACGGTAGTCGCATTGCCTACGTAGCCATGTTCCACAACAAATTTGACATCTTCATCTACAACATTGCGGAAAACAAAAACATCCGCCTCACCAATGGAGACGGCTCCAGCGAATATCCGTCATGGTCCCCAGACGGGAGGCGAATCGTATTCTCTTCCAGCAGAACCGGAACCTGGCAACTGGTCTCTATGAATATCAACGGTACCGGCCTGATCCAACTAACAAAGGAAGGCAGTAACACCTGCCCTTTCTGGGTGAAATGAGAGAAGTTTAAGTTTAAGTAAAATCAGGGAGCTGGCATTGGACAGTCAATGGCAAAATTCCCTTTCTTTTTCTCACTCTTCACCCATGACAACCTGGATGGAAAAATGTATCATGGTATGGCATTGAAATTAGAAATCCAGAAAGGGAGAGATTGCATGAAAAAACTCTTTATTCTCGCATTACCCGTACTGTTACTGGTCGGATGTGCCACAGCACCGGAAAAGGCAAAAAACGAAGGAGGCCGCGTGAACCCATTTTTCGAAACTTGGAATACTCCGTTTGGTGTCGCCCCCTTTGACAAAATCAAAGACAACGACTACCTGCCCGCTTTTGACAAGGCGATCGCAGAAAAACGAGCAGAAGTGTTGGCCATCGCAGACAGTGCAGCCGGACCCACATTTGAGAACACTCTTGTCGCACTGGATGGAACCGGAAAACTTCTGGAAAAAGTCAGCGGCGTTTTTTTTAACCTGACCTCCGCAGATACCAACGACGCTCTCCAGGAAATTGCCCGGAATATCGCACCGAAATTGTCCGCTCTCCACGACGATACCCTGATGAATGGCAATTTGTTCAAACGGGTAAATGCCGTGTACCAGCAGAAAGACAAACTGGATCTCAACCCGGAACAGTTCCGGCTGGTCACCGAAACCTGGAAAGACTTTGTCCGTGGCGGTGCCAATCTGAATTCGGAAGATAAAGCGAAACTCAAGGAAATCAATCAGCAGATTTCCCTTCTGGAACTGAATTTTGGAGAAAATGTCCGAAAAGAAGTCAATCGCTTCCAGATGGTAATCGACAAAAAATCCGAACTTGCCGGACTCCCGGACTCCGTGGTGGAAGCTGCCGTCGAAGCAGCAAAAATTAGGAAACTGGATGGGAAATGGCTGTTCACACTGGACAAACCCAGTCTACTTCCCTTCCTTACCTACTCGGAAAACCGGGCCTTACGTGAGAAAATCTTCAAGGCATACATTAATCAGTGTAATCATGGGGATGAATTGGATAACAAGGCAGGCATTGTAAAACTGGTCAACCTCCGGCTCCGGAAAGCTAAACTCCTGGGATACAAAACCCACGCCGATTATGTCTTGGAAGAAAACGTAGCTAAAACCCCGGAAAACGTCTACAAACTGCTGGACCAGATATGGAAACCCGCAATGAAAACGGCAAAGCGGGAAGTGGCGGACATGCAGAAAATCATCAACAAAGAAGGGAAGAAATTCAAACTTCAACCTTGGGATTGGTGGTACTACGCTGAAAAAGTCCGAAAGGCAAAATACGACCTGGATGACGCGGAACTTCGACCCTATTTTGAGCTGGAAACTGTCCGAAACGGTGCCTTCATGGTGGCCAACAAGCTTTATGGCATCACCTTCACCCCGAGGCCGGATATTCCGGTGTACCAGAAGGACGTGAAGGCCTATGAAGTGAAAGAAGCGGATGGAACAACCATCGGTGTTTATTACGCAGACAATTTTCCCCGCCCCAGTAAAAGGGGTGGCGCCTGGATGAACGCATATCGGCCCCAACACCGGGAAAACGGCAAAAACATCCTGCCCATTGTCTGCAATGTCACCAACTTCACCAAACCCACAGCCACCACTCCCTCTCTGCTAAGTCTGGACGAGGTGACCACTCTGTTCCATGAATTCGGCCATGGCCTTCACGGGCTATTGTCCAACTGCACCTACCGGAAGCTGGCCGGTACTTCTGTTCCAAGGGACTTTGTGGAAATGCCGTCTCAGTTCATGGAAAATTGGGCCACTGATCCGGTCATCCTGAAGCTCTACGCAAAAAACTACAAAACAGGCGAAGTCATTCCGGACAGTCTCATCAAAAAGATTCAGAATGCCGGAAAATTCAACCAGGGGTTCATCACCGGGGAATACATGGCGGCGTCCTACCTGGATATGGACTGGCATACGATTACCGCTACATTTGAGGGAGACCCCATGGATTTTGAAAAAAAGTCCATGGAAAAGATCCACCTGATTCCGGAAATTGTGGAACGTTACCGGAGCCCTTACTTCCGCCACGCCTTCGCCGGTGGATACGATGCCGGGTATTACAGCTACATCTGGTCAGCAGTACTGGATGCCGATGCCTTCGCCGCCTTCAAGGAACATGGCCTCTTTGACCCGGCGACAGCAAAATCATTCAGGGACAATGTGATTTCCAGGGGCAACACCGAAGACCCCATGGTTCTCTACCGCCGGTTCCGTGGTCGGGACCCGAAGGTGGACGCCTTGCTGAAACGAAAAGGGTTCATGTAAACTAAAAACCGGCTCTCCGGTCGTTTGGCCGGAGAGCCGGTTTTTAGAATATTGGATGAGGGGAAGGGAAAAACGGGAAATACCTGTTTCCTGTGCCTGTTTCAATGAATCAAATCCAAACTCACTTCCGGTGCCTCGGCTTCTTCCTGATGTACAGTGTCTTCTGAATCCTTGCCACCACTTCCCCGTCCTCGTCTACAACCTTAACCGGCCAGATCGGGATATATTTCTGTCCATCTTCTGTGTTTTGTCTGACTTCTTCCAAACGGGCTTCCGTCAACTGAAAATGGGCCGTCATCTTTCCCCGTCCCGGCTTCAGAAACTCAATGGATGCTGCCTGATCCCAGACAATGTACTCAGAACCCAGGTTTTCCATCAGCATCAGCATATAGAAAGGGTCTGTCATGCTGTAAAGGCTGCCGCCAAAATGGGTGCCTACATAATTACGGTTGTACCAGTGAAGTTTCATCTGAACCATAATATCCCTTAAATCAGGCGACAGATACTTTACCCGAATCCCCGCACCGAAGTACGGCGGATACAAACCGAACATCCATCGAAAGAAAAAGCGTTTCACTCTTCAAGCCTCCCATTCCCGAAACATTTCCGAATCGCACACCATCAAAAGAATACAAAAAAACACATACTAAAACCAGAATTTCCTTTGCTCCATCCTGCGGCGCCGGGTGACAGATGACAGATGGCAGATGGAAAAAAACAGGTTGCCTGAGGGCAGGTGCTGTCAATGATTAACCGAACCTGTCCACAACGCAATTGAGCAGCGCAAAGACGGTCTATTTCGCGGATCGACTGATGCGAACACGCGATGCTTCTAAAGAGTGCTCATGAAGATAATCGATCAAACCTGTAACAACTTCGGCCCCTGTTCCCCGGCTCTGATGAATCCTGATTTCAGAAGCGTCTACTTTTTCTGCAGGAACGTTCGGATAATTTCTGTTGTCTTCTCGGGATTCAGCAGGCCGATGGTGCCGTGGGATGTACCGGGAAGCGTCTGGATGGTTACATCCGGCAGTTCCCGTCGGAGCCGTTCCTGACTTGCCCGGCGAAAGGATCCCATCATCCTCACGTCCCAATTTTCGACCTCCCTTTCCAGCTTCGGGTCTGTTTTGTCTGTCATAAAAAAATACGGGCTGTACAGTGCCAGCACCGGACAACGAACGACCGTATAATCCCGTTTGTTGACGGCAAGCGCCGCGAAGAGTTCTTCACTTATTTTGCCGCCGGGAATCGGCTGCACAGTCCCGTCCTCTCCGACTCGCGTGACTTCCCGCAGATGGGCTTCCAGACCGTCGGTCCACGTTACATCAGGCAACCAGAACTTCCGGGCCCAGGCCCGGAATCCGTCCAGTGACCGGAGTGCTTTCTCGTCAGGTGCCAGTTGAAGCGGACAGGCGGCAAGGGCATTCAGAAATGCGGGGTTGGACCAGTCGTAGCCAGCTTCCAGGTATATCAATTTCAACGTGCGATCCGGATAAAGTCCGGCAAATGCCGTAATTTCATTTCCCCCCATGGACCATCCCAGCAGATTTGCCCGCTGGATGCCAAGGGAATCCAGCAGTTGGCGCAGATCCTCCACCAGGGTTCCCGTATCAAAGGGCCCCACCGGGTCGGAAAATCCATGCCCACGCCTTGCGTAGGCGATCACTCGGAAGTCCGGGGTAAGCCGACACGCCAGATCATCAAAAATGCGGGGAGAATCCCCCATGCCGTGAATCAAAACCAAATCGGGCCCGGAACCGCCCCAGTCCATGACATGAAGACGCACGCCATTCACAGAAACAAATAAATCTGTCAACTCGGTCTGCACAGCCACCTCCTTTGTTTTTCCATTCTTTGAATCACATCCAGTCAGCATCAAAAGTGCCGTATAGACAAACAGTACACCCACAACATTCAGGCATCTGGTCACGATTTCCAGCCTCCTTCCGCAATACGGCTCCGAACCGGGGAATTGATAATTAAATCAGTCATCATTTCTTTTGCAAGCTGATGTACAGATCTTCCACCTTCTTCCTCGCCCAAGGTGTCTTTCGCAGAAATTTAAGACTGGACTTCACCGATGGATCGTTGTTGAAGCA
Organism: Acidobacteriota bacterium; assembly: GCA_013151025.1. Lineage (GTDB taxonomy): Bacteria > Acidobacteriota > Holophagae > Thermotomaculales > Thermotomaculaceae > UM-FILTER-49-7. Next base: position 23,924 of record JAADJC010000105.1, read on the forward strand.
CCGGATATTGATTCGCTTTCCCAACGCATCCCACCCATAATGGTCCACCAGAATATTTACAATCTTCTCCAGCGTGATTCCATGTAACAGATCATTAGATTGATGATTGCTCATAGGTCAAAACCCGTCCTTTTTTCTTGTATTTCCAAGAATAACGATATGGGCCGGTGAAAGAGCGGGAAATCTTGTGTGAACCAATATTTCCACTTCTGTTGTTCTTTGGCACTGTCAATCTGGCGATCTTGAAAGTTGCGCCGCATTGGACAAGTAGCTCAAATTGCTCTTTCAGCTGTTGGGTTGCATCGTTGCACCATTCACGGGCGGTGCCGAGGTGTTCATCCATTATCGGGCTGCTTAAGTATATTATTTTTTCTTTTTCATTACAATTCCTAAACGGGTAAGCACCCGTAAGCTTTTGTCGCTTCAAACTCCGCAACTACGTTGCTACGGAAGCGGGCACATGAATAACAAGCGTTGCCCCAAAATGGCGAAATATTGTGACTAACAGTCTAAATTTATTTATCGCTTGAGGTATGATTTGATTAATTTAAATCAATATTCCAGCGAGTAAATTATTGAAAAAACATTATTACTCAGGTTTTCAGTTTTCGGTCAACAGTCTTCAGTTTTGTTACCGATGACCAAAGACACTAAAAATCATGTTTATACTGGACCTTTGCAATTACTACAGTAGTTTAGTTTCTCAATCATGCCTTGGTTATTGGAAAAAACAGCTTTGAATGTGATAATATACCTTAAAACTGAGGATCAATTCGATAAACCTGACAGATTGTTGAATTCACTAAATATTGTAACAAAAAACAGGAGCGATAAAATGGCATTGCATGAAAAAAACAATATACGCGATAATTTGCTGGATGATATTTATGCCTCAAATGATCTGTCGGTAAAAATGCCGAAATATAAATTTCCAGACAAAGAAGAGAACCCCAGACTTGTTTACCAGATTATTCATGATGAATTGATGCTTGACGGTAATTCGCGCCAGAATCTGGCGACTTTCTGTTCGACCTGGGTTGAACCTGAAGTTCATAAGCTGATGGATGAATGTATTGATAAAAACATGATCGATAAGGATGAATATCCCCAGACGGCGGCACTTGAAGAGCGTTGTGTACACATGCTGGCTGATCTGTGGAATTCCCCAAATGCCGCAAATACGATGGGCTGTTCAACTACCGGTTCAAGTGAAGCCGCGATGTTGGGCGGCATGGCGATGAAATGGCGCTGGCGGGATAAAATGAAAGCCCAGGGGAAGCCGGCCGACAAACCGAATTTGATTTGCGGGCCGGTGCAGATCTGCTGGCATAAATTTGCCCGCTACTGGGATATTGAACTCAGAGAAATTCCGATGGAGGGTGACCGGTTGATTATGACACCTGAAGAGGTGATTAAACGTTGTGATGAAAACACCATCGGAGTAGTGCCAACCCTTGGCGTTACCTTTACCTGTCAGTATGAACCGGTCAAAGCAGTCGCGGATGCGCTGGATAAATTTCAACAGGATACAGGACTTGATATTCCAATGCATGTTGATGGCGCCAGTGGCGCTTTTATTGCACCGTTTTCTGATCCCGACCTGGTATGGGATTTTCGTATAGAACGGGTTAAGTCGATCAATGTTTCAGGTCATAAGTTTGGTTTAGCTCCGCTTGGTGTGGGTTGGGTGGTCTGGCGGGATAAGGAAAATCTACCGGAAGATCTGATCTTCCGGGTAAATTATCTTGGAGATAATATTCCGACCTTCGCCTTGAATTTTTCTCGTCCAGGCGGTCAGATTGTTGCACAATATTACAATTTTCTGCGTTT
>JAADJC010000120.1 GCA_013151025.1 Acidobacteriota bacterium
AGCAATATGGGTTTCCCGGTGTTTTTTTGCAGGAAGTCGAGAAACAGGGTGAGTAGTGATCCAGGCAACGGAGGCTGTATCTCTTCATTGAGATTAAATTTGGTGGAAAAGAAAGAAAAAACAATATGCTTCAGGTTCACACAATCCTCCTTTTGTGGATTGTAGCATAGGGGCAGAGCGTGCGTGTGCAAGCGCAAGTGCAAGTGAAAATGAAAGGGGAATAATTCAAAGAGTTGGCCCTTCCGTGCTTTTCCGGAATCTGTTCCGGACTTAAACTCAGACTTAAACTTGGCCCCGGAGGGAGTTTACAAAAAAAAACCGGCCCGGGGCGCGGGCCGGTTTTTCGTTGACATTTGGGGAGAGGTTCAATGGAGGTCATGCTCATCCAAATGTCTAGTTCCATTCCCGGGGTGTTGAGGGGAGATGGCCTGAAATGGAAACCGTTCAACAAAACTAATATAATGCAAGCATTGTGCCAGATTCGATGCCTTGAAAAACCGGCGTTTGCCCGGTACGGGGTGTGTGAAACACGCCACCCTGACACAGGGGACCTGCCAGAATGGCAGGGAAGGCGATCCCGTCGCCGTGGATAGTTTAGAAAAGAAGTGATGAGTGACAAAAGGCGGAGAATCAGCCATTAGCTGTTCTTGCTGACTCCTTGATCCTTCTTGTCATTCGAATTTCAACACGTAACACTCAACATTCGGCGCACCGAGCCGAGGGCATTGCGTTGATGCGACGCTTGCTGTAAAATAGCGGGAATGGAGGGAGGTCGTTTTGATTATTCAGGTTCACCCGGAAACGCCACAGTTGGACAGGGTCAATCGTGCGGTAGAAATACTGGCGGACGACGGTGTGATTGTATATCCCACAGATACGATTTACGGTATTGGGTGTTCCATTTACTCAAAGAAAGGAATTGAGCGGATTCGTCGTATCAAGGGCAGGGATGGTGCCAAACACTTCAGTATCCTGTGCGCAAACCTGAAAGACCTGTCCCGTTATGCCCGCAATGTGTCAAACAGCGCATACAAGCTTATGCGAAAGATGTTGCCGGGCCCATATACGGTTGTGCTGCAGGCTTCCAGGGAAATTCCGAGACTGATGCAGAGCAGGAAGAAAACAATCGGAATCCGGGTAACGGAAAATGCCATCTGCCAATCCATTGTGGAGCGACTGGGGCATCCCATTGTTACCACAAGTGCGAACCCCTCTTCTGAGAGCCCTGCCACCAATCCCTATGTGATTGATGACTGGTGCGGCAATCTGGTGGACTTGATTATTGATGGTGGGGATCTTGATTCTGTTCCATCCACTGTGATTGATCTCAGTGTGGAGTCACCGGTTGTTTTACGAGAGGGGGACGATCCCTCTGGTATTCTGGAGTTGCTATGAAGCAGGAATATTTGTCTATACTTGCACTTTCAAAATTGATTAAAAGTCTTTCATCTCTGGAAATCGGATGGAACCGGGGCCTATTGGGCGAAAAACTGGTGGATGATGTGCTTCCCTGTCTGACCGATGAACCGGTAATGGCTGTTTTCTGGGGGCAAGAGCCCCATTTCTTCAGCCGAGGAATTGAGGGTGGTGTTGCAGATGCTATTCAAAATCAGTTATTTACACCACATGGACAGGCCAATATAATGAAATCCGCAAAGGCTGAGAATGGGCCTGTATTTTCGGTTCCTATGTCTGTCATTGCCCAGGGAGATCCGAAATTTAGGATGCACATTTCAGACGAAATGGTTATAGCCCCGCTGGGTAAAATAGATGAGACAATTTCGGGTACCATTGCGGTGCTAACCAGACACCGGGATACTTTGAATTCGGAATTTAAACACGCGATGGCCCTCATTGCCGTTTTTGCTGGTTCCATCCTCGGGTTTGCCGATGAAATTGACAGCCTGGAATCCTTTCTGCACCTCACGTATCAGATCGTGGAAAACGACCCCAGCGGAATCGCTATCTGTGATGCCAGCGGGAAGGTACTTCGGGCAAACAGGGCTATGGCCGGATTAACCGGCTATCCTCAGGCGCAATTGGTGGGCAAAGCGGTATCGAGGTTTTTCCAACCGAATGAGTACAGTGAACTTCGGGACCGATGGCGCAGCGACAGGGCAGATAGTTATGAGATTTTCATCAACAACCATGCGGGTGAGCAGGTGCCCGTACGGCTGAGTCCCTATCGAATCCGGCAGAAGGAAAAAGTCTGGTACGTGGTTCAGTTGGAGAATCTGCGAAACAGTTATGAATTAAAACAGAAGGAAATGCAGGTTGAGCGGCTACAGGCGGTATTTAATGCGGCGGTGACGGTTCAGGATAAAGTGAATACACCGCTAACGATAATTCTGGCACATCTGGAGCGGTTACGGTTGAAGTGGAAAAATGGCCTTTCCAGAGAAGATCTTGATAAATCTCTCGGAGCAGTGGAACGACAGGTGGAAAAAATTACAAAAACCCTTAGCCGAATGAGCGAATTGAGGCAGTACAAGGTTCAGGATTATGCACTGAATAACAGGATGATGCTGGACATTTCAGACAGCACGGATATGGAGCATTCCCATTCCAGTTCATTGGAACCGGATGAGGAAGAAGGATGAAACAGCTGAAACTTTTCCTGAAAGATAAGAAGACCTGGTTCGATACGGCTATTCTGGAGTTCCTGACGGAGGAAAAGAAAGCCCTTGCCGTCAAGCCGGGAATGTTTTTTATGCTGGAGGCGGAGACTTTGCTGAAAAAGCCTATCAGCGTTCTGGACGTGGATTCCCGGAGTGGATCTCTCAAGTTTCTGATTCGGCGAATAGGAAAGGGGACATCCTTTCTCTATGACCTGAAGCCCGGAGCCGAGCTGACTGCTATCGGGCCTTCCGGTAATGCATTTCCCGACCCTGAAGGCCGGCCGGTGCTGTTGGCAGGGGGCGGAAGTGGAATTCCACCGATGTTTTTCCTTTCCCGCATACTTCCAAAGAAGACATTTCATGTGGTTTATGGAGGTCAAGGCAAAGCGGATATTGTGCCCCTCTTCGGCAAATCGATTCCCCACCGCATTACAACCGACGATGGTTCCCTGGGGTTGAAAGGAACAGTGGTGAAGGGTATTCGTAAAATAATGAAAGATGACCCGCAGTTCTGTAAAGCGCTTCTTTTTTCCTGCGGCCCAGAGCCCATGGTAAAGGCATTGACTCATGCCTTTCCGGAATTGAACCACTACACGTCTCTGGAACGGTACATGGGGTGTGGATTCGGCGTCTGTCTCGGGTGCGTGGTCAAGACAGTGAATGGAATCAAGCGGGTATGTGTGGATGGCCCTGTTTTTAACACAAAAGACCTGGGATGGAATCATGGACATGAAGACTGATCTGGGCAGAGGACTTTTGCTGAAAAATCCGGTCATGCTGGCCAGCGGAACGGCTGCTTTCGGGATGGAATTTGAGGACTTCTATCCATTGGAAAAACTGGGTGCCCTTGTGACCAAGGGAGTTTCCATTGATCCCATAGAGGGGAATCCGACTCCCAGGATTGTGGAAACGTCGGGCGGAATGATCAACTCCATCGGATTGCAGAATCCAGGTGCCCGTGTATTTGTGGAGGAACTGTTGCCTCAAATACGGAAACATGATTTTGCCTGTGTTGTCAATGTGTTCGGCTATTCAGATGAAGGCTACAAAAAAGTAGTGGAGTTCCTGGAGCGTTCCGAAGGGATTGACGGATATGAGGTAAACATATCCTGTCCAAACGTTAAACACGGGGGAATCCAGTACGGAACAAATCCGGAGATGACCCATAGGCTTGTAAGGGAGCTGAGGAGCCGGACGAACCGTCATTTGATGGTGAAACTGTCACCAAATGTTACGGATATTATGGAATTTGCGACCGCCTGCGAGGAAGCCGGTGCGGATTCAATTTCCCTTGTGAACACCCTTCTGGGTATGGCAGTGGATATTGAAACCCGCCGTCCGAAAATTGCCCGGGTGGTGGGAGGATATTCCGGCCCATCAATTAAACCGGTGGCACTGCGGATGGTGTACCAGGTAGCGAAATGCGTTTCCATTCCCGTGATCGGTATCGGTGGAATTCAATCGGTAAAAGATGCGTTGGAATTCTTACTGGTGGGTGCGACAGCAATACAGGTGGGAACAGCCAATTTCTATGACCCCGGAATCGGGGGTCGCTTGGCGGATGAATTGATCCAATGGTTGAACAGGCATGGTATTGACAGCCTTGATGATTGGATCGGGTCATTGGAGGTATGATAGAGTGTGAGTAGGAGTAGGAGTAGGAGTAGGAGTCAGAAAGGGAAAATAGAATTGGTTACTCCCTATCTGGGCTCAAACTCAAACTTAGCCTTAAACTTGCCTTTCACAGAAGGAGGACACGGTGACTGATGGTCGGATGAATCGTGTGATTGTGGCGCTGGATGTGGAGACGGGAGGCCGGGCGATGGAAATTGTTCGGGCCTGTAATGGCGTAATTTCCTTCTTCAAAGTGGGTAAGCAGCTTTTTACCGCAGAAGGACCGGACGTTGTCCGCCGTATCAAAAAGACCGGGAGCCGGGTTTTTCTGGACCTGAAATACCATGATATCCCCAACACAGTTGCCCAAGCAACGGTAGAAGCCGTGAAACTGGGCGCGGACATTATTGACATTCACACCTCGGGTGGTTACGAGATGATGAAGAAGACGATGGAAGCTGTAAGGGGATATTGTGCGGCGCACAGTGTATCGGAGCCGGAGATTTTTGGTATCACAATTCTCACAAGCCTGGATGACACGGAGCTGAAACGTATCGGATACACTGGTGGAACCGCAGATATGGTGGCCCGATTGGCCGTTCTGGGGCGGGAAGCCGGAATCAACGGGGTCGTATGTTCTCCCCTTGAGATTTCAATGGTGAAAAAAACCTGCGGCAGCGACTTTAAGACAATTACCCCGGGAATCCGGCCTTTGTTTGCTCAGTCTCCGGATGACCAGAAACGGGTTATGACGCCAAAGAATGCGTTTGATGCAGGAACTGACTATATTGTAATGGGCCGGCCCATTACGAAGGCATTGAACATCGGGGAGGCATTGAGAAAACTTGGCGACGAAATCGGATGATCTGGCAGTATTCACCCATTCTATTGTTCACCGGACGGCAGCATTTTTTATTGTCGGTCTGGCGATATTCTTCTATCTGAAACAATTTAAATTTGTAACTCGGTTCTATCGGGATTTTCTGTCACAGGCCCAGACCAGCATACATTCGCCCGCCTACATTCTGGCGATCAAAACCAGCCTGATACTGGGCTTAATTGCAGGTTTTCTGGTTGTCTGTCTCACAATCTATACCCTTGTGGATGTATGGGGATTGAAAATTATGGTGACTGAATGCTCCGTTATTGTCATCAATACCCTGTTTCCATTCCCCGGTACAGGTGAGATGCTCGGCAGCGAAATCGTGGAGATGCGAAAAGGGGCATTTCGTTTTCATCTGATCGGAGAAAAATCCGTATTGAGTTTCAGTGGTGTGGATCGTATCGACCGTCTCTTCTATCTGATTTCTGAATGCAAACGACGTTCCCGGAGCAAAATGCCTGAAAAATGATTTGAGAATTAATCACCTGCAATTGCAATTTGAATCCAGGGGACAATCCTTCTGATTCGCTGACGGCAGACGCTTGGAGAAATAGCTTATCTCACCTTCCCGGCCGTCCTCTGAGAATCCCATTTTCCTGAGGTAGCGCGCGTGGGGTTTTGTACCGGCGGTCGCCTTCAGTGTTGTGAATCCGCAATTTGGGAAAAAAGACTGTTTTTCTTCAAAAAGAAACCGACCGATTTTAAAGTCACGATAGGCGGGAACAACAAAGTCAAGCTTAATGTGCAGGGCATTGTTTTCACCGGGTATAGCAATGAAAAGGCAGGCGGGGACCGTGTTTCGAAGAACAAAAAATGCCATCGCCTCTTTTGGGATGGGGGGCTGAAATTCCGGGATATGTGCAGCGATTTCCTGCCTGTAAAACTCAAGAAAATGCTTCAGGTAACGAGATTCCGGGCGAGGCTGAAGAATGTTGAAATAGTCCCTTGAAAAATATATCTGTTTCAGGTAGTAAAGATCCACAAGGACTATAAAAAGATTCAGAACAGCCACCGGAGTGGCGTGTATCAGCAGGCCGTATATGCACATCAGCAGCGCCCCTGCAAGGTTGAACCATCTCAGTCGAATGATGGAGCTCATCATTAACGAGATGACCACCAGGGCTGAAGCCAGGTAACCCAGCCATTCAAGTATCAGTTGAGAAAAAATAGAGTTCATCTTGATCCGGGTAGCAGACGCAAAAAAAGAGGGATATCCCCTCTCTTTCTGTGTTTAAATTGGTTTAAAACTCAGTTCTGAGCAGCTTTGTTGACCAGCTGCGTCATTCTTGAAACGTAACGGGAAGCAGTGTTTTTGTGAAGAATTCCCCGGTCTGATTTTCTTTGAATCAGGGAGATCAGTTCAGGAAGAAAGGTCCTGGCCTCTTCTATCTGATTCTCATCAACGAATGTTCTCATCTTTTTCATTGCGGTACGAAGTTGAGATTTTGCATGACGATTCCGAAGTCTTCTTTTCAATCCCTGTCTGGCCCGCTTCTCTGCTGATTTGTGATTTGCCATAACTCCTCCATCAGAGTTTTCTGTCAGGAAGAGAGTTTATGAGATTCAATTGCCGAAGTCAACACATTTTCCAATGTTTTTTACCTCTTCCTGATAGTACTTAAACTCAACGGACTGTTGTCCAAATCCCTATCCAGCCCGCCAAAGGAAAATCGAAGTTCATCTGATAGCTGAAAAAGCATCGAAAAAAGTTTTCTGAAATCTGCTTTCTGAGGCGGTAAATATGCTTTAACTATTTGAAAGAACAGGTAGCTATATGGGTGTAGACATAATGGGGTATGAGCCGCAAGAAGAAAAACTCTTTATGGATGCCTCCCTTGTTGAAGCCAACGCCTCAAAAAACGCAGTAAAAGGCCTGGAAGCTCTTCAGTTGGAAGAAAAGTACAAAGAACTGGAAAAACGACTGGAAGACAGAGACTCGGATATCCGGTTTCAACACAGCAAAGTCAACAAAGAAAAAATCATCACAACAGACCCGGATGCCACCATCACTAAAAACAAACACCTGAGTTACAAAACCCACCATACAGTGGACGGAAAGCATGAAATCATCACCAGCCGTGAAACTACCACAGGCATTTAGAATGAAGGACAGGTATTGGCGGAACAGATAGAACAGCACGAAGCCATAACCGGAATGAAGCCGGAAATCATCTTTGCAGACAGTCAATATAATCATTGCCCATTGAAAGACCGGTGTACAAGGAGCAAAGGAGGACGCGCATTGACCCGTTTTTTCCTCAATCTTTGCCATTTTTTCGGGTTTTTCAGGTCTGAAGATGCTTTTTTACTGATTTAAGGTCGCATTTTTCGGTTTTGTCCGAATGTTCCCGCTATGCTTTCATTCACTTAATGCTTTCAGGCAACAATCTGCTGAGCTTGTCTTTATCTTTTTTCTGTCAGTACACTTCTCTTTCAATTTCAACTCTCAATGTGGTAAACTCTTAGGAGAACAGGGGAATAATGCAGCAAAGAGGGTTCTTCATGAAGCATGTCGTGGTCATTACCGGCCCTACAGCCACGGGGAAATCAAAAACAGCCATGCAGTTGGCACTGAATCTGAACGGAGAAATTGTCAACGCGGACTCCATGCAGGTGTACAGGGGAATGGATATTGGTACGGCGAAGCCCAGTGAGGCGGATCGCCAGGCAGTGCCCCACCACTTGTACGACATCTGTGACCCCGGAGAACGCTTTTCTGCTGGAAGCTACCTGGCCCGGGCTGAGAAGATTATCCGTGATATTCTGAGCCGTGAGAAGTTGCCCATTGTGGTCGGGGGTACCGGATTGTATTCCCGTGCATTGCTTACCGGTTTTTTCGATCAGCCGGAACTGGATCCTACTGTGGAGGATTGTCTGCTTACGAGTTACAATCAGGCGGGTCTTGAGTATCTGTACAGAATGCTGCAAAAAGTGGATGGGATTTTCTCACGGGGAATTTCTCCCAAAGATAAACAGCGAATTATCAGAGGCTTATCTTTTTATTTTTCTACAGGTGTGAAGCTCAGTAGTATGTGGGGGAAAACCCATTCACCACTTAAAGATCTGGATTTTATTGTAGTGGGTCTGACAGCGGAAAGAAGTGAGTTGTATGAAGTAATCAATCAGCGGGTGGATCGGATGATTGCTTCCGGACTTATCAATGAGGTTAAGGGATTGATGGAGAAGTATGGGGGGAAGGAGTATCATGCGTTCAAGGCGATTGGTTATCGGGAGATGATGCTGGTGGCCGAAGGAAAGGTGTCAATGGAAGATGCTGTGGAGCGTATTAAGCGGAATACCCGAAGATTTGCAAAGCGACAGTTCACTTGGTTCAAGGGTCAGACTGTCCGGTGGTTTCAGGTTGACCCGCTGAAGGGGAAGATTCCGGTTGCAGAAATTTATAAATTCATTAATATTGAGATAAGAAAACGGGGAGAGGAAACATGATGGAATCAAAACCCGCACCCATCAATATTCAGGATGATTTTCTGAATAGGATCCGAAAAGAAAAGCTGGGGATTCACATATTTTTAGTAAATGGAAAAAAACTTATAGGGAAAGTCAAGGCCTTTGACCGGTTCACGGTTCAGTTGGTGAATGGAAGTTCGGAACAGCTTGTTTTCAAGCACGCAATAGCCAGCATCATGATTGCCGGCCAGGGGACTCTACATGACTGAGTTGAAGAAGCTGGAGCTCATTCGAAAAATTTTGATTTTTTCCGACCTGGAAGATGATAATCTGCGCGATATTCTTCATCATTGTCATGAGATAAATGTGGGTAAAGCCGAAGTAATCGTAAGTGAGAACACGCCTGGCGACGCCCTCTATGTGATTGTGGGGGGAGAAGTCAAAGTAACTATGATCTCCAATGAAGGGAAGGAAATTATCCTTTCCACCCTGCAGGCCGGAGAGTTTTTTGGAGAAATGAGTCTACTGGACGGTTCAACCCGATCTGCAAATGTGATCAGTCTTTCTTCAAGTTCATTATTAAAGTTGTCCCGGTCGGATTTTCTCAATCACATCCTGCCCAACCCGGACATTGCTGCCGGTATTCTGGCAGTACTTTCCCGGCGGCTCAGGGCCGCAAACGAGAGAATTATAAATCTTATCTCATTGGATGCATTTGATCGTCTGGCCCGTTACTTCCAGAAAGAAGCGGCGGCAAAAGGCCGGCCTTTGATTGATGGGAGCGTAGTGTTTGATCGGCTGCCTCAGAGCGATATTGCAGCGACAATTGGAAGTTCCCGGGAAACCGTTACCCGGATGATTCGGGAAATGGTGGAACTGGGCTATATTGCCGTTTCGGGGCGCAGCATTATTCTGAAACGGGATTATGATGAAAAATTATCTATTCGGCACGAGGAATCATGAAACAAGAATACTCAAATAAGCGAGCTTGCGTCCGTCTGGATTCTCAGATTCAGGTGGATTTTTCTCTGGACGATGAAGTCAGCATCCTCTATTCATACAACCTTAGCCAGGAGGGCATGTTTCTGGAAACAGTGTGTCCCTACCCGGAAGGGACGCGGTTCGCGTTGCGGTTCAACCTTCCGGATTCCTCCAAAACAATTCACTCAGTAGTGGAAGTGGTATACAGCCTGGAAGAAACTCAGGATGAAGGGGACTGGCAGCTCCCGGGCATGGGGGTTCATTTTGTTGCGCTGGATCTTGACGATCGTGAACTGATTGCGAAATTTCTCAGTGAAGACGGGCAATCCTCCAGAAGGCTGCCGACCGAAGAATAGCCATCCTCAGTCTGTGAATTCTCCATAGAGTTTTGTGGTATCAATTTTCTTCTCGGTCGCTGTTTCTTTGCCTTTCCAGAAGACCATGGCATTCAGCATTCTCTTCAACATTCCTGGTCTGTTTTTTTCCTGTACAGGCCGGGTGGTTTCTGAATATTTGAGAGCAGAAAATACAATTGCCGTCTCATTTTTATCAGGTGAATAGGAAATGTCCCGGACCGGTTGACTGAAGATGTACCAGTTGGAAACAATGCTGATATTGTGTTTTCCAGGTTTCATGTTGTGTATCTGGAGGAGTTGTCCAGTTCCCGGTGCAACGACAGGAACCCGGGTGCCGTCAATAGAGAGGACAAAGGGGTGTTTCATTTTCCTTGAAAAGTACATGACCAGAGTGTGGTTTTTAACGCCGATCTGTTGCATCTCGTTAACTTTTAGCGGACCACAGGCTGTTGAGGAAAGTACGGCAACAAATAAGATCAACACGATATGTTTTTTCACGGTCACCTCCATGACTGGCAATATAGCACAGCACTCTCATCTTGTAAATCAGGGAGGCTGCACCTGCAGTGCAAGTGCAGCCGTGGATAGCGAATAGTGAATGGTACAGAAAATGGGGTAAGGTCAGGCCAATCTTTTGATTTTCCATCACGCACCGGTATTTTCACATTCACTGTTTGTGTCCCGCAGGCACCGAACGGAACCGGAACTTCGTCAGTCGCAACCGCATGGTTAGCTCTTTCTTGTCCCGTCCCCGTTTGGCATCCGGACGCCCAATCCGCGCGTCCCTCAATTCGATTTGTCGAATTGAAAGATTACGCCTTTGGCTCCCGGAAAAGAAAAAAAGACAAGGGATAGCCAACTCTCTGATTTTCCCCTCACGCACATTCACTCGCACTTACACTACCTGCGGGAGCAGGTTCTGAATTTACTTGAGGGGCATTTTCGGGTATACTTCACGGGACATGAAAAAGGCGTTGATTGTTGCAGGTTTTGTTGTTCTGGCAGGTCTCGTATTTGCTGCAGGCCTTTGGTTTACATTGGTTTCGGCTGTACGAGGGGGAGTTGTGACTGTCCCGGATGTGACTGGTGTGCCGATGACTGTCGCACAGCGGCGGCTGGAGCAGGCGGGGCTCCATGGGACAGCCGGGGAAACGCAAACCGTCTATTCGGATTTTGTAAAGCTGGGTGGAGTGGCAATCCAGGACCCTGCAGCAGGTAGTCTGGTAAAGCCCGCGAGAGTTGTGGACCTTGTGTTAAGCCGTGGTTCCAAACGGGAAGTAATCCCGGATCTGACCGGTCTCACTCTTTCCGATGCAGCGGAGATGATCAGCAAGTATCAGTTGAGGCTGACAGGTGTAGCCAGGGCGTTTGACAGGCGGCCACAGGGGACTGTGGTTTCTCAGGCGCCGACGCCGGGAAGTTCTGGAATTGTAGACAATCGTGTTAAGCTTCTGGTCAGCCGTGGAGATAAACCAAGACAGTTGCTGATGCCGGATTTCAGGGGCCAGTTACTGGTCAGTGTTGAGAAAGACCTGACCCATCGGGGAATTCGCTTTGTGGTTAAAACATTTGCCAACCAGATTGAGGATGAAAATGTCCTTTTTGTGAAGGATCAGTATCCCCTGCCTGGTTTCAAGGCCTTAACCGAGCAGACTGTAACGCTGCAGGTTGTGGAAAGGGAGGCATTTTGAAGCTGATTTCACCATCCATCCTTTCGGCGGATTTTACCCGTCTTGGAGAACAGCTGAATGCGCTGTTGTCTGAGGGGATGGAATATGTCCATGTGGATGTTATGGACGGACATTTTGTACCCAATATCACCATTGGTCCCATGGTTTGTGATGCGGTAAAGCAAGCAGTCCCAAAGGCAAAAATGGATGTCCACCTGATGATAGAAAATCCCGGTGATTACATTGATGCGTTTGCAAAGACCAATCCGGAAATTATTTACGTTCATGTGGAAGCAACGTATCATCTGGACAGGCTTGTGAGTCAGATTAAGCAAAAGGGAATCCGGGCCGGTGTCGTGCTGAACCCGGCGTCTCCTCTCTCTCTCCTGGAAGAAATTTTGCCTGCTGTGGACGCTGTTTTGATTATGTCGGTGAATCCCGGTTTTGGCGGTCAATCGTTTATTCCGCATTCTCTGGACAAAATTCGCCGTCTTGATGAATTGCGGAGAGCCCGGAACCTTTCATTTATTATTGCCGTTGATGGTGGTATTACGTTGGAAAATACTTCTGAAATTGCTGGCCGGGGCCAATCTAATGGTGGCCGGATCTGCTGTTTTTCGTGGAGATCCCGGAATGAATTTCAGAAAATTAACAGAGATCTTAAATAGAACGAGGTGATACATGCGCAGATTATTGCTGGTTTTTCTTTCCCTTTTGCTGGTAATGGGAGGATGCAGGAAGAAGGTTGATTCGAAACTCTGGACCGGTGGAAAACAAGTGCCGGTTTCTCAGGTTTATCAAAAGGGGCTGACGTATTTGTCTGATGGGAAATATGCAAAAGCCAGGCAGTATTTTCAGTTGATAATTGACAATGCGGCGAATTCAAAAGAATTTTCCAGGGCTAAACTGGGCATTGCAGATGCCGAGTTTTTTGACCTGGAAAAAGGGGCCGGGGATGCCCTCGCCGATTACCAATCATATCTGGTGTATTTTCCGAGAGACAAAGAGGCCCCCTACGCTCAATATATGGTGGGCATGTGCTATTACTCACAGATTTCAAGTCCGGACAGAGACCAGTCTTTTTCTCATCAGGCGATTGAGGCATTTGAAAAGCTTCGCCAGAAGTACCCGGCTTCCCCGTACAGTCAGCTCAGTGAGGAAAAAATCAAGGCATGCTGGCAGAGGTTGGCGCAGCACGAATTTGATGTGGGCGTTTTTTATTACAAGGCCAGAAGTTATGTTGCTTCGTCCAGAAGGTTTGAATACCTGTTGGATCACTATCTCAGCTATCTCAACGACCAGGAAAAAGAACAGACCTACTATTTTTACGGACGATCTCAATTTGAGATGACAAAATATGACAAAGCAGCGCGATATTATCGGCTTTTGCTGAAAGACTTTCCCAACACGCTATACCATGATCAGGTATCTTCAGAGTTGGCTGACATCGATAGCGGTAAGCTGGAGAAGGAAAAAAAGAAAAAGATTGAAAAGTTCCTGAAGAAGCACAATATCAAGGCTAACCCGAAGAAGAAGTCGGAGGAACCAGAAAAGGAAGGCCAACTGGACAAGTAATGGCGGTTTCAGGAGAAAATAATGATTGAGTTTGTGGATTTTGCCCGGGTGGAGTACTTGCTACAACCCGAAGAAAAGATGGTCTATGAGACGGTGCATGGCTTTGTTCAGGACCGGGTAAAACCGGATGTTGCCATTCACTTTGAGGCCGGCACTTTTCCCATCCATCTGGTGAGAGAAATGGGTGAGCTGGGCTTTCTCGGCCCCACGCTACAGGAATATGGTGGTGCCGGTTTATCCAGTGTTGCGTATGGGCTGATTAACCAGGAGCTGGAACGGGGAGACAGTGGTCTCAGGAGTTTCGCATCTGTTCAAAGCTCGCTGGTAATTTATCCCATCCATGCTTTCGGTTCTGACGAGCAGAAGAGGCGATTTCTTCCAAAACTGATTCAAGGCAAAAGTATCGGCTGTTTCGGATTGACTGAACCTGATTTCGGTTCCAATCCCGGTGGTATGAGAACCCGGGCAGTAAAAGCCGGAAAACACTGGATACTCAATGGCACAAAAATGTGGATTACCAACGGTTCCATAGCTGATGTCGCAGTGGTATGGGCAGTCACAGAAGACGGGGTTCGTGGATTTCTGGTGGAAAAAGGAATGAAGGGTTTTTCCGCCCCTGAAATTAAACACAAAATGAGCCTTCGTGCTTCTGTAACTTCAGAGCTGATTTTCGAGGACGTTGAGGTGCCGGATGAGAATTGCCTGCCGGGGGCATTGGGATTGAAATATCCCCTGATGTGTTTGACCCAGGCACGCTATGGGATTGGATGGGGCGCATTGGGGGCCGCAATGGACTGTTATGACACTGCTGTGGAGTATGCGAAATCCCGGATTCAGTTTGATGTTCCCATTGCCCGTTTCCAACTGGTGCAGGTCAAGCTGGCAAAAATGCTGACAGAGATGACCAAAGGGCAACTTCTGGCGCTCCAGATTGGCAGGCTGAAGGATGAAAATCAGGCGAAGCATTACCAGATATCCATGTTGAAGATGAATAATGTGAGTGTGGCGCTGGATATTGCCCGGGAAGCCCGGGACATTCTGGGCGCCAATGGGATTTCCCTTGAGTATCCGGTTTTTCGCCATATGTGTAATCTGGAGTCGGTCAAAACCTATGAGGGCACTCAAGATATTCATGCCCTGATTCTGGGCAATCATATTACCGGGATTTCAGCGTTTGAACCTGGGGGCTCAGGAAAAAATTAAGCATTCCAGGAAAGGTCAAAATTTTTATTTTCTTTTCCCGGTGATTGATGAAGGAGCATTTTTCCATCCCATTGGTAGTTTGTCTCAAATAAAGAGGTTGACATTTCTAGTTTGCTTTTTTAAGCTGTTAATAAATAAAAGGAAGCAGGTGTGAAAACCGATGGTAATGAAACTTGGTGACATGTTGTTGGACGCAGGGTTAATCCAGAAAAAGCAGCTGGATGAGGCATTGGGTGTGCAAAAGACCGAAGGTGGGCGCCTGGGTTATATTTTGACGAAACTTGGTTTTGTCAGCGACGAAGAGATCACCAGTTTCCTCAGCCGACAGTACGGAATTCCGGCGGTCAATCTGGATCATTTCGAGATCACCGAGGATGTGATCAAACGGATTCCGGTTGATGTGGCGCAACGATACTCGATCATTCCATTGAGTCGGACCGGTTCCACTCTTACAGTGGCTATAGCAGATCCCACAAACATTTATGCGTTGGATGACCTGAAGTTTATTACCAACTTGAACATTGAGCCGGTTGTGGCTTCTGAGTATTCTATTCGCAAGGCGATTGAAAAATATTACGAAACTGAATCTGCAATGGAGTTGCGCAAGGTAATGGAAGACCTTGCGGAAATTGACGAAGAAGAACTGGAAGTTATTGAAGACGAAGATGATCTGGATCTTGAGACCCTGGAAGCCTCCAGCGTAGAAGCACCGGTTGTCCGACTGGTCAATTCCCTTCTTACCGATGCGGTCCGCAAGGGGGCCAGCGATATCCATGTGGAACCCTACGAAAAAGAGATGAGAATCCGATTTAGAATCGATGGTATTCTCCATGAGATTATGAAACCGCCGTTGAAAATGCGGGATGCGATTTGCTCCAGAATCAAAATCATGTCTAAACTGGATATTGCGGAAAAACGTTTACCCCAGGATGGTCGCATGAAGCTTAAAATGAAACTGGAAGGCAAACGTAAAGAACTGGATTTCCGTGTTTCCGTCCTCCCGACTCTGTTTGGTGAAAAAATTGTCATGCGGATACTGGACTCGGATATGCTCATGCTGGATATGACCAAGCTTGGATTTGAGCCTAAAAGTCTGGAAGTATTCCAGATGGAAGTAACCAAACCCTACGGCATGGTGCTGGTAACCGGCCCTACCGGAAGTGGAAAAACCAATACCCTGTATTCATCCATCAGTTTGCTTAATAAGATTGATACGAATATTATGACTGCGGAAGACCCGGTGGAGTTCAACCTGAAAGGCATCAACCAGGTAAATGTCCGGGAAGAAATCGGATTGACTTTTGCCGCTGCGCTGCGGTCTTTTCTGCGTCAGGACCCGAACATTGTTCTCGTAGGAGAGGTTCGTGATTTTGAAACTGCAGAAATTGCCATCAAGGCGGCTCTCACCGGTCACCTTGTGTTGTCTACTCTCCATACCAATGATGCGCCCAGTACCATCAGTCGTTTGATGAATATGGGGATTGAGCCTTTTCTCGTGGCTACGTCGGTTAACCTCATTTGTGCCCAGCGGCTGGTACGCCGGGTTTGTACCCAATGTAAGGAAGAAGTGAAAATTCCTAAGAAAACATTACTGAGAATCGGGTATAATGAAGATGAAGTTGATAAGGTCAAGGTATTTAAGGGCAAGGGATGTGACCGATGCAGTGGCACAGGGTACAAAGGTCGCGTGGGCTTATATGAAGTTATGCAGATTACAGATGAGATGAGAGAACTGATTCTGAGTGGTGCCACTGCGATGGATTTGCGGCATCAGGCGATGAAAGACGGTATGATTACCTTGCGTCGAAGCGGCTTGATCAAGATCATGAATGGTCAAACCAGTATTGACGAAGTTTTGCGGGAAACCGTCCTGTAAACTGAGGGGGAGAGCATGGACGTTACACTTACACAGCTTTTGAAAACCATGGTGGAACAGAAAGGGACGGATCTGCACATTACGACCAATTCTCCTCCCCAGATCCGGATTAATGGAAAATTGATTCCGTTGAAACTGTCTCCGTTTACACCGTCAGATACAAAAAAGATGATTTATTCCATCTTGAACGATTCTCAAAAACAGCGATTTGAGGAGCAGTTAGAACTGGATTTTTCTTTTGGAATTAAGAATCTGGCGCGTTTTCGATCAAATGTTTTTTATCAACGTGGCGCCGTTGCCGGAGCGTTTCGTCTGATTCCATACGAAATCAGGAGCTTTGATGCACTTGGTGTTCCCAAGATGATTGGAGACTTGTGCGATTTACCAAGGGGCTTAATTCTGGTGACCGGCCCGACGGGTAGTGGTAAATCGACTACCCTGGCATCCATGATAGACAAGGTCAATACCGATAGAAGTGAACATATTATTACCATTGAAGATCCGGTGGAATATCTGCATTCCCACAAGAAGTGTATTGTGAATCAACGTGAAATTCACACTGATACAAAATCTTTCAGCCGGGCGCTGCGTGCCGCACTGAGACAGGATCCGGATGTGGTCCTGGTCGGTGAAATGCGGGATCTGGAAACAGTTGAAACTGCTCTGACGATTGCGGAAACAGGACATTTAACTTTTGCAACTCTGCACACCAATTCAGCCGTACAGACAATCAACCGTGTAATTGATATTTTCCCAGCGCATCAGCAGACCCAGATACGTACGCAGCTTTCCTTTGTGCTTGAAGCTGTACTTTGTCAGTCTCTGCTGCCAACAGCGGACGGAAAAAGCAGGTGCCTGGCCATGGAAGTTTTGATTCCAAATTCGGCTGTTCGCAACTTAATCCGGGAAGACAAGATTCACCAGATATATGCGACAATGCAGACCGGTCAGTTAAAGCATGGCATGATGACGTTCAATCAGTCATTGGCGAGTTTGTACTTTCAGGGACAAATTACCAAGGACGTTGCAATTGCCAGATCTTCCAGTAAGGATGAACTGATCGATATGATGAACCGGGGCGTAGGGGTCGTGGAGACAAGGCCGGCTGCAGAGCGGCCGAAACGAAATCCTAAGATTAAATACACATAAGTCAGGAGGGATGTATGCTTTTTGAATACACGGGAAGAACCCGATCTGGTGAAGCCCGGACGGGCGAAATCAAGGCGTCGCATCGCGAGGAGGCCATTGCCCTTCTGAGAAAACAGAACATTGTCGTCACAGCCATTAAGGAAAAGGAGCTCACCGGGCTTTCCAAGCTTTCCTTTGGCGGTAGTGTTACGGTGAAGGATCTGGCCGTTTTTACAAAACAGTTTTCTGTGATGATTGACGCTGGGCTACCCCTTGTCCAGTGCCTGGAGGCTCTGGCTTCTCAGCAGGATAATAAGCTTTTTCAGAGGACCCTTTTTGAAGTTCGGGGAGACGTGGAAACCGGCATGACATTGGCGGATGCCATGGAAAGACATCCGAAAGTTTTTGACAACCTGTATGTAAACATGATTGCAGCAGGTGAAGCCGGCGGTATCCTGGACATCATCATGCAGCGGCTCTCGATTTACATTGAAAAGGCCTACAAGCTGAGGGCTGCGGTCAAATCAGCTTTGGTGTACCCGACTACAGTTTTTACTTTTGCCATTATAATTGTTGCGGTTATTCTCTGGAAGGTCATTCCGGCCTTTGCCGGTATGTTCAAAAGTATGGGAGCTGAATTGCCTTTGCCAACCAGAATTGTGATGGGCTTGTCCAACTTTATGGTTTCATTCGGTTGGCTTGTGGTAATTATGGTTGTAGTAATGGTGATGGGTCTCCGGCAATACTATAAGACCGATGGCGGACGTCACATGATCGACCGAATTTTGTTAAAGGCGCCGATTCTCGGCATAATTTTGCGAAAAATCGCGGTAGCCCGGTTCAGCCGAACCCTGTCTACCCTGGTGTCCTCCGGTGTTCCCATTCTGGAAGGTTTGTACATTACCGCAAAGACCTCCGGTAATGCCATTATTGAAGATGCGATTCTCTCTACGCGGAAATCTGTCGAAGAAGGAAAAACGATTTCTGATCCCTTGAAGGACTCAGGAGTATTTCCAGGTATGGTGACGCAAATGGTCACAGTCGGGGAAGCCACCGGTGCGCTGGATACGATGTTGTCCAAGATTGCAGATTTCTATGAAGACGAGGTGGATACTGCGGTGGCGAGTTTAATGTCACTGATGGAGCCAGTTATGATTATGTTTCTGGGAGGTTTGGTCGGCGGTATCGTGGTGTCCATGTATCTGCCCATATTCAAGATCATTACTCTGGTCAAGTAGGGCTTCTTGCACGTTGGATGTTCCCGTCTGAGAAGGAACGGGAAGTCGGGTAATTGAACGATGTCTGGCAAAGTAAAGAATAAGCTGGCTTTGGGCGATGAAGTTTCCGGATTGCGTTTCTTCCTGTTCCGGGTATTGACTGCGCTGCTGATTCTGGTCATCATTTCTCTTTTGAAGGTTTTTGAACCGGAATTGGCGAATTTTTCGTTGATAGTGCTTCTTTTATTCCTCTACATGTCAATAATGTTTCTCTGCTTTGTTTCCGGAATCCGTCGAAACTACCTGTTGCTCCTTCTTACAGATGCGGCTTTTATTACCTCTGTCGTTTATCTTACGGGAAGTCAGGACAGTCAATTCCAGTTTCTCTATCTGGTGCTGGTTATATTTGGGGGTTTCTATCTTAAGCGGGAGAATCTTCATTTCCTGGCTGCAACTGCAATCGTACTGTTTTCTTTGCTCCTGCTTCTGGAGTATTTTGCCGTGATCCCATTGATGGGGAGTCACCCTCTGTCGGATACCAGGGTGTCCTACATGATCGGTGTAAACTTTACGGCGATTTTTATTGTTTCCCTTATAATTGGAGTATTGTCGGTTCGAATTCGCCGTTTGACCGGACAGGTGGAACTGAAAGAAAAGCGGTTGAAGGAAATTACTATTCTGAAAAACCGGATTGTAGATTCTATTCCCAGTGCAATGCTGACAACAAATGCCAGTTTCCACGTAACCTTTATGAATAACGCTGCCCGTGAATTTCTTCGTATGAACCAGCTTTTTGATGAGACGAAACTCATGAACAACGATGTCAATGAATTTCTTCCGGTGGCCAGTATTCTCCTGGATTCGGAAGAAGGACGAATGCAACGGGGAGAACATGAGTTCGAGAACGGAACAATCATCGGCCTGAACATGACGAAGATGTATTCAAGTGGGAAATTTATCGGCCTGTTGATCCTGTTCCGTGATCTGACCGAGTGGCGTGCGATGGAAAAGAGCGTATTGTTCAAGAACAGCCTCATGTCTCTGGGCGAGATGGCGGCCGGAATCGCCCATGAAATCCGCAATCCCCTGGCTTCAATCCAGGGAGCTGTTCAGCTTCTGAAAGAGCAGGATATGACGAAACAGGGAGACGAGTTGTACGAAATCATCCAGCAGGAAATCGTCAGGCTTGGAAGTACAATTCAGGATTTTCTGAGTTTCACCAGGGAAAATAGCCCGATGGCGGAGCCGACCAATGTCTGTCAACTGGTAGCGGAAGTAACCAACCTCTTTGAGAAAGGCTGCAGGGAAGGAATTGAGTTGGTCGTTTCCCCTGATGTGTATACCGGGGAGGCGTGGGCAAAATGCCAGCGGGGCAAATTCAAGCGGGTCATCTGGAACGTCCTGAAGAATGCTGAGAAAGCTGTGCAATATCAGGACACCAGACGCATTACTGTGGAAATCGAGATGGACATTTCTGAAATTACAATTCGAATTTCAGACAACGGGAATGGGATACCGGAGGAAATTCGTGAGAAAATTTTTCAACCCTATTTTTCCACATTTGCCAAAGGGTTTGGTCTGGGTCTTTCCATTTCAAAAAGTATTGTGGAGGAAATAGGAGGCAGGATTGAAGTCGGAGGCAGGTTGGGAGAAGGCGCAATATTTTCAATAAGAATCCCGCGTTGCGATAGACTTGCAGAGGGAGGTATACATTGAATACGAGCCGCTTATTGCTGGTTGATGATGAAAAGAGCCTTCTTTTGATAATGTCCCAGGCTCTTCGCTCTCAGGTGACGGAAATTCAGCAGGCCGAAACGGCGGAACAGGCCCTTTCCGTCATGGAAAGCGATGAATTTGATGTTGTGATAACTGATCTTAAACTGCCAGGTTTATCCGGGCTGGACTTGTTCCGGGAAGCAAGGAACCGGGGATGCCAGTCTGATTTTGTCATCATCACGGCTTTTGCTTCGGCCGCGTCCGCAATCCAGGCTCTCAAATTGGGTGCCGCCGATTATCTTATGAAGCCGTTTGACATCGAAGAGCTGAGAATCGTCGTGGAAAGAATCCTGTCCAATCGTTCCATGCGGGAAGATGTGAAAACATTGAAACGCCAGTTGATGGAGGATGTAGACACCAGCGGTATTATCGGTAAAAGCCCGGGAATCAAGAACCTGATGCACATGATTCAACAGGCTGCACCCACGGATCTTGCAGTCCTGATCACCGGGGCGAGCGGAACCGGCAAAGAACTGGTAGCGAAGGCGATTCATCAAAACAGTGAGCGAAAGGATAAGCGCTTTTTGTCTGTGAACTGCGCCGCACTGCCGGAATCTCTGCTGGAAGCGGAATTATTTGGTGTGGTTAAGGGTGCATATACCGGGGCGGTTTCTTCACGAAAGGGACTCTTTGAACTGGCTGATGGCGGTACGCTATTTCTGGATGAAATCGGAGAAATGCCCATGAGCATGCAATCCAAGTTGCTCCGGGTCCTGCAGGAATTTATCATCCGTCGGATCGGCGGTGAGCGGGATATTCATGTGGATGTGAGAATTGTGGCGGCGACAAATCGGAATCTTGAAGAACTGATAAAGGTCAAACAGTTTCGTCAGGATCTGTTTTTCCGAATAAATGTGTTTCAGCTGCATCTGCCTTCGTTAAGGGAAAGGCAAAAAGATATTGCATTACTGGCTGAACATTTTATTGGGAGAATCAGTGGAAGATTGAGGAAAAGTCCCCCTCGACTAAGTCCGGAAGCATTGGCGCGATTGGAAAACTACAGTTGGCCGGGTAATGTCCGGGAGTTGGAGAACGTCATTGAGCGGATTCTGGCCTTTTCTCCCGGCGAAATTGTCCTGCCTGAACATCTGCCGGAAGAAATAAACCAGGGACCCGGTTCGCTGTCGGAAGTGTCACTTTCGGACAAAGGAATGGATATGGAGAAGGAGTTGCGTTATGTCCGCTACCTTTACATGGTTAAGGCGATGGAAAAATGTGAGGGAAAAATGGGAGAAGCCGCATCCCTCCTGGGTATGACATTTCGCTCCTTCAGATACCATTTTCACAAGCTCTGCGAAGAATTTGGTACAGATGGGGCTGCAAAGGGCGATCACAATCCGTGAAACCGGTAGATTCTGCGGTATAATGTCAGTCTAATGGTTTGAGAGACAAATTTGGAAGAAGTGCAGGGGAACATGGAAGAACAATTGCAAGAGCCGAAAGGAACAGAGAAAAAAATCAAGAAGCTTCCCGCCTATCTTCGATATTGGGGGCTGAAAAAGTATCCCTTTGCACTGGCGCCGGACCCATCTATGATTTATATGAGCAAACAACATCAGGAATGTCTGGTACGGTTGAAATTTGCGGTTGTTTCCGGTAAGGGCGGTGCGTTGCTTATATCCGAAAATGCAGGAGATGGTAAAACTACGCTTTTGAACAAATTCATGCAGACCATTGAAGAGGATGTAGGGTCCGATGTTCGAATCGCATTTCTGGATCATCCCACATTATCCGTGAATGAAATGCTGGGGGAAATTGCCCGCCAGTTCGGGGTGGATGAATTTGATACGTCAGATAAAATCAGTATTCTCAACAATATGAGGGAAAAACTTACTGAGTTGCACCAGAACGATGTCAAGTGTATTGTGGTCATTGACGAAGGCCAGATGCTGGCGCATAACCCGGAAATGCTTCAGGAGCTTCGAATTTTGATGAACCTGGTTTACAATGGGTCCTTTCTCCTGAGTTTCATTTTGTCCGGGCAGAAACCGCTGGAACCGGCAATTCGTAACATGCCGGAGTTCTGGCAGAGGCTTCCAGTGCGGTTTTTTCTGCGCAATCTGGACTTTCCGGACACAAAAAGGCTGGTTGCACATCGAATTCAGCTTTCCGGTGGGGACAGCTCAAAGATTTTCAGCGAAACCGCATTGAAGGGTATTTACAATTTTTCGGAAGGATGTCCCCGGGTGATTCTGTCCATCTCGGATCTGACCCTGGTCATCGGGCATTCCATGTATTCGAAAAAAGTTGATTTTGCCGAAGTCTCTGAGGCCTGTGGAGATATGAACAAGGGAGGGGAAAGCTATCACTATTTCAACTACCTGAACGATGACCGCCTGGATGCCAGCGAGGCAAGAAAACAGAAATGCCCCTTCTGCGAATCCCTGATTGACGAGGGATTGATTTACTGTCCGAATTGTAATTTCTTGATAGACAAGAAGATAACACCCAGCGCGATCCAGTGTATCCACTGTGGGGTTTTAAACAAGCCGGGTTCTACCCTGTGCTCTTTCTGTGGAAAGATTTTAATGGTAGAATGTCCGTTCTGTGGGGCGCACAATCCCCCCGCAAGAAAGCAGTGCGGTGCGTGTGGATACGCGTTGAACACGCAGGTAGGTCCCAATCCGGCGGATGAACTGAAACGGATGTTGAACAGTGGCGAGCTGGCTGGACACATGAACGTATCAAATGTACGGGATATGTTTGCAAAGGAAGAGCCATTGTTGTTGGTCGGTATTCAGTCAAAATGGTTTCGGAAATCCCCCCGTATTCGGGTATTTCGAAACGAGCGTCAGATTAAGCGGTTCAACGGAGCGGTTATTGTGACGGATCAGGGAATCAGCATGGTGGGAAGCAAAAATTCCCATTATGTGCCTTACTTCCATGCCGAGAGAGTGGAGCGTACAGTGGGGAAACGCACTATGCTGATGATTACATTGAGAGAAGTGAATGAGACTGTTGTAATTGAGCTTCCTCTCGGGGAAGCGGCCAAGTCACAACTGACAATGGCTTTAACCCGTTATATTACGAGTGTTCAGGAGGAAAAGGAATGAATAAGCACGTATATTATTTTTCAAAGCAGGGTGCACAAGGCAATGCCGGAATGAAAAATCTGCTGGGTGGCAAAGGCGCCAACCTTGCGGAAATGTGCAACCTCGGCGTACCGGTGCCGCCGGGATTCTCCCTCTCAACCGAAGCCTGTGTGCATTACTACAAAAATGACGGGAAATATCCCGATGGCCTGGAAGAACAGGTTCGGGAAAATCTGTCCCGCCTGGAAAAAGAGCTTGGGAAGAAATTTGGTGATACGAAAAACCCCTTGCTGGTCTCAGTCCGTTCCGGAGCTCGTGTTTCCATGCCGGGGATGATGGATACTGTCCTGAATCTGGGACTCAATGATCAGTCCGTCCTGGGACTGGCGTCAGAATCCGGGAATGAGCGATTTGCCTATGACTCGTATCGTCGTTTCATTCAGATGTTCGGAAATGTGGTCATGGGCATGGATTCGGAGCATTTTGAGTCCAGATTAACCGCCATGAAAGTAGCCCGGGGGGTAAAAGAGGATACGCAACTGACCGCCGCTGATCTGAAGGAACTGGTGGTTCAATTTAAGGCGGTTTTTCAGGAAAAAACAGGGGAAACCTTCCCACAGGAGCCGATAAAACAGCTCTGGAAAGCTATCGGTGCCGTGTTCAGTTCCTGGAACAATGATCGCGCCATTACTTACCGAAGAATCAATCACATTCCCGACGATTGGGGTACTGCTGTTAATGTTCAGTCCATGGTATTCGGAAATATGGGAGACGATTGTGCAACAGGAGTTGCTTTCACCCGTGATCCTGCCACAGGTGAAAAGCGTTTCTTCGGGGAGTTTCTTGTCAATGCCCAGGGTGAGGATGTGGTAGCCGGTATCCGTACACCCCATCCTATTTCAAAGGAACAGGCCGGGGATTCCGGGCTGAAGTCACTGGAAGAAGAAATGCCTGAAATATACCTGGAACTGGTAGATATCTACAAGAAACTGGAAACCCATTACCGGGATATGCAGGACTTGGAATTTACCATTGAAAGAGGCAAACTCTATCTACTTCAGACCCGTAACGGGAAAAGAACCGGATTTGCCAGTATCCGAATTGCGGTTGACCTGGTGGAAGAAGGATTGTTGACCCAGGAAGAAGGGCTGAAACGTGTGGAACCCACCGCTATTACTCAACTACTTGCCCCTGTGTTCAATTCGGATAACAAAAATCTTGCCCTTAAAGCCGGCAGGTTGATGGCCAGAGGGCTCAATGCGGGGCCGGGTGCGGCAAGTGGCCGAATTGCCCTGTCTGCGGAAAAAGCGATTGAAATGTCGGCATCTGGAAAAGTGGTGTTGGTGCGGTTTGAAACCTCCCCGGAAGACCTGGCTGGAATGGACGTGGCGCAAGGCATCCTGACTGCCCGGGGCGGCATGACCTCCCATGCGGCTGTTGTGGCCAGAGGCATGGGAAAACCCTGTGTTGTCGGCTGCGGCGATCTGGAAATTGATTATGATAAGGGCACTGTGACTGCAGGTGGACGCACTTTGAAAGAGGGAGACAATATCTCCATTGATGGAACCACCGGAGAAGTTCTGGAGGGAATCGTGGAAACAATGGCCTCGGAGGTCATCCAGATTCTGGTGGAAGGAAAGGGAGAAGCTTCCCAGTCTATCGTGTATCGTAACTTCACCAAGCTGATCGGCTGGGCGGAGAAGGCGAAACGTCTTGGCGTGCGCACCAACGCAGACACCCCCCACGATGCAGAAGTGGCCCGGAGCCTCGGTGCGAAGGGCATCGGGCTTTGCAGAACCGAGCACATGTTTTTTGACGAAGAACGCATCCTGGCTGTGCGCGAAATGATTGTGGCAAAGAGCACGGCTGAAAGGGAAAAGGCGCTGTCGAAAATTCTGCCGATGCAGCGGGAAGATTTCGAAGGCATTTTCACTGCCATGAACAACCTGCCGGTAACCGTTCGCTTGCTGGATCCCCCTCTTCATGAGTTTTTGCCCAAGGAAGAGGATGCTCAGGTGGAACTGGCAACGCAGCTTGGCGTCTCGCCGGATGCATTGCAACAGCGGATTGAATCCCTGATGGAAATGAATCCCATGCTGGGCCACAGGGGTTGTCGACTTGGTATTACTTATCCTGAAATCTATAAAATGCAGGTTCGCGCAATCTTTGAAGCAGCCGTAAATTGCAAGACAAAAGGTCTGAACCCGGTACCGGAAGTCATGATTCCTCTGGTCGGGTTCAAATCAGAGCTGGCTTATCTGAAAGACATTCTGGTAAAGGAAATCGAAGCCGTATTTGAAGAGCGGGGAACGCGGGTGGATTATCTGATGGGAACCATGATCGAAGTGCCCCGGGCGGCAATTACCGCCAATGAGATTGCGGAAATTGCTGAATTCTTCTCATTTGGTACCAACGATCTGACCCAGATGGGACTGGGTTTTTCCCGGGATGATGCAGGGACCTTTATTGGCGATTACCTGAAGAAAAAGATTTTTCCCTTTGATCCCTTCCAGACCATTGATGTGGCTGGTGTCGGCGAACTGGTAAAGATTGCCTGTGAAAAGGGCCGGAGCGTGAAGCCGGACTTGAAGTTGGGAATCTGCGGTGAACACGGCGGCGACCCGGCATCTGTCCACTTCTGCCACAAAGTGGGGCTGAATTATGTCAGTTGTTCTCCTTACCGGGTGCCAGTTGCGATACTTGCCGCCGCGCAGGCCAATCTTTCCTGACAAACACCTTTCAAAACCGTGAACGAGCCCGCCTGATGGCGGGCTTTTTTTGATTGTATTAGATGGAAGCAAAAACCCCCTCCTGTTTTACTCATAAGAAGCCTTTGATGTGTTATTCTTCCAGATGAAAAACGGATTGTTTTTTTTGAGAAAACCTGTGGGAGGAATGAAAATGGGTGAGAATTTTCTGGTGCAGCCGAAGAAATACAAAACCTTGATGGCGGATGCCGGTTCCAGGTCTATTATGGACAAAACGATAGCCTTTTTTGAAAATATGGGCAAAACCCGCCTGATAGAGGACTTTAATAGGCGGGTCTGGTACCGGGAATTTCTTGATTTCCTGAAAAAAGAGCAGATATTTTCCAAATTATTGACACCGAAACAGTATGCCGGAGGGGACCCGGACTGCCGCTGGGATTCGGCAAGAAACAGTGAATACAGCGAGCTACTCGCCTTCTATGGGTTTGGCTACTGGTATTGTTTTCAGGTGACTATACTTGGGCTGGGCCCGATCTGGATGAGCGACAACGAAGTGGCAAAAAAGAAAGCGGCCCGGCTGCTGAAAGAAGGGGCGATATTTGCCTACGGGCTGTCCGAAAAAGAGCACGGGGCGGACATCTATTCCACCGAAACAAAACTGGCCCCGGTGGGTGATGGCACTTACGTTGCCAATGGCGAGAAATACTACATTGGAAACGGAAACGAGGCGGCGATGGTATCTACTTTCGGAAAAATGGACGATGGAAGCGGCGACTATGTTTTCTTTGTAACGAATTTTGAGCACAAACAATATGAACTGAAAAAAAACGTGGTAAATCATCAGGAATACGTTGCCAATTTTGCCCTCCATGACTATCCGATTACCGACGAAGACATCTTAATTCGGGGACAGAAAGCCTGGGATGCGGCATTGAACACCGTCAACATCGGGAAATTTAATATTGGCCCCGCATCCATCGGCCTTGCCGAACATTGTTTCTATGAAGCCATCACCCATGCGGCCAACCGGGTGTTGTATGGGAAACCTGTTACAGATATGCCCCATGTACAAAAAGGCTTTGCAGATGCCTGGCTTCGTCTCATTGCCATGAAACTGTATCAGCGTCGGGCAACCGATTATTTCCGTCTCGCGGCGGCGGATGACCGCCGGTATCTTCTGTACAACCCCACCAGCAAAATGAAAGTCACCCTTCAGTCCGAGCAGGTAATTGCCCTCTTGTGGAATATTATAGCCGCAAAAGGCTTTGAGAAAGATACATACTTTTCCATCGGCACATCTGACATCTGGGGCCCATCCAAACTGGAGGGAACAGTCCACGTCAACGTCCAGCTGATTCGAAAATTTATTGAGAACTACTTCTTCCATCCGAAAGAATATCCGGAAGTAGAACCTGTACTGGATGACAGAGACGACAACTATCTCTTCAACCAGGGGCCGGCACGTGGGCTCGGGAAGGTTCAATTTCACGATTACGCCCCGATTTTCAGGGAATTTGAGACCTTACCCAACGTAGAGCGTTTCATTGAGCAGGTGAACATTTTCAAGAAAATGCTGATGAAGGCCGCTCCCGACAAAGCGCAGGGCGCGGACCCGTCCTTTTCCCTGCCGGTGGGGGAAATGTTTTCCATCGTCGTGTACGGCCAGCTCATCCTTGAACAGTGCAAATTGGACGAAACCGACAGCGCTGTTGTAAACCAGATATTTGACTTCATGGTGCGGGATTTCGCCTCTTTCGGCCTTGAAATCTACGACATTCACGTAACAAACGACGTTCAGCGGGAATACTGCAAGCGCATCATGCTGATTAAACCGGAACGAAATGATGAAGAGTATCAGAAAGTCTGGAAAGAACACGTTTATCCACTGAACGGCGAGTACGAAATGACACAGTAAAAAAAGCGATCCGCAGGCGGCTTTGCGTACATGGTGGATAGTTGGGACAGGAAGAGGAAGAGAGGGGGTTCTGGGTCTGTTTAAGTCCAGAAAAGACTTGGAAAAAGGCAGGAATTGACCAATTCTTTCTCTTGTTTCCGTTCTGAACCATCCACTATTCACTGTCCACGGCGGCGCAAAGCGCCGCTTGTTTAATCGTCTTCGAGATCTTCGGGCAGGATTTCCAGGATATCTTCTTCAACATCAGGGGCAGAGCTTTCAGTTGGTAGACCATTATTGTTGCGAACCTGTTGTGCTTCAATCGCATCTACGATATCCAGATAAGAGAGCGGAGCAGCGACAATCTTCAGTTGAAGGTGATTCAGTGTGTGGCCGTGGATGTCTACCGTCTCCTGGCGCAGGGCCTCGCAGACAATATCGGTGGAAAGGGACTGATAAGCCAGTGAGAGGGTAATCGTTCTATCTTTTGGTTTTTCCCGGCAAAGTAGAGTTAAGCCGGACGTTGAAATCTCAGTGACCAGACCCGGTTGAAAGCTGCTGGCCTTGCTGAAACGAACCTGCATTTTCAGGCGTCTGGCCGGGTTCTCTTTTTCTTTGGATGAATTCATATTTTTCTCCTGCTATTATCGTATTCATACTTTCTCATTCATTCATCGATTTGTAAAGTCTTGTCTTTTCTGGAGAGTAAAACAGTGAAAGTGTATATGCGTGTGCGTATGAGAGTGAGAGTACAGAACGGGAAAATGAGAACTGCAATTTTCAGAGTACGTGTGTCCTGTTTTCTCAAACTACCAGTTATGAATTAAGCTGGCAACGCTACATTCCCTCAAGCACGTACACTTTCACTTGCACTTCCCGTCGGGTAGGAATCTTACGTACAGGCCATTTTGTTGCAGAAGTTCTGTATGGGTACCGGATTCTACAAGTTTTCCCTTGCGGAAGACGAAGATTCGATCCACTTTGCGGATGGTGGAGAGGCGATGGGCTATGATGATGGCAGTCCTGTTATGTGTAATTTCTTCCACCGCGTGTTCTATCAAATGTTCCGTTTCCGAGTCAATGTTGGCGGTAGCTTCATCCAGTATTACCAGTTCCGGTTTGCCGGTAAGCGCTCTGGTGAACGCGAGGAGTTGCCGCTGACCGGCGGAAAGACGCTTTCCGGATTCAAGGACCTTTTCCCCGTAGCGATGGGGCAGGTGTTCTATAAATTGCCTGGCCCGTGATTTTTCAGCCGCGAGGCGAACATCTTTGTCTGTGACGCCGGATCTGTGAAGAGAAATGTTGTCGGATATTGTGCCGGTGAAGAGAAATGGGTTCTGGGGTATGGTGGCAATTCGCTTTCTGAGTTCGACGGCGGAAAGTTGGGATATGTCTATACCGTTGACGAGAATTGTCCCTTCCTGAATGTCATAGAGTCGATTGATGAGTTTGATAACAGTGGTTTTTCCGGAGCCGGTGGCACCGACGAAAGCAACCCGTTCTCCGGCATTGATATTGAAAGTGACGTTTTTCAAGACAGGCTGCGTGGGATCATAGCCGAAAGTGACGTTTTGAAACCGGATTTCCATTTTGCCGTTTTCGGGCAGGACGCAGGCACCTTCCGGGTTTGAGATGTCTTCCGGTTGGTCCAGCATGTGAAAGACCCGCTCGGATGCGGCCATGGCGGACTGAAAGAGGTTGAACTTTTCCGCCATTTGCCGCAATGGGAAGAAAAACATATTGATGTAGGCAAAAAAGGCAAAAATCACACCGGGTTCCAGCGCAGTGCCCATGAAAAAGTGGGCCGTGACCAGAATCAGGATCATCCCGCCGTTTGAAACAATTTCCAGTACTGGAAAATAGAGGGCGTAGGCCTGGATCACTTTCAGGTAGGCAAGAAGATAATGGCGGTTGCAAATTTCAAAAATAGAGCTTCGTTCTCCTTTTGTCTGAAAAAGCTGAATTTCTCTGGCACCGCCGATGGTTTCCGTCAGCACAGTGTTGATGTCGCTGTTTGCCTTCCGGACCTCCCGGAACCCGGTTCGGATGGAT
This sequence comes from Acidobacteriota bacterium, assembly GCA_013151025.1. GTDB lineage: Bacteria > Acidobacteriota > Holophagae > Thermotomaculales > Thermotomaculaceae > UM-FILTER-49-7. The sequence goes on from JAADJC010000120.1 coordinate 29,992, forward strand.
TTACGAAATAAACCGGTGGCGACAACAAAGAAAGGAAGAGTGATAAACGCGGCCAGAGCCAGCCTGGGGCTGAGCATGACCATAGCGCTTGCGATGAAGAGGATTTTCAGGACATCCCCTGCCACAGTCACGATACCATCAGAGATGAATTCCCGGATGGCTTCCACGTCGCTGGTGATATGAGTCAGGGTTTTTCCCAGGGGTGTTTTGTCAAAGTAAGATGCAGGGAGGCGCATGAGCTTCCGGAACAGGTCCATCCTGAGGTCAAAGAGGAGGCGTTGGCCCAGGTATTGAACGGTGATGATAAAAACAACCTGAAACAGGAAACCGGCGATGAGGATTGCGGCCAGGATGATGCCGATTCGGGTAAGGCCGGGGATATCCCCGTTTCGGACATAGCGGTCAATACCGATTTTCACCAGCCAGGGTTTAACCACACCGGCGATATCCACCAGTATCATCAACAACACGGCAAGAGTGGCCAGCATAGTGTGTTTACGTAAGGTGGGAATCAGTCTGCGGAAGAGCCTGGTATTTCGCTTAGAGGTTTTCATGATCCCCTCCATTTTGTTGCGGAACCGGTTCCTCTTCCATCTGCTGCAACCGGGCCAGTTTCCCGTAGAGTCCATCTTTTTGAATGAGATCGGCATGGGTGCCGGATTCCATGATCCTGCCTTCATCCAGTACGTAGATCCGACTGGTGTTTTTCAGGGCCGTAATTCGATGGGAGATGATGATAACAGCCCTGTTCTGTTTTTCTCCGGAAAGTGCCTGAAGGATTTTTGATTCGGTACGGGAATCCACGGAAGAAAGCGCGTCATCCAGTACCAGGAAGGACGCGTCCCGGTAGAGCGCCCGGGCAATGGCAACCCGCTGCTTCTGGCCCCCGGAGAGGGTAATGCCTCTTTCCCCCACCATCTCGTCAATGCCGTTTGGAAATGAGGCAAGGTCTTTTTCCAGCCCCGCTTTTTTTGCGGCAGCCAGTGTCTGTTCCGGGGCCGGTGAGCACTCTCCAAGGGCAATGTTTTCGGCGATTGTTCGGGTGAAGAGGAAGGGGTCCTGAGGTACAAGTGTCACCCGGCTGCCGATTTTTGTAGCTGAAATTTGAGAAATGTCCATACCATTGAGGAAAATCATGCCGGGTTCTGCCTGGAGGATGCCGGTGAGAAGCTCCGCCAGCGTGGACTTTCCACACCCGATGGGGCCGGTGATTCCAACAGTTTCTCCTTTGCGGATGTCCATGGAAATGCTTTTCAGCATCAAGTCGTCGGATTGCGGGTAGCGGTAGCTGAGGTTTCGAACTTCAACATTGAGTGCCCCATCCGGAATGGCCACGTCCTCCTGGCGGGATTCTTCAGGAGAATCAAGAATTTCGCTGATTCGCCCCATGGCGCTGATTCCCTGCTGGATCAGGGACATGACCCAGCCAAGGGAGAGAATGGGAAAGGTGAGGTAAGAAACCAGAATGTTAAATTGAAGAAGCTGGCCGATGGTCATGACACCGGAAATGACCTGCCTGCCGCCGATTACCAGGATCAATAATTCTGCAAGGGAGAACACAAAAACAAAAAAAGGCCACATGAACCCCCGGTAGCGAACCATATCCATCTGTTTACGGATATACCACCGGTTCAAGCTGGCAAATCGGCGGGTTTCCACTTGTTCCAGTGTGTGGAGTTTAATGGTTTCGATGCCGGAAATTTCTTGCCAGACCCGTGCCTGAATGGCAGCGGATGCCTCCTGAACCCTCCGGAACCGTACGCGAAGAAGCGGCATCAGCAACAGAATCGTTATCACCACCGTTATAATCAGCACGACAATCCAGACCATGAGCCGGGGGCTGAGAGAAAACATAATGGGGAGGAAAAGTGCCACACGGGTCAGGGAATTGGGAACGTACATCATTCCCGGTCCCAGAAGGGTGCGAACATCATTGAGATCGTTGGTGCTACGGGAAACCAGGTCACCGGTTTCCCGGAAGCGGAAAAACATGGCGTCAAGCCGCAGAAACTTGTCGAAAATATCCGAACGGAGTCGAAATTCGATTTTTCTGGACACGCCGATGATGAGTTTCCGCATGCCATACATGCTGACTATTGTTAAGGCAGTAAAGAACACGGCCATCCGGATATTGTCCATGATGACAGGGAGGCGGTTGGCGCCGGTTATTTCATCCAGCATGCCCCGCATGTAAGCCGGTATTTTCGAAACCGCATAATTCTGTAAAATGATGAACAGAAAGCCGATGGTGAGCGCGGCCCGGTGTTTGTGGAGATAGGGAGCAAGCATCTTCAGGTGCTTGATGGCTGTGCCCCTTTTCTTTTTCCGGTAAGTACGGATTCGTAGAGTCGGTTGTACTGATGGACAATGGCATCCATATTAAACGTCTCCACAGCGTGTTTTGCCGCCATTTCTCTCATGGCATTAAGGAGATTGGGATTTTGGATAAGCTGGAGGCCTCTTTCCACAGCGGCACGGACATCGCCGGTTGGAAACAAGAACCCGGTTTGTCCGTCTTTTACCACCTCCGGCAGACCCCCTGCATGTGCTGCAAGCACCGGGACACCGCAGGCCATAGCCTCCAGCGCGGACAGACCAAAGGACTCTTCCATGCTTGGCATAATCAACAGGTTGGCGCTGGCAATAATCGGGCCGATGTTGGTCCGAATCCCCATGAACTCCACCTGCTCTTCAATGCCAAGGGTTGCCGCCAGATTCATCATTTCCGACTGCATGGGACCTTCCCCGAGAATCCACAGCTTCAAGGTTCGGGGAGGTCTTACCGACAGGCCATGGAAAATCCGGATGACGTCCAGAGGCCGTTTCACCTTTCGCAGGTTTGAGATATGAAGGCAGATGAAGTCATTTTTCGGATTCAATTGGTCTCTCTTTTCCAATCCGGGATTGAAGAAGTCCGGATTCAGGAAATTGTAGATGGTTTGAATCTTACCTTCCGGTATCCCGAAAATATCTTCCGTTTCTTTTCGCAGGTAGTTGGATACTGCGGTCACCGCGTCGCACTTCTTAAGGGCATGGCAGGTGATGTTTTTCATGGCGGGATGGGCGCCCACAACTGTAATGTCGGTGCCGTGCAGTGTGGTTACGCACTTCACATCGTGGCCGGAAATGTCCCGGGCCAGAAGTGCAGCCACCGCGTGGGGAAGAGCATAGTGGCTGTGAATCAGGTCGATATTGCATTTGACAATGAGCTCGCTGAGCTGGGACGCCAATGCCAGTGTGTAGGGCGGATAGTTGAAAACCGGATAGTCCTTGAGCCAGACTTTATGAAATTTAATTCGATCCGAATACTGCGTTCCCAGGCGAAAGGGGGGTTCCAGGCCGACAAAATGTATCATATGACCCATTTTTTCTGCCATGGCACGGCCGATTTCGTAGGCGACAATGCCGGAGCCGCCCATCCGATGGTAGTTCAGTATCGCGATTTTCATTTTAGTCTTCTCCTACCGAAGTTCCTGCTTGATGAAAGGCGCCATGACGTCTTTGATGCGAAGCGGCTGGTCACTGAAAAAAGGTTCTCCAAGATTGGCGCCTACCTTTGCCCCTGCCATGACAGCCCTTGCTTCAAGAACTTCCCAGAATCTGTTGGATCGTATAAAGGTTTTCGTGTTGCCGTCATTTTCTCCCTCTGCGGTAACCTGGGAACCATACGCCCGGATGGCATTCAGTTTTGTTTCCCAGAAATTCGTGATATCCACCACGAAATCCGGTTCGCCTGCCGGAATCAGCTCCGGAAAGCCGATGCAGGCGGATGGGCGAAAGGGCGCCTGTCCCGTGTCAATTTTCTTCAGTCCCGCCAGAAAACAGCATTCCCGTACAATTGTTCCGGTATTTTGGTGGTCCGGGTGGCGCATGGGGGCATCAGCGAAGGTAAAGACCAGCTCCGGCCGAGTGTCCCGAATCACTTTGATAACCTTTAAGCGGGTGGATTCGGTATTCTGTACCTTTCCGTCGGGCAGATCCAGGGTGACGCGCTTTTCCACCGATAAAATTTCACTTGCCTTTGAAAGCTCACGGGCACGGATTTCAGCGGAGCCGTAGGTCCCGGCCTCCCCCCGTGTCAGGTCGCAGATGCCGGTCTTCAGGCCCTGCCCGTGGAACGCCGCCATTGCACCGCCCATGAAAATTTCAATATCGTCCGGATGCGCTCCGATGGCAAGAACGTCAAACATATCCCACCTCCAGGATCTGCGATTCAAACCGATGCCGGTCCAGTAACCATTGTACAAAATTGAGATAGCCGTAGCGGTTCATAAAATAAAAAAGGCTGAAAACCCGTTCCTGGGGCAATCCATTTGGCAGCAATCTGTCGCTGAGTTCACCGGTATCTGACAATTTCTGTTGAATGGCGGCATTAAGGCCCGATCGTCTTTTCCCCAAAGCCTCTTGAACCGCCGGTGCCAAGGCTTTCCGCATCCTTTTGCTGTCCAGCCCCATCTGCTCCACAACATCCAGATACGCTTTGGTTTTCTGTGATAATTCGGCTTTCAGGGCGGAAAAGTTCACGCCGCTTTCCCGGTTTCGAACAAATTTCAGGAGCGCTTCCCGTTCCTGTCCCGTCACTTCCGCTACCGTCAAGCCGATTCTTTCCAGCAGCCGCTTTGTCCGGGGTTCAAGCAAAACCGCTGACATCCGTCGCTGAACCCGGGCCTTTTGAACCCCGTGCCGGACATACCTGGGACCAAGTTCTGAGATATACGCCATCTCTCCCGGCCCGGCAACATAAGTGTCCGTTCCGAAATATGCGTCCTGGCAGATATTCCGGGTTTTCAAATTGGGTAGCAACCGTCCTGTTTCAAGGTCCGCAGGACGATTGTCCCGGAACACGACGCCTGTTTCCGTTTTGAATAATGCCAGGCGTTTTCCATTGACCCGAAGGAACGCGTTGCACTGTTTTCCCGGCTCTGTAGCCGAGATTTCCGCTTCCAGAATGGGCCGGATTTCGGACAGAAATTTATCATCGGAAGGATCAAAGACGCGGATTCCAAAGCCTCCATACAGGGCTGAAGCAAGGTTAAAACTGGCTTTCCCCAGCATTTCTCCCGGCTGATAGCAGGAAAGCGCCAGCTTTCGTAGAGATTCCGTCCATTCTGTGGGTGTCAAGTCGTCAAAGAATCGGTTCAAAATCTCCACCAGTTCTTCATCCGCTTGAATCAATCCGCAGGAAAGTCCGCCGGTATCTTTGTCCCAGCGCAGCGTTTTCAAGTGATTTGCCTTGTCCAGATAAGTGAAATGGTTGATTTCAGCAAAATCCGCGTCGTTTGTTTCCAGCCAGTACACGGCATTTCCGTCGTTTTGACGGGCAAGGGTAACGGCTCCAAGCACCTTGTACGTTGTGTACAGCGGACCGCCCAGCAAGCCGATTTGCTGCCCGGTGACGAAAACCGGGTTATCCATTAGATTTTCTCGCGAACAGGATGCTTCGGGACGATTCCGCCGACCACTGCGCACCTTCATAATCACCGAAACTACCTGTTGGAATCAGTCCGGCATCTTCCAGCATCTCTTCCAGCTGTTTTTTATCGTACAGTTTTACCCGCTCCTGGTAGCGCTTTCCCCCATTATTTGATTCAAAAACAATATCCTTAATCACCATATCCCCGACAATCCGCCTTTTTTCAATGACCCGTTGCCCCGGCGACGGCTCCCGGACTGTTTCCGGTTCCAGACTGGCCTTCACATAACCTGGATTGAGATAGTCCAGCCAGTAGATTCCACCGGGATTCAATGCCTGTGATACGGAACGAAGTACCGCCATGTTTTCTGAATCTTCGTCAAAATAACCGAAACTGGTGAAAAGTGAGAGAATGATGTCAAACTTTCCCGGAATATGGCGCATATCCCCGACAGCGAGATTCAGATGGGGAAACTGCACTTTTCCCCGTTCAATCAGAACTGCGGACAAATCAATTCCCGTCACATTCAGGCCGTGCCGGTGGAGAATCTCCGAGTGACGGCCCTCACCGCAGCCCAGATCCAAAATGCGGGCCGATGGCATTGGCTGAAGCGCGGAGAGAATCAGGGAAATCTGACGGTTGGCATCTGCCATGTCCCGGTGGCGGTAAAGGGCCAGATAATCCTCATTGAACCAGTTTTCGAACCAGTGGGGAGTGCCACCTGCCATGGGGTCACTTTATTCCGTGGCGGATCTTGTAATCGGCCCAGTTCTGTTTCAGCCAGTAAAACGCGCTGAAGTCGTTCAGGCGAAGAATAAAGGGGTTGTTCTCCTGTTCATGGCCAATGGTGGAGCTTTTTGCTATGCCATAATTGTGGCCCGGCCATACCCGGATATGTGGTTCCATCTCCATTAGAATCAGTAAACTCTGGAACTCTGTTTCCGCCTCTTTCCGGGTGGCGGTTCCGCCGATTTTTCCTACAAACAGCGTATCACCGGTAACCAGCTCGTCTCCCACATGGACGCAGATGGAATCCGGCGTGTGTCCCGGTGTATGGAGAAAAGAGAGAATCAGCTTTCCAAGTGGCAGGGAAGGGTGGGAATCATCCACCCGGATGTCTCCGTGGGGGGCGGATGCGTGGGTTACGATGCTGCATCCGGTTTTATCCTTCAAAAAAGCATTTCCGCTTGTGTGGTCGCTGTGGCTGTGGGTATTGATAACCATCTCAAGGGAAAGGCCGTGCCTCTCCAGTGCGGCCAGGCAGGGTTTCGGGTCTGGTGACGGGTCCACCAGTGCGGCCACGCCTGTGTCGCTGTCTCCGATCAGGTATCCGAAATTCCTGTCGCCGCCGGTCTCTATCTGCTCAAAAATCATATCTCCTCCCGCTCGGTATTATTTCATTGATAGTGTTACAAGCTCTTACCCGAATGTCAAGCACAGAGGCGAGACAAGTGCAGACAAGGTTGAGGTTAAGGTTGAGTGGGAAAACAAGCTTGGAGCATGGTTTCATGCTTTTCAGTTTCTGTTCCCGGTGGCATGCTGCCACCTTCCGGATGACTGAATCCCGGCAGTCCTTCACGCAAGCGTGAATCCTTTGGGATTCAGTCATCCGCCACGCGGGGCGTGGGAACAGGAATTGAAAGACGTGGGGCCGTTGACTGTTTGTGTGGCACATCCCCCTCCTTTCCCATTGATGCTCAAGTCTCGGGCCATCTGCACGCGTTTACTCCCTCCGCTCCTCGTTGCGTACGCATGTACTCCTCCTCCTTCGCTCCAGTCGCAAACCCGCACATCTGGCCCAATCCGTCGCGTCCCAGTCCCTTGGTTGGTGCGCGTGTAGCGAAGCTACACTCTCCCGCCCGGGACTGGAATTGCGGAATTGTATTCCTTTTTTTATGCAGCCCCGGCTGCTGAGCAGCCCCGGCTGCTGA